>CAIVSQ010000339.1 GCA_903908605.1 uncultured Anaerolineae bacterium
CTTCCCGGCATACAGCTTTGCCCAATATCCGCGTCCCGGTTTCTGGATCTGGTGCTTCTTGCAGAATTTCTCAATGGCCTTGTCGCTGACACCATATGCCCGGGCGATGTGGGTGGCTGGCATCTCCCAGACCATTTGCTGCATTTCCAGCGGACTGACATGGAACTTGCGCGAGGCAATTTGGGCACATTCCGGGGAGCAGTAGCGGCGTCGGCTAACGTGTGAAGGCGCTTCGGTATATTCCCCACGGCATTCCGGGAGCGAGCAGATCATCACGCGAAGCGGTTGTTCCACCAGCCCCCGCTCAACTTTGTGAGAAGACATGCTGCGCGTGGCAAGCTCCGAACGCGCATCCGGACACCAAGCCATCTTACTTACCTTCCAGCAGCACCGTTACTATCCCGCTTGACCCATCTACCCTCACCCGCTGTCCGTCCTTCAGTCTCATCGTTGCCTGGCTGACGCCCACCACCGCTGGGATACCGTACTCGCGAGCGACCACTGAGCCGTGTGTCATCATCCCGCCCACCTCCATCACCAGTCCACCTGCAGCCAGGAAGAGCGGTGTCCAGGCCGGGTCGGTGGCTGGGCAGACCAGGATTTCGCCGGGGATTAGTTGTACTCCATGTGGGTCAAACACAACGTGTACCACACCTTCAACCACGCCTGCCGAAACCGGGTTGCCAGAGAGCGTATTGGCAGCATCCCCGGTTGAAGGCGCATCGTAAAAAGCGGTCCCGTCGCTCAGCATGATACGCGGAATTCGTCTGCGGCGCAGTTCGCGGGCGTAGGTTGCCTGGCGTTCTGTAATCAAGGCTTTCCAGTCCCGGGTTTCGTTGCAGTCTAATGTTTTCAACTCCCACAGGTGCAGAAAAAATACATCCTCGGCAGCGCTCAGAATCCCGGCTTCGACCAGTTTTTGACCGGCAGTCAGCAATGTTTCGCGGTAAAGCCCAAACAGGCGCACCACGAAAAATTTGGGGGTTTCGCGCAACCCGCCCAACTCGCGGATACGTCGAGCCATTTCATTGACTACCTGCGCTTTGAACCCGTTCCCCGCTTTTTTGAGCGCCGCCACCAGTTGTTCCTGGGTTTCCCGGGCTTTATCTGCGCCGCGCTTGAAGGTCGCCTCGGGCGATGCGGCTGGATCGATTTGTAGGTAGCTTTTCAGCACCTGGAAAATGGGCGTTGGATCTTCGCGCCAACGTAGGCGTCCCAGGTCGATTTCACCGATGCCGCGCATGCCGTAAATTCCAAGGAATTGCGCAATGGCCGTTTGTGCAGGCTCAGTTAGCTGTCCCTGGCGGAATTCGGCCACCAGTACATCGATCTCTGTTGTGGCGAAATGCGCTGCACCCGCCGCGTCGGCGCGGATGGTCTGTGATGTCCGCCAGAGTCCCAAATCCATTTCGGTAGTGACGTTATGCGGTAGGCCGCGTGTCAGTTCCATCAACAATTCCGGACCGCCGGGCAGGTTCTTTTGCCGCAACAGGATTTGCAGCGGCGCCTGCCCGGCGGCGATGCCGGCCACCAGCCGCGGCAACATCTTTTGGGGTATTTCGCCCAAACTTTCGATGCTTTCAATCAATTCCATCCAGTTCTGCGCTGCGTTAAAGCGGTTTTGCGCCTTTTCCAACGCGGCTTCGATTTGTTTTTCCAACCGGGCACGTCCACGCGCAGGCCAGAGCAGGTTGTACAACACATTCCCGATCAACGGAGCAATACCCCTGATCAGTCTGAACATGTCGCGCAGGCGAAAACTGCCGATGACATCGAAACGGGGAGCTTCGAGCAAACCTGACAGGATAGCCCCGCTTACGGGGTCAATTGCGCCGATAAAAACGCTCGCCACATTGCGCCCGATTTTGTTCTTCAACAGTCCGGTCACATTTACAAACAAGCGTTCCCCGGCGCTGAGAAAAATGCGTTGTTCCCTGGCATCGATTTTTGCGCCGAAAATGCTTCCCATCCCCGCCACCAGAGTGCTGAACATGTCCTGCCCGAGGGGTGTATATGGGTCGAGCATTCCCTGCCAGACACCGAAGGAAAGTAGAACATCCAAAGGTTGTTCTGCCAATCCCAATGGCAGTGGATAGAGAGAAGTCACCGGGCGCGACTGCACCACATACAAGCGGCCTTCCGCCCAAGCCCATTCCATATCCTGTGGACAGCCAAAATAGATTTGCGCCTGCTGTCCGAGCCGCGCCAAGGCGAGAATTTGCTCATCGGGCAGGGCCTGACGGTTGGCGGCGGAATGATGAAGGGTGACTGTGCCACCATCGGCCTGACCCTGGATGGAGAGCGCCTTCGTGCCGAGAGTCTTGTCCAGGACTTTCTCCCCGGAGCCTGCTACCACGTAATGGTCGGGTTCCACCTGCCCGGAGACGAGCGCTTCGCCCAATCCCAGGGTGGCATCGATGACCGTTTCGCTGCGTTTGCCCGTCAGTGGGTTGGCCGTGAACAATACCCCCGATGCTTCACTCTGTACCATCTGCTGAACGACCACTGCCAGGGCAACCTCATCATGTGAAATCTGGTTGCGCGCCCGGTATCCAATGGCGCGCGCCGTCCACAGGCTTGCCCAACAACGGATGACGGCATTCAACAGAGCGGCCTCGCCGAGGATGTTCAGGTAAGTATCCTGCTGACCGGCAAAAGATAGATCGGGCAAATCCTCGGCAGTGGCTGAGGAGCGGACGGCAACTGGGCCCGGTGGTTTATGCAAATTCGTATACGCTTGGCGGATTTCATCTGCCAGAGCAGGGGGTATTTCTCCATGCTGAAAACAGGCGCAGATGGAGTTGCAGGCTGCATCCAACGAGGCAGGTTCATCCATGCGGGTTGCATCCAAAATCTGGCGAATTTCCGTTCCCAGCTTGTTCATTTCCACAAAAGCCCGGTAGGCAGGGGTGGTGATACAGAAACCGGGTGGGACGGGTAGTCCGGCCTGGATCAGTGCGCCCAGGTTGGCGCCTTTGCCTCCGGCAATGGGCAGGTTGGCCCGGTTCAATTCCGTGAGCGATTTGATGTATTGCATTTTCTGTGCTCCATTCACTTTGAAGTTTTGTGATAATAGATGGCTACGGTGGCAGCCACAGCCAGTGTAAGTATGCCAACGCTAGCCATCACGATGGTTACGTTCAGTTGTTCGACCAGCAGTCCGACCAGGGCCGAGGACAGGAAGGTGACACTGCCGGTCAGGGTCTGTGAGAACCCCATCAGTCTCCCACGCATTTCCGGCGCGATGGTTTGCAGGAGAGTCTGGCCGTTTACCTGGACGATGATCATGCCCAGGCCAATCATTACGGCAAATATGGAAGCCATAGCCAGTGTGGATGACCAAGGTAAGACCATCACCCCCACTGCCATCAAAACGAGACCAGCCACACCCAACTGCATATGAGTGAACCGCCGCCCCAACCAACCCGAGACAATCGCACCACCTAACATTCCAATTCCCATCGTCGACATCATGATGCCAAATTTGCTGGACTCGACATGTAGGATTTCGCGGGTGATGACCACCCCGGCGACTGAAATAGTACCGATGACCAGGAAGGCGGCGCTGATGGTGGCAAGGGCAGCCAGCACCACTGGTTGGGAGCGGGCGAAGGCCAGTCCGGCCCGCAAGTCACTGCTCAGGCTGGGTTTTGTTGCAGTGCGGCGTTTATGTGGAATGACAAGGAAAGCGACAGCCATTGCCGGGATCAGAAAGGTGGCGGCATCGGTGTAGAAGGCAGCATTCAGGCTGGCGAGTTCGGTGATCCATGTGCCGATGGCTGGCCCGATCGCCATTGCGGCGACCATCGAAATGGCAAATAGCGAGTTGGCCGTCAGCAGTGCTTCGGGCGCCACCAGATCAGGGATGGTGGCGGAACGTGCCGGGACAAAGAATTGGTTCACCATCGACATCGCCAGGTAGATGACAAAGATAAACACAATGCCTGGTGAGAGAGGCAGCCAGAAGACAAGCAATCCCTGAAGCAGATTGGCGATCACCATGATCCACTTGCGGTTCCAGCGGTCGACGAAAACCCCGGCCAGGCTGCCCAGCACCAGGGCTGGGATGGCTTTAAGCAGCATCAGCAGCCCCACCGCACCTGCTGAGCCGGTGCGATCATAGACCAGGGTCACCAGGGAAACCATGATCAGTCGGTCGCCAATCAGCGATAAGGCTTCACTCAACCAGAGCACCACAAAAACCGGGGAGCGCAGTGCCAGACCAAATTTGTTACGGGCATTTGCCTGGCTGGGCAAGATGGTTTGTTCTGTCATGTAACTCCTTGAGTATTGGACTTTAGACCGACCGTTCGGTCGAAACAATAGTTAAAAAAAGAGTACCTAGCGGGTATCCAGACCCTGGAAATAGATATCCAACAGTACAGCGGCAGCCTGCTGGGGTGTTTGGGCGCGTTCGTTGATCAGATAAGCCATCGCAAAGGTGCCCTGGATCATGGTCATTAGCACGCGGGCGTTATTTACTGGATCGACCGGGCGGAAGATGCCCTGTTCGCTGCCGCGCTGGATGGCGTCGGCCAGCATGGCCATATATTCCTGAAAGAATTTGGTATAACCGCCCTGCATCTGGTCGCGACCTCCGGGAATTTCGCGCCGGACGACTTGCAGGATGTCGGCAGATTCGAAAAGGAAACCAACACTGGTTTCGGCAGCTACCTGGATACGGCGGCGTGGGTCATTTTCGGCGCGGACAAGCTGTAAAGCATCCTCCATGCGCTTGATATTGCGTTGGAGCAGCGCCATCACAATCGACTGTTTGTCAGGAAAATGGTGATAAATGGTGGCCTTGCCAATCCCGGTCGCCTCGGCCACCTGGCGCATGGATGTAGCGGTATAGCCCTGTTGCACAAACAGGCGGCGGGCAGTGGAAAGGATTTTTTCGTAGGTTTCAGGTGCCATAATAGTCTCTGTTTTCGTCCGACCGGTCGGACGATTAAAGTATAAGATATGGGTGGAAATATGTCAATATCTAAAGAGTTCGTCTAAAGAGTTCGCTCATATAAAAATATAACTAAATGACTGATATGCAGCAGCTATTACGGGTATGATGTGCTTTCCCCGCGATAGCATCTCGTTCAGCCCAATTGTTATATCCCTACTTCGATCATTCCTACGTGGCATATTTCCGATCTACGGGTATAAATTTAGAATTCGGAACGTAGGCGGCAATGTAGTCGGCACAAAAAATTGTACTCACCCGCACCGGCAACCGCCGGGACGATGCTTTCATGATGGGTGGTGATTTTGGCTGGTTATGCCAATCCTGCCCGATCGTCGTCCTGAACAAAACCGAACTTAGCAAAATACTCCAAGAAAGCAAACCAGACTGGAAAGTTGGCAACGAATTTTCGGTCACAGGTATCATCGACCTGGATGCCGTTCCCGCCAACAAACGTCACATGCTCCTGGGTGCTCCAGGAAACCCAGTTCCGCTTATCGAATTCCGCGCGCCAAAACGCGAAGTTTCCACGCAGAGGCGGAGACATCGGAAAAAGTGATTTTTCAGATGTCCACATCACCGGGAACCCGGTTGGAAACACTCACGCCTTCGTCTGCCCTGATGAATTGCAAATAGCGGTTGGCCGGGTTGGGTTTGATGCTCAGCAGAGTGGTATCGATGCTGAAAAAGTCTTGTATGGTCATGACAATATTCCCCGGCGTTCCAACTCGCCGGATAATAATTCAGACGGCACGAGAGCCAGCATCCCGGTCACCCATTCTTTGGCAGCCTGGTTGCATGATGCCATGATCAATTCCCGGTCGTACCTGGCAACTTCGTCAGTCGATGCAAGTCTCTCTGCCCAGGTCAATAAGCTCTTCACCTTGCAGGCTGCTGGCTGATCTCCGTAAGGCTCGCCGGTTTTAGCAGAAAACTTACAATACGTGGCGAGGCCGTTGACAACCTTGGTTACCAGGCGGGCTTCGTGACCCCGGATAACAAAGACACCCGGTTGAATATCTCGTGTGAACACCTTCGCATTACACATAGCATTTCTCCAATTGCTAATGAATTTGCATCCAGGGCATGCTGACTAGCAGCGCCCACAGACAACAGCAGCACGTCAGCAGGTCGAACAGCAGGATCAGAGGCACAACCAGCGACCGCCTGGGCGGGACGCAGGCTATCTGGGCTGCCGTGGCTTTGGGCTCCGTAGTCACGCCCACCATTTCCCATCTGCCTGGGTTACCATGCGTGCCTGCGAGCGGGCCAGCAGTTTGAGCGCGTCGGCATCCGGCATGCGTTTCACAAACTCAATCAGGGAGCGCTTTGGGCTGGATAACGTCTCGGAGCCAGACATGTACCCGGCTTTCTCGTAAACCAAGTCGACCGGCAGGCCAAGCCCGCTGGCCAGTTTCTTGCAGGAGACCGGCTCCGGTGCGCGGTGGGCGTGCAGCAGTAAGCTGATGGTGCTAATGCTCAGATTGGATTGTCTGGCCAGGTCGGATGCTTTCCACTTGCGAAAAGTAAGCTGGCCTTCCAACCATCTGGCGAAGGACTGTTTCTGGTCGAGGGTGGTGGTAGAGTGTTTGGTCATCGGGGTTCCTATCAGGCAAACTGCGGTGGCAGATGGCTGTGAGCTTGACCAGATTTCGGAAAACAGAGATTGTTCCCTGAAGCTGGGGGGTATTTACTTTCCTAGTACACTTACCGGCCTTTTTACGGATACAAAGAGGGTTTATATCCAACCCTTTGTATCCCCAACATTGCCTGATTCGGGACTTTCAGTGGTTTCAGATGCACTTTTTTGCACCTTTGTATCCACGCATAACCAGTTTGTATCCCTGACCCGGATTTATTGGGGTTTCTGATGCGGTTATTCGCCTCTTTGTATCCGCACATCGCCAGTTTGTATCCTCAGCCCTGTCAGATTACGGCTTCTTTTGAGACACCCAGATGCTGCCGTCCGGATGCCTTTGGTTCGCTGCAATGGCGTCCAGATTAGTCATGTACAGGTTGGCGCGTTCCAGGCGCGCCTCGGAGGCCAGGGCATGCTTGATTTCCTGGGCAAGCCTTTTCTGCAGGCTTTCGGTTTCACTGAAGACATACAAACATCCCTGACCCGCATCGAATGCGTTCTGCCATTTGCTCTCCCGTGCCGTTGTATCGCCTTTCCTGGAATCGCGTTCGACTTCGATGTACAGTTCTTTCCCATTTTTCTTGGCCCAAATATCTGGCGAAGTTGTGCGGCCATCGGGCAAGGTGAAAGCCATCTCGCCTTTTGAAAGGATTTGATAGCCTTCAGATTCCAGGATCGTGGAAGCTTTCAAGACCAAGAGAGTGTGCGCATCCGAGCCATGCGCAGAACGGATCTCATCGAACTCTGCCCGCACCGGTTGTTTTCCGGTCAACAGGATGTACGCGCTTTCGCCCAATCTTTCCAGCCGGGCGGTTTGCGGAGGGCGGCCATTTAACCCGCCTTCCGTTTCGGCTGTCCGTATGAACTCGATATCCACCAGGTGCTCAAAGGCGCGCAAGGCTGCACCAGAGGTGCGTGCCACCTGGTATTTATCGGTCAGGGCTTTCATGATTTCTGGACGCAGCGAAAGACCGGTATCGCCCATCACGCGGATGATGAAAGACTGCTTCTCAAAGCCTTCGGCGGCCTTCCACTCTTGAAACCAGGCTGGCTCAGGCGATGAGGCTTGGAACTCCGAGGCAACAGGCTCGGGTGGCATCGCGTCACGTGTGGCTGCCGGTGCAACATTGCGAACAACCGCATCGATCACCTTCAAAGCAGGTTTGCTCTTTTTGTCTTCGGCCTGGATTTTTAGACGCGTGATTTCCAGATTGGCATTATTTAGCTCGCCCTTGTACCCGTTGGCCAGCAGAGTAAATTTCTCCACATCCTGATGGAGAGCATCGATACGGGCCAATGCCTTACGCGTCTGTTCCGCATCCGGGTGAATATGAGCGGAGTACAGGGCAGCCACCCGATCGAAGACGACCTGCGAGAGCTCCTCGATACGCACAACTTCCAGCCCGCCCTTCTTATGCTGCCGTTCTTCGAGCCAATCCGCGGCCACCAGGCGGGCAAGGTTGAAGAGCGACTCACGCGCAAACGACCAGCGTTTCTCAGCGGCATCCCTCAGTTTTGTTTGCGACTCGATCAAACCGTTCAAGACTTGCATCGTTACCGGACTAACCGGTCTTAGCGGGGTGTCATCC
>CAIVSQ010000340.1 GCA_903908605.1 uncultured Anaerolineae bacterium
CACCCCGACCATCAAATCGTTACACCGAGTTCACTGAGCCCTCACCGAGTGTCACCGCCTTTATACCCGCCCGGCAACCCGCCACAAAAAATAAAACACCCACCACCCCGCGAGTTTAACCCCAAAAAGCATGGATAACCATGGATAAACCTGGATAATAATACATCAAAATACATTTCTTCACCGCTTCGCCCTCCTTCGCGCCCTTCGTGCCCTTCGTGGTTCCCACGCTCTTCACCCCCACCACCAGCCTCGTGCCAATGGGAAAAAGCTATTTTCAATCACAACATAAATACAAAAAAAACTCTGTGAATCTCCGTGCCCCTCTCCGTGCCCTCCGTGTCACCGCCCTTCATCCCCGCCCAACCGCTCAGGCCCCAATATTCACAATCTGTCCGGTTCCATCCAGCGAAGGGCTCGGACTGCCGAGCATACCCAACAACATTTGCGCCTCATTCTGCTGTGAATCGAGGATCTGCTTCAGGATCGCCACGCTAATTTCCTGCTGCATGCGCCCACCCTGCATGCTGGTCGCCAGGCTCGCCATCGAACTTTCCATCGAATTAACGCCAGAAATTGCCATATTGTTAATATCGGCAGGCTGGTTAAAACCTGAAGGGCTGGCTGGCATTAAATTTTCGCCCCTCTTCGCCGCAACAAAAAACGCCCGGAAGCCGGACGCTTTTTGTTGCAGAACTACCGATAAAGTCTTACTTCAGCTTGATATTGGCCTTCTTCACTGGCGGCGTCACCTTCTCGGCGGCCGGTGGGCTGGCAGCCAGGCGCCGGTTCGCAAACAACCCAATCAGCTGCGGCAGGAACAGCAGCCCCAGCAGGCCCGCCAAAACAGTCGCAAACACCCGCCACGAAACCGGCGTACTGATCTCGGGCAGCACACCACCAGGGTTGTACTCCACCTGCGTGGTCGTCCCCAGCCGCGAAAGGCTGACACTCAGCGTGCGATTGGCACCGTCACGCAGGGTCGCCGGCGATTGATAGACAATGCTGTATTCACTCTGCAGAGCGCGCGCATACAACTGGTACAGCCCCTGCAGGGTCTCGGGATCATTGGCATACGAGTACACGCCGCCGGCCCGACCCGAAAAATCTTGCAGCACGGTCTCATCCAGGCCGGAATTGTGCCCGCTCTTGTTCGGGTCACCCAGCCCAATCGTCGAGATCGACAGCCCGTTCGGGCCGATGCTCTTCAGGACCGAATCCGGCGTGTTCTTGCTGACGTTATCCAACCCATCCGTCAGCACAATGATCGCCTTGCGCCCCGGGATATCTTTCAAGATCTCGGTCCCGCGCGCAATCGCATCAAACATGGCGGTATCTTCATAAGCATTCAGCTTGTCAATCGCCGCCGAAAGCACCGTCAGGTCAGAAGTAATCGGCTGAACATAACGCACCTCGGTATTGAAAGTCACCAACCCGGCCTGGTCGCCCGGACGCATCTGCTGCACAAAGGCCTTAGCCGCCGCCTTGGCACCCTTCAGCTTGCCGGCCTGCAGCATGCTGCCCGAGACATCCATAATCAGCAGCGTGGTCAGCGGGCCAATTCTCTCCGGGCCGCCGGTCTCGCTCACCTTCATTTGGGCGCCATTTTCAGTCAACTGAATCTGGCCCGGGTCCACCGCCATCGGTTCACCGGCCGCATCGGTAATCGACACATACACGGTCACCTGCGGGAATTTCGAATTATCAACCTGGGTAATACGGATACTGGGACCAGCTTCCTGTGCGCGGGCCGGCGCCAGTGCCGAAAAAGCCAGGACTGCCGCGAGCGCCAGGGCCAGCACGGCCCGGGACAAACGAGTAACAGGATTCATCATGACCTCTTTTCGTGGTAAACCAATTCGGTGTTGCCCATGCGAATGAGCTGGCCGTTGACAAGCTGGCCGCGTTCGACCCGCTTGTTATCAATAAAGGTGCCGCTCATGCTCATATCCTTGATCGAGAAGTTGATACCATCACTGGTCAACATGGCATGCTGCGGAGCGATATCCGGGTCGGGGAAGACGATCTCCGATTTGAGCGCCGAGCTGCCGATCGCGATGGCCGGGCCGCCCTGGCGCATAAACTTATCCAGGATAAATTCGGTCCCTTTCAACTTACCCGAGGTCACCTCCAACCAGGCCTTGGCCAGCAGCACCACAATCAGCGAGATAAACGCGCCGGTCGAGGCCCCCAGCAAGATCAGCCCGGTGATTTTGCCGGTCAGCGGATCTTTCAGCCAGGTATAGCTGCTCTCGAGCAGCAGGCCGCCAAAGGCTCCGCCAATCAGCCCGCCCAGCATGCCCTTCCAGGCCTGTTTTTTACCCGAGACCCCTTCGGCCAGGCCAATCAGCACGCCAAAGATGCTCCAACCCAGCACGCGCCCGAGCCAGCCAGCGCCAGCCACCTGGAAGAACAGCTCACCCAGCGGCAAACCGATCATCCCGGCTGCCAGGCCAAAGCCACCGCCAATCAGACCCGCTTTGCCCGCCTGCACCAGGTTGAGAGTCAGCACGCCCTCAGCGATACCGATAAAGAAGCCAATGCTCAAACCAATCAACGCGCCAACAATTGCCTCGCTCAGGTATATGTTTGAAATAAAAGAAAGTCCCAGAAGGTTGCTGAACTGCCAGCCAACCAGGCCGCCAATGGCGCCCAGGACGGCGTAATAGTATGTTCGCATTCGCCTGCTCATTGTGTTTCGCCTCCTGCGTGACTGTCGCCAGCCGCGCGTTGCAAATTATTCCAGTGGACAATACTCCCCTGGGGGTCGGTTTCCAACTCATAAAAGCCGAAGTAGCGCGCCGGGTCAAAGCTGCCGTTCACCTGGCGGATAAACAAACCGCCCAGGTCCTGGTGAGGTTCAACCACCAGCGCCACCTGCCACGCTTCGGGAAAAAAATGATTATGCAGCCAGGTATCGTAATGCGAGAAGAAGATCCCCATGCGCGGGTGGGTGTGATACCAACCCACAATTTGTTTGCCAGGGAACCGCTCTTCGATCTCATTATGAAAATCCACAATCGTATCCTGCGTAAAGGTCAGGAATACGCTGCCCTGGCGGGTATGCCGGGCCGGCAGGGCCTCTTCAATCACAATAAATTCACCTGCCGCGCCGGTATCCACGTACCATTGGCCCACCAATATCCCGCCGGTTTCGTCATCCAGCTCGCCGCCGGCGTGGGCACATATACTTTTATAAGCCGGCTGGGTAATAAACACCTTCACCGCCCCAACCAGGCTTTCGCCTTCAAATGGAGATCGCCAGAACCGGGCCGAATCGGCCGGAATGGGCGCGGGCGTTGGCTGGGGTGTTTCGGATGGCTGGAGCCGGATGAGAGATCGGGTATTCATCGGGTTGACTACTTTCCATCCATCCCGGCCTGGGGTTGGTTGCCCGCCCAGGCCAGGACGGATAAGGTGAGGGAGGCTCGCTCAGCCGGCAGTGACGTCGGCGGTCATCATCAGGCGGTCGCCTTCGGGCACGCCAGCCTGCGAGAGGGTTTCCACTTCTTTCAGCTCGCGGCCGAGCGCCTTGCTATCCAGGCGATAATAAACCGGGCGCCCATCCGGGCCGGTGGTCGGCAGCTCAAGCGAGGTGGTCAGCTCGGGCAGCAGTTCCTTCACCGGAACATCATTCGGAATTTCGGCATTGCGGCTTCCGCCGGAAGGTAATACGATCGTTACAGGTGTGTCTGACATGTTAATTACTCCTTGTTTCTTGGGTTTAAGGTGAGTTGAAGATGGCGATGCCACAAATACTGGAATCTGCCGTGAAGAGGTTGTCGCTCATATTCGCGCGATATGAACGCTTATTTGAATTGGATGCGAGGCTTTGGTTTATCCGCCTGGTCCACCAGCTTGATACGTTCGGGCCGCAGCAGTTCGCGGGTATCCAGCGGGAAGGCATCCGGGACTTTCTTGCGGTACTCGCGCGACCAGCGCGCGGCGTCCGCATCCCAGGGGAAGGGCGGCTTGGTCGGGTCATCGTGGAAGTTTTTCCACTGCAGCATTTCGCCCAGCATGATCACCAGCCGGTCCAGCGAGCGGCTGGCAGTCCACCAGGCCGCGTCAATGCAGACCGTGCCATTGACATGATTGATATTGGGGTGCCAGATGGGTGTCAGCCACTTCATGCCCGGCCAACGCTGTGGGTACTGGTTGTGAAGATAAATCTCCACCTGGTGGTGCTCGGCATATTTGGGCTTGCCCAGCAGGTCGGTGCCAACGATGCTTTTGCACTTGAAGGTCACAATGTAGCGCTCGGGCGGCAGGTTGGGCTGCGGCGACTGCGTGGTGAACGATATCAGGTCACTGCGCGCGGCCATCTCATTCATCAATTCGGCATCGGCCCGCAGGCGGCGTATACGCGGGCTCTGGCTGAGATCCACCGCCCCGGCAGTGATATCGGCCGTGACCATCAGGCGGTCGTTGTTTGGAACACCCGCCAGGGCCAGCGTTTCGCTTTCCTTCAACTCGCGGCCGAGCGCCTTGCTATCCAGGCGGTAGCCCATCGGCCGGCCATCCGGTCCAACCGTCGGCAGCTTCAGCAGCGAAGCCAGCTCGGCCATCAGGTCACGAATGGTGACATCGTCCGGAATATCGGCACTGCGAACCGCGCCGCTGGGTAAAATGATGGTAATGCTCAGGTCAGGCATACGTTCTCCTCGTTGCAAAATTTGTTCAGGCAGTAAAGTGTGGTACCTGGCAGAACCCGGCGATCGCCCAGCAGTCTCCGTGGTGCTGCGTATGACAGATATCGCATTCCACAATTCCACGCGGGTCCTTATTCAGGACCGGTTCCAGGCAGTAAGGGCACAGGTGTGTCTCGACCTTGGACAGGCGTACCATCGATGTACGGGCCGCTGCTGGCGGAACGGGTTTACCCGGCCGGCTGGCGGCTGCCGATCTTTCAGAATGTTCCACCCGGCTGGTGGCCGGCAACGGCACCGGGGCCGGGGCCGATATAACTGTTACCGGCTCTGTGCGCACCGGCATATTCAAGGCCGGGGCAGCCGCAGCAGGTTGAGGAATGGCCTTGTCGGCCTTGCTCTTCCTTATTCTTTTTGGCTTTTCACCAGCCAGGTTGTTTTGGCTGGTCTTATTCCTGCCCCGGCGCGACCTGGCACTGCTGGGTGCTGGCACAGCCTGTGCCGCCACACCGGCCCGCGGCCTGGACCAGGCCTGCATGGCCAGGAAGATGCCACTCGCGCCGAGCAAAATGTGCGCCAGGTTGTACCAATCGATCGTCGTGCGCCAGAAGCTCAGCGGCCCCAGGCCAGATTTCCAGCCCGAAAGCACGCCCAGCACCAGCAGCCCAATGATCAGGCTGGCGCTGGCGGTAATCACACGCACAAACCAGTTGCGCTTGCGCAGCAAAGTGCGGGTTCCAAACCCTGCCACCAGCCCCATGCTCATATCGGCCAGGAAAGCCCTGGCAAGCAGGTGCACACCGGGTTTTAGTTCAAATAAATAGAACAAACCGAGGGCCACATTGACGATAATCAACAATAACAATCCGACCTTGCGCGCGTATTCCGGCACAACTGGCGTGGGTGAAGGCAGTTCAGGATTGCTCATCGTAATCATCTATCGACACAATCGCTCAAGCTCGCAGCTTGATACGACCAGTTGCGCCATCCGCATGCCCTTCGGCAGGCTGGCTTTCGGCCTTAATGCGAATGCGGCCTTGCACCGGGCGGGTATCCGGTTCCTGCTGCGTGCGGGTGAAGTGCCTGAAGTGCAGTGCCTCGGGCAAATCGCCGCTCAATTCGTAGAAGCGGTATTCCTGGCCATTGTTGGCGCGCAGAATGTGCAGGGCTGGTACGCCAATGCTGGCCAGGCTGCGGTGCAGGAAATTTTCATCTCCGTTAATGGCGTGTGTCAGCACAGTATCGCGCAGGGTGCCGCAGACCGCGCAGTGCCCGGCCTCAAAACTGACCTGGCTGAGCGGCAGGAAAATCTGCTCACTGGTATGGCAAACCGGGCAGTCCAGCGAGGTCAACAGTTCCTGGTCCAACTCAATAACCGCATTGGGTCCCAGGTCCGCCCGGACGATCCGCAGCAGGTCTTCAAGCGTGGTGCTTTCGGCCCGCGCTGGCAGCTCGGTGATCTCGCCATAGGTCCAATGACTTTCGCAGTCTTCGCGTGGCACGTAGGCGGTGGTGTGCATTTCGTTGTTCAAGCCGTTGAAGTGCGTAACCTTGCCAGCCTCAACCGGCATCGAGTGGATCAATTTGAGCGCTTCCTGCGATTGAATGCCGCCAATGATCGAGGCAATCGTCGGCGTGGTGGGCACCTTGCCCAACAGGACGTTTTGCCTGGCCAGCAGCGGGCAGGAATAGCGCAGCGAGAGATCGCGGATGGCGGCTTCGGTCAGGGTGCATTCATAACAGGCGCCCTTGCCAGGCACAAAAACGCGTGCCAGCCCCAGCAGTTCCTGGATGGCACCATCCACCCACGGTTTATTCATCCAGTAGCAAAAGCGGTTGACGGCCAGGCGCGCCTCGCGGTTATCCAGGCAGCCGATGATCACATCCATGCGCCGGATGACACCCAACCCCAACCCGGAGGTGACATCCGCATTCAGGAACTGCACATTGATCTGCGGGTTGATTGCCTTGGCCCGCGCAGCCGCCACTTCGGCCTTGCTGCGCTGGTTGTCCGATTCGCGGAACAAAACCGAGCGGCTGAGGTTGGCCGCCTCGATGGTATCAAAATCAATGATGAACAGGTTGCCCATGCCCATCAGCGCCAGGTTCTTAATCACTTCATTGCCCAGCGCGCCAGCCCCAACCACCAGCACCTTCGCGCTGGCCACTTTCTCACGTTCCCACCAGGAAATAAATTCAAAGGTGCCCTGGCGGTCAGTGCGCAGGTTGGGAATATGAATGGGTTTTTCCGGCGCAATCGGCACACGCCGTGGACCGGTGGGCGGCTCATTGCCAGCCAGGCGCGCAGCGGGTACACTCACCACCGCCGCCTTGCGGGCCAGCTCATGCGCCTGCGAAACATTTTTTGCATTCAGATCGCTGGTGAACCAGCCCACACCGGGGCGGGCTTCGATCAGCTTGTTTTCTTCCAACGATTTCAGCGCCTCACGCAGTGTGGCCCGGCTGATCTCAAACTGGCTGATCATCTCGCGCTCAGAGGGCAGCTGTGAGCCCGGCTTGAGCGTGCCATCAATCAAAGTGCCTGCTATTTTGCCCGCAACAGTTTCTGCGAGGGAATATCGGTTGACCGGTAAGATTTTCATTTGTCTCCTCTGGTATGGTGGTCTGACCAGGTATACCACCATGATACGGCCTTTTTGTTTGAGAGTCTACCAGTACTTAAGTACTGACTTTTACTTCGACTCAGCGCTGCATTTTTATGGTTTTTTGCCAGCCGGGGCTGCGTTATCAATCAGCCTTTCGCAGGCTGGCGGTACTGTGCAAGGTACGGCAGGCAGGTTGGGCAGTATAATCAGGCCCATCCGGCCTTACTTATGAAGATCTACCGGTTCAAAGGAAAGATACTGTGAGCGTCAACTACCGTCCATTTTTTAATACCCTGATCAGTTTACTGCTGGTTGGTTCCACACTCGCCGGCTGCGGCCCTGCGCCCGAGGATCCCACGACCGAGCCAGCCACCCGCGAGGCGAGCAAACCTGCCAGCACGCCCACCGCCAAACCGACCGCCAGCGTAAAAGCCACCAGTAAATTACCCACCCCCGCCAAAAGTGGCCAGGCGGGCACCTGGTTGATCATGCTCTACCAAAACGGGGATGACGAAGTCCTTGAAGAAGACACCTTCTACGACCTGAACGAAGCCGAAATTGTCGGCTCCACCGACCGCGTAAAAATAGTCTCCCAAATTGACCGCTACGATGGCGGTTTCGACGGCGATGGTGACTGGACGACCGCCAAGCGCTTCCTGGTCACCAAGGATGCCGATTTAAACGCCATCCATTCAAAGGAAATCAAGGACCTGGGCGAGGTCAACAGCGGCGATCCCAAGACCCTGATCGACTTCGCCACCTGGGCCATCAAGACCTACCCGTCTGACCACTACGTCCTGATCATGGGCGACCACGGTTCCGGCTGGGATGGCGGCTGGTACGATGACGACCCGGTCGAGGGCAGCTCCTTCCGCATGCAAGATATTGACGACGCCCTCGGCAAGATCATCGCAAAAACCGATATTGGCGCTTTTGAGCTGGTCGGTTTTGATGCCTGCTTAATGGGCCAGTTGGAAGTCATGAGCGCCATCGCACCGCATGCCCGCTACGCAGTCGCCTCCGAAGAAACCGAGCCCGCCATTGGCTGGGCCTATTCCAGTTTTCTAAAGACCCTCAACCAGAACCCCGACATGACCGGCAAGGAATTGGGCAAGGCCATTGTCGATAGCTATATCGACCAGGATTTTCGCATCACCAATGACGCTGCCCGCCTGGTCTACGCCGAAGGCGATTACTCCGCCAAATCGGTGGCCACCGACCTGAAAGTCGATACCACCCTCTCCGCCATCGACCTGGGCGCCATGCAATCTCTGAACGCCGCCCTCAATGACCTGATCCTCGCCATGGCCAAGGTCGACCAGAAAGCGGTCTCAAAAGCCCGCACCTATGCACAGTCGTATACGACTGTTTTTGATAACAAGACGCCGCCCTATATTGACCTGGGTAACTTTGTCAACCTGCTGCAGAAAAACATCTCCGACCCCGCGCTCGATAAGGCCGCCGCGCAGGTTCAGGTTGCCCTCAAAAACGCCGTGGTAGCCGAAACCCACGGCAAAGATCGACCCGGCTCCAATGGCCTGGCCTTCTATTTCCCCACTTCAAGCCTGTATAAAACCACCTTCGGCAAGAGCAGCAACTACCTGTACAGCGCCTATGTCGGTCGCTTTGCCAAGGCCTCCCTCTGGGATGATTACCTGACCTTTCACTATACCAAGAAGGCCTTCAAAGCCAGCGCCGCCGATCTCTCCGTCCTCAAACCGGCCGCCTCAGCAACCAGCAACTTTACCCAGGCCGTGACCGATGCCGCTCCCGCAGCCGGGGCCGCCATCGCCGCGCCTGCCGAAGGCAACATCAAGATCAAGCCCATCAAGGTCTCCGCCAACAAGATTGGGCCAGACGGCAGCATCAAGATGACCACCGAAGTGACCGGCCCCAATGTGGCCTATATCTACTACTATGTCAGCTATTATGACCAGGAATCACAATCATACCTGACCGCCGACATGGGCTTTATCAGCGCCGATAACACCAAGGAAATCGAAGGCATGTATTACCCGGACTGGGGCAACAAGTCAGTCATCCCAATCGAATACACCTGGGAGCCAACGCTGTACTACATGAGCGATGGCAAGGAAGCCAATGACCAGTTTGCATTTTTCGAGCCTGAAACCTACGGCGTGGATGATAGCTCCAATACCTACACCGTCCGCGGAACCTATACTTTTGTAAAAAGTGGTTCCCAGGTCGATGCCGTCATCCGTTTTAACGGCGATGGCGTCATGCAAAACGTGTTCAGCTTCAAAGGCGAGGGCAGCGGTGGCGCACCACGCGAGATCACCCCACAAAAAGGCGATACCTTCACCATCACCGAGGAGTGGCTCGAGTTCGACAAAAACCCCGATGGTGAATTTGTCGATTACGATGGCGGTACCATGACCTTTAAGAAAAAAGGCTTCGAAATGGTGCCCTACTACGCCTACACCGGTGACTACATCATCGGTATCCTCGTCGAAGACCTGAACGGCAACACCACCGAAGAATTCGTCGAAGTAACGGTCACCGAATAACAAAAACGGAATAATAGGAAAATAACAACTTGCAACCAACTGGAAAAAACATACTGATCACAGGCGCCACCGGTGGAATTGGCCTGCAAACCGCCCTTGCCCTTGCCAAAACTGGCGCCAGGGTCATGATTAGCGGGCGCAACCAGGCCCGCGGGCAGGCCGCCGTCGATGAAATTAAGCGCGCCTCCGGAAACCGCCAGGTGGAGCTGTACCTGGCGGATGTTTCACTGCAAAAAGACGTGCACGCCCTGGCAGACCAGGTCGGGCAGCAGGTCAACCACCTGGATGTGCTGATCAACAACGCCGGGCTGGCCTCTCCGCATCGCACGTTGACGGAAGATGGGATTGAATCGAACTTCGCGGTAAATGTGCTGGCGCCCTTCCTGTTGACGCGGCGCCTGATGGATTGCCTGAAGAGCAGCCCAGCCGCCCGCGTGATCAACCTGACCGGTGGCGAAGCCTCGGGCACGATTGACCTGGGCAACTTGCAGGCTGAGCGCTCGTTTGATGGGCTCAACTCCTATTCTCACTCCAAGCTGATCATGATGGCGCTCTCCTACGAGTTTGCCCTGCGATTGAGCGAGACAACCATCAGCATGAATGTCTGCTACCCGGGGCAAGCCAGCACAAACATGACCCGCAGCGTCACCGCGGATATGCTGCCCGGTTTCCTGCGCCTGGTCTGGCCGCTGTTTAAGAGTTTTGTGCGTGAAGATGGCGGTAAATCAGCCGAGAAAGCATCACGCTCGTCCGTTTACCTGGCCACCTCGCCTGAAGTGGCTGGTCTCAGCGGCAAATACTTCGATACGAACAGCAAAATGAGCCCCTGGCCCAAGCCGGTCCTGGACCCAGCCACACGCCAGGCCATCTGGGCGCTCGCCGAAAAATCGATCCTGCCCGCATAATATGCCGCACGGTTTGCACCCCTGCCAGAAACGGCAGGAACTGTAAAAAAAATAACGAAACATGGAAGGATAACCCCTGCGCAGCCAATTGTAGTAAGTAACCCCTGCACAGGGAGCCAATAATAACGATGAAATACAGCGCATTGATTTTCGATATGGACGGTACCATGGTCCATAGCATGCCCGTTCATAACCAGGCCTGGCAGGATGTTCTGGCCGAAGCTGGTGTCCACATTAACAAGGACGAGTTCAACCTCGCCACCACCGGCAAAAAAACCAGCGAAATATTGCACCTGATGCTCGGCGACCAGCTTAGCGAAGCCGATATGGCCTATTGGAGCCACCGCAAAGAAGCCCTCTACCGCGAGCGTTTCGCCGACCAACGCCAGCCGCTCCCGGGTCTGATACAACTACTCGAACGCGCCCAGGCCGCCGGTCTGCCCATGGCCGTTGCCACAGCCGGCACCCCTGAAAACATCAGCTTTATCCTCGACGGGCTCAATTTGCGCTCGTATTTCCAGGCAGTGGTCGGTGGGCACGATGTGCAGCGCGGAAAACCATTCCCGGATATCTTTCTCAAATCGGCTGAATTACTGGGCGTACCGCCCGCCAACTGCCTGGTTTTTGAAGATGCCGTCGGCGGCATCGAAGCCGCCCGCCGGGCAGGCATGGCCGCCGTCATGATTTGCACCACCATCGACGCGCAAGCCGTCGCCGGATTGCCCCATGTGCTGCAGGCCGTGCCAGACTTCACCCACCTGGATTTACCCACCCTGCTGGGACTGGCCCAGGACCAATAATAAAGTCCCCTGGCAACCCCAATGCCAGGGGACTTCTCTTTCAATGGCCAAATGCAGGCTTTAACCGGCATACAGGCTATGCAGCCTGTTAACCTCGTCCCGGCAATCATTGCGCAAAGCAGCTGGGGCCAGCACCTCGGCATTGGCGCCGTACTGCAGCACCCAGCGCTTTACCTCGCCCAACCCGCTCGATCGGATCTTGAGCAGCAAACCACCCCCGGCTTCTTCTTCAATTTGCTGGGTCTCATGCCACTGTCTTTCACGCACATAGCGCGCTGCTTCCGGCGCAAAACGGATGACGATATCTTCGGTCTCCACCCCGCGCTCAGCGTTAAAGGCCGAGGATAGATAATCAGCCGGTGAGAAGTGAGGGTCGCGCTTGAATTTTTCATCAAGCAGTTTCCATTCCTCGATGCGCCCGATTGCAAAGTTACGAATCTCTTGGCGTAGTTCGTCAAAAGCCAGCAGGTACCAATCACCGCGGATATTACTCAGGTGATACGGATGCACGACCCGCTGGGTGTGTTCATCACGGCTGGCTGTGTAATAGCGCATCCAAACCCGGGTGGATGTGCTGATGGCCTGGTGCAGATCGAGCAATACTTTTTCATTCGATGCCAATAAAGTGGAGCCGGTGAATGAATAAATCGAGCGCAGGGTATCCAGTTTTACCGATATTGTTCCGCTGATGCTTTGAGACAGCTTTTCAACAGCCGAGTAGAGGAGTTGCTCCATGGATGTTCCCAGGTAACGCCTGGAGACTTCAATGGAGAGGAAAAACGCCAGCAAATCCGCCTCGGTCATAATGATCCCTGGCAGGATCCAGCTTTCGTCCCGGTAATACCAGCCGCCCCGTACCCGATCATAGGCGATCGGGGCCCCTAAACGATGGATCATGAAATTACGGTCGTTGAAAATCACCCGCCTGCTCACCTCCAGGTCACTGGAAAGCTGTGCCGCTGTGGGGAATTTCCCGTTCCGAATCCTACGATCGATCTCCATAATCCGTTCGAGCTGCTGTCGCTGAGACATTGGATCCTGCCTTTCAAATATTCCAGGGTAAGTGTACAACACGCCAGTGCAGCCAGCGTTCACTCTCAAAACTCACTGCGATCCCAACAACAGAGATTCCATCATCAACCCCGGCGCTCACCTCGAAGAGATGCTATGCCGGAACAACACAAGAGTCAATCAGCTTAGCCAGGAAGCTGCGCAGCACATATCAAAAACAATAGCCGCCTCGCGGGCGGCCAAAAAGATCAAATTTTGTTTCGCAGCAGACGGCCCATCGGCACGCTAAAGCAAAAGCGAGCCATTCCCGCGCAAATGAGCCGGGCGTGAGAGCAGCCAGAGTGCCCACTCGGCCACGTCATGGGTGGTCAGGGACGGCAATCCATCCGAACCGATCTCATCACTCAGCGCCACGCCCGGAGAGAGGATGTGGGTGCGGATGCCCAGGGCGGCGTTCTCTTCGCGGATCAGTTCCACCAGGGTGGTCAGCGCGTGCATGGCAACGCCATAGGCACCGTCGCGCTGGTAAATACCTTCGGCCGAATCCGAGCCAATGGCCATGACCTGGCCATGTTTTTGTTCCCTGAAGAGCGGCAGGACGGCCCGGGAGATGACAAAAGGCTCACGCAAATTGGCCCGCAAGACCAGGTCCCAGGTCGCCAGGCTGTGCTCGTGAACCTGTCCGCCCGCCCAAAAAGGCGAGACCATGACCAGTATATCCACCTGCCCAAAGGCTTCCAGGGTACGCTGCACAACAACCCCGGCCTCTTGCAGATCATCGAGGTTGGAGGGCAGGGTAATACAGCTGCCCCCAGCGGCGGTGATCCGCGCTGCGGCCAGTTCGAGCACATCCTGCTGACGGCCGCACAAGCTGATGCCCACGCCGGCCCGTGCCAAGGCCAGCCCAACCGCCTCGGCCACTTCAGTATTCGCACCGGTGATGATGGCAACCTTGCCGCTTAAATCCTGTCCGCTCATTTAGGCCTCATAAACCACGCGCCCATCCGCCATGGTCAGGGCAGGCCTGACAGCGGCGATGGAAGCGGGGGCAGTTTCAAAGATGTTTTCGGGCAGCAACACCAGGTCGGCAAGATAGCCTGCGCTAATTTGGCCCTTTTCGTGCTCCTGGAATTCTCCATAAGCAGCATCACGTGTATATGCCAGCAGGCTGTCTGCCAGGGTCTGGCGCTGGTGTGGCATGCCATCCACCCACGGCAGGCGATTGACTGCATTGGAGAGTCCGCGCATGGCATCCTGGGTAGCCACCGGCCAATCGGACCCGAAGATAAGCGTGGCACCGGCTTCACGCAGGGTCTGCCAGGCAAAGCTGAGGGGCCAGCGCTGCTGTCCAACACGCACCGGCCAGACATCCCCTGGGTCAACCGTCATGGGAGAATGCAGCGGCTGCATGGATGCCAGCACGCCCAACTGCTTGAAGCGCGGCAAATCCTGCGGGTGAATCAATTCGATGTGCTCCACCCGGTGGCGGGCATCACGAACCCCGTTAATAGTACGGGCATTCTCATACGCATCCAGCACCCGGCGCACGCCCATATCACCGACAGCGTGGGTGATAACTTGCAAGCCCAGCCGGTCAGCTTCAGCCACCAGGCTGTTGAACTCATCCATGTCATAATTGGCAGCACCGCAGGTGGAAGGGTCATCGGCGTATGGATCAACCAGCAAACCGGTGAAACCTTCAATGACACCATCGATAAAGAACTTGACGCTCCCGGCACGCAGCATCCCGCCGCTATAGGCTTTTTTCATGGCCAGCGCTTCCTTCGCCAGGGCTTCAACTGGGGTGCCCGGGTGAACGCTGTACGGAATGTAAATACGACAGGTTAATTCGCCCAAATCTTCCAGGGCAGCATAGATGCCGGCCTGGGTGTCCGAACCATCCATGTTGTGAACACTGGTCACACCCAGTGAGGCGGTCAGGCGCAAGGCCTTGTGCAGCAGCGTGCGCTTACGGGCATCACCCGGCTTGGGGACCATGTCGCTGACTGGCTTATAAGCGCCCGGCTCACGCAGTTCACCGGTCGATTCGCCGTGTTCATCAAGCACATTCTCGCTGTTGGGGCCGGTTTGGCCACCGTTAAATATACCGGCCATTTTAAGCGCCAGGGTATTGGCCCACGAGGTATGCCCATCAAAGGCATTGATGTAGATCGGACGATCCGCGACCAGGGCATCCAGGTGCTGACGGGTAAGCGGGCTATTGCCAGGGCCAAGGTTGTAGCGCAAGCCAGTGCCAGGCAGCCAGGTATCCTGCGGGTGTTCGGCGGCATAAGCCAGGACGATGCGTGATATGTCCTGGTAATTATTGGCTGGTTCCAATTGCATACCATCCAGGTTGAGCGCACCATACATCATGTGAAAGTGGCTATCGATGAAACCAGGCAGCAAGCTGCCCTGGCCAGCATCAATCAGGCGGGTGGCAGGCCCTTTATAGGCCTGCGCATCCGCGCGACTGCCAACAAAGACAATACGGTTGTCCCTGACCGCGACTGCTTCGGCAAATGGCTGGGCCGGGTTGGCCGTGAAGACGTGGGCATTTTCAAACAAATAATGAGCAGGCTGCATATGAAATACCTGTAACGATTGCGAAATCATGAGGGTGAGCGGGAAGGAAATGAGACTTACGGGTTTATTTTTCTTGACGCACGCTGATGGTTGTGCCGGCGACCACATCGCTGACGGCATCCCCAATCAGGTTAATCGATAAGACCGACAGAAAAATGCCAACGCCCGGGAAGACCGTCAGCCACCAGGCCTGGCGAACAAACTTCATTCCGGCGTTGAGCATGGCACCCCACTCTGGGGTCGGCGGCTCAGCGCCCAGCCCCAAGAAATTTAGGGCGGCTCCCGCCAAAATGGAAGAGCCGATCCCCAGTGTCAGCAGGACAAGCAGGGTCCGGACGGAGTTGGGCAAGATATGGCGGATCAGGATGCGTGCATCCGAACTACCCAGGGCGCGCGAAGCCTCGATATAGGTCATTTCGCGCAGAGCCATCACACTGCCACGCGTTAGACGCATAAAAGATGGCACAAAGGAGATGCCGATGGCCAGCATGGCGTTGGAAATCCCCGGACCAAGAATGGCAATGATGGCAAGCGCCAACAAAATATCCGGAAAAGCCATCAGGACATCCGTAAACCAGGAAAGAACAGAATCGACCCAACCGCCCAAATAGCCTGAGATTAACCCAAGCGTGATGCCAAGCAGGGCACCGATGGTAATACCCACCAGCCCTACTCGCAGAGAAAGGCGCCCACCGTAAAGGAAACGGGCGAAATTGTCACGACCAATACCATCTGTCCCCATTGGGTGCGCCAGGCTGGGGGCTTTCAGGGCCATCGATGGCGCTGTTTTAATCGGGTCCTGAGAGGTGATCAGGGGCGCACCATAGGATGCAAACACCAGGATGAATAAGAGCACGCCGCCCATTTGAGCGCTGCGATTGCGCAGGATTTGCCTGAACATACGGAAGCCAGGCGAGTTGACTGACAGCCAGGAAGAAAACAGGTTAGCTATCATTTGAGCCTGATCTTGGGATTAACAAAAACATAGGTGATATCGGTCAGGGTATTGATCAAAACATAGATCGTAGCAGTGACAAGCACCACACCCTGCACGACGGGATAATCGCGGTTATAAATGGACTGGACGGCCAATCGTCCAATACCTTGGCGCGCGAACATGGTTTCCACGATGGTTGCGCCGCCCAACAGATAGGCCATCTGCAACCCCAGGAAGGTGACGACCGGGATGAGGGCATTGCGCAGGGCGTGCTTGAGGATCACCAGGTGCCGGGGAACGCCCTTGGCTCGCGCGGTGGTAATGTACTCCCTGTTAAGCACATCCAGCATGCTGGCGCGGACCATGCGGGCCACCACGGCCGCTTCGGGCAAGCCGAGGGTCAGGGCGGGTAAGAAAAGCTCACTGGGAGTGGAACCGTTCGAAATACTCGGAAACATGCCCAGCCGGACGGAAAACAACAGGATGAGCAGCAAGCCCATCCAAAAGGTTGGGATGGATAAACCACTGACCGAGAGAGCCATCACCAGTGTATCCAACCAGGTACCGTGCGAAAGCGCAGCCAGCATCCCAAGGACAGAGCCGATGCTCAAGGCGACCAGTAAAGCTGCAAATGCCAGGTAAATAGTGCCTGGCATTTGCTCAGAGATGGATTTGGCCACCGGGAGTTTATTACGGATAGACATACCCAGGTCACCATGCAGGGCTTTATCCAGGTAGCGGCCATACTGCACATAAAGAGGGTCATTTAAGCCGAGCTGCTCGCGCAGCTCGGCTACTTTTTCCGGAGAGACTTTCTGGCGTCCGAGTATTGCCATGGTTACATCACCCGGCACAAGATGGATGACGGAAAACACCAGTACCGACACGCCAAATAGCACCAGGATCGAAGTGAAAATACGCCGGACGAGATAATTAAACATTCCTGCTTACTTTGTGAGAGAAATATCGTAAAGCTGGGGGAAACCTTCCAGGTCAAAGACAAAGCCCTGAACGGTCGGATTCAGCAGGTAAGAAGTGTTCACGCTGAACATGGGCAGCACAAGGGCGTTATCCATAATGATATTCTGGGCCTTGGCGTAATCCTGTTTGCGGGCATCCACATCCGTGTTTGTATCGGCATCGGCCAGGGCGGCATCAAGTTCGTCGCTCTTGAAGTTGGTCCAGGCACCGCCACCGATATTTTCGGAATGGAACAGGTAGCGCAGCGGGGAGGGATCGGGGCGGGTCCAGTACATATAAACCAGGGTGTACTTGCCGGCCAGGAGTTCCTCGTAAGCAGCGCCATCATCCATGGAGCGGTACTGCACATCAAAGCCAGCGTTGGCGAGATAACCAGTGAGCAGTTCGTTGAAAGCCTCGGACCAGGACGGGTTATCGGGCCAGTCAATGGTGAGTTTTTCACCATTCTTTTCGCGAATGCCATCCCCATTGGCATCTACCCAACCGGCGGTTTCCAGCAGGCTCTTGGCTTCGTCGAGATTGAAGCGATACTTCGCGGCGGCTTGCTCGTCATATCCCCAGGTGGTGGGGGAAATGACGCTGTAAGCCGGCAGGCCTAACTTCTGGAAAGCGGTCTGGGCCAGTTCATCCTGGTTGACGGCGAGGATCATGGCCTTGCGGACATTGATGTCATCCGTCGGAGCCTTGGTGGCATTAATCATCAGGATGGCGGGAACACCAGGTTGGGCAAAGGTCTGGATGGTCGCCTTGCCAGATTCAGCCATGCTCACCGCGTCAAGCGCGGGGGGTTCGCTGGCAAGCTGAATTTCACCGGTCTCAAAAGCGGTCAAACGGGTGGCAGCTTCGGGAAGGATCTGGAACACGACCTGGTCGAGATAGGCAGGCCCGGCATGGGCAGCATATTCAGGCGACCATTTGTAATCGGGGTTGCGCTCCAATACGATTTGTGACTGAGCGTCCCATTTGACTAACTTGAAAGGGCCAGTTCCAACAGGATTGCGGCCGTAATCAGTACCGTATTTTTCCAGAGCGGCTGGCGAGGAAATGCTCAGCCACTGGCGGGAAGCATCGCGCAGGAACAGCGGGTAGGAAGCTTCGAATTTTACGGTAACGGTGTAGTCATCGACAACAACCGTTTCCACATACTTGTGATCCTGCAAGAGGGATTTGCCGCCAGATTCAAGCACAGCTTCGCTGACGATGTGGTCAAATGAAGCCTTGACTGCATCTGCCTTGAAAGGCGTGCCATCGTGAAAGGTGACATCCTTGCGAAGGGTGAAAGTGAATTCAGAGAAATCGGCGTTCGGTTTCCATTCCGAGGCCAGACCGGGGTGCAGGCTGCCATCTGGGGCGATCGACAGCAAAGAATCGAACACGTTCATCAGGATAAACTGTTCCTGAACATAGATCGCATCACCGGGATCGAGCGTTTCAGGCTCAATGGCAACGCCAATGGTCAGGGTGCCGCCGGAGGGATCCGGTACAGCGGTGGCGGGAACTTCAGTGGGCACTTCGGTAGCGGCAGGCTGAGCCTCAGTGGCAACAGCGGGCGCTTCGGTGGCAGCAGGCTGCTGAACCTTGGGGGTGGAGGCTGCTTGCGGGCCACAGGCAGCAAGCACCAGGCTGGCAAGGGCCAGGATGGTAATCAGTGCGAACATTTTGTTGAACTTAAACATGGCTTCTCCTTCGGGTTAAATAGGACGGGGGTGAATAGACGGGTCAGAAAAGATCAACTTTCGGCGAAAACTGAACGCCGCCTAATACACGACTTTTAGAATCGTTATTATACAGCCAAAAACCCTGCGCCGGATTATTCATTCCCCGCGCAGGGTGAGTATATGTTGGACCGCTTCATCAAAAACAGAAAGATATTTCCTGTAATCTTCCGAATGACTTAAATTGATCTGAACCCACTCCCGCATCCTGGCCTTGCCGTACGGCTGGAAGGGGGTGACATTCGGATCATTCGCCAGCAGGCTGGCCACCGCCGCAGCGGGCAGCTTGATGCCAACACCTTGCTCATACAAACAAATGCACAGTTTTTTACCAACGTAATAGGCCGGAAAACCAAACATTTTACCCGGTCGCAAGAACGGATGACCGGAAAACATATCATCAAGGACTTGCTTATGGGCGGGGTTATATTTTTCCATGGGGACTCCTCTGAGTAACATCAATCCATAAAAAAGGTCAGGCAAGACCAGTCAGGTCTGCCGACAAAATATAGCCAGGCTAGCCAGGTTCACCCTGCCAGAGGCGCTGCATTTCTTCGCAGGTCTCCAGCAAGGTATCAAGATCACCCTGAGCTTCAATGCGGCCATTTTTCAAAACGATAATATGATCCGCGCGACGCAGGGCCGGACGACGGTGAGTGGCTACCAGGCAGGTAGCCTCCGCCGATTGCTCAAAGACGCGCTCCCAGAGCTGGCGCTCGGTCTCAACATCCAGCGCACTGGAGAGATCATCCAGCACCAACAGCTCGGGCTGGCGGACAAACATACGGGCGGCGGCGGTGCGTTGTCGCTGCCCACCCGAGACCTTGACGCCCTTGGACCCAATGACCGTCTCCAGGCCCTGATCCAGATCTGCCAGATCCTTGTCCATCACCGCCATGCGGATGGCAGCCGGGATATCGGCCTTGTCTTCAGGCATGCCCATCAGGATATTCTCCTTAAGCGATTCGCTGAAAAGAAGCGGCACCTGCGAAGTATAGGCGGAACGAGGCGGGATAAAGAAATTGGCCGGATCAGAGACCACCTGCTCATTCCAAAATATCTCACCAGACTGAAGAGGTAGCAAGCCAATCAGAGCGCGCAGAAGCGTGGTTTTGCCCGAACCAATACGACCAGTGACAACGGTAAATGAACCGCGTTTGAGACGCAGGTCGATCGCCTCAACGCCACGCCCGGTATCGGGGTAAATGTAGGTCAGGCCACGCGCTTCCAGGCTCTCGAGGTGATGTTCGGCAGTTTTGGCTGTATAAGGCAATGGGGGGATTTCGCCAGTAATGTATACCGGGCTGTGCCTGACCAGGCTGAAGGGCTCGGCACCCTGCAGCAGGGTGATCATACGTGCCAGGGCCACACCAGCCTGCTTGGACCAGGCCCACAAGACGCCGGTCATGGCGGTGAACTCAGTGGTAAAACCGAGATAATAGATAAAGAGGGAGAAATCACCCAGCGAAATTACGGGCTGCCCGGCAGCCAGGGCACCTTTGGCATTCAGGGATTGAGCCACCATGAGCAGGATCACCCCGGTGATAACACTCATGAAATTCCAGATGGTAGATTCAACAAAGGCACCGTACAGGCGCTCGGTAATGGCGGCCTTACGGCGGTTCTCATTTAGCTGCACAAAACGACGCATGACATTGGCTTCGGCTGTAGCCACTTTGACGGCCTGGGTGGCGCCAAAGACTTCACCGATAAAATCGGTCACCTTGCCAGAGGCCTTGCGGCTGACCTGGCTGAAGCGCTCCACGTTTTTCATGGCCCAATTGCCCACCAGGATTAACAGGACAAACGGCACATAGGCCACCAGAGTAACTGAAGGGCTGATACGCAGCATGGTGGTCAGGGCCATCCCGGCAAAGAGAGCCTGCCCGACCATAAACGGTAACTGAGCCGTAAACTGCGTGGCACGGTCCACATCATCACGGAAACGGCTGATGGCTTCACCGGCAGATTGGGGCACAGCCCGCGCGCCGGGACGTTCCAGGATGCGGGTGAGCAAATTTTTTCGCAGCAGGGCACCTGAACGAAAAGTATAGAGGTTGTGCGCGTACATATCGGCCAGGATGATGAACGCTCTGGCGACAGCCAGGGCCACTACCAGCGCGGCAAAGACCTGGGGCGGCTGATTCCAGGTGCCAACCCCTTCCAGCATATTGAAAAATTCGCGCATCACCAACCCGGTCAACTGTGGGGTGGCAGCGAAAATGAAGATACGCATTAATACGATGCTGGTATAGACCCAGCCAGAGTAGCGTATGATCGACCAAAAATAACGCCAGGAACCTACCGGCGGTTTTTCATGAACTTCAGCCTGGGGCGGGGTGGGTTCGCTCATACCAGCACCTCCTCCAACCCAATTTGCAACAGTTGATAAAAACGTGAACCAGGGTCGCTTGCCAGGGTCTGCCGCTCGCCAAACTCGCGCATGTGGCCGTCCTCCAGGATCAGGATGTCATCCGCGCGCTGGACTGTGCCCAGGCGATGTGCAACAACGATGGCGGTGCGGTTTTTTACCAATTTATCGACTGCCTGCTCAATGAGATGCTCGGTAGCCGGATCAAGACGCGAGGTGGCTTCATCCAGGATGATCAAGCCGGGGTCACGCAAAAAGATGCGGGTAAAGGCCAGCAGCTGTGCTTCGCCAGCCGAAAGCCCGCCACCGCCCGATTCGAGCTCGGTATCCAGGCCCTTGGGCAGGGAAACATACCAATCCCACAGGCCCAGGTCGCGCAATGCCTGCAGGACGGATTCGTCCGAAATGTCAGCGTCAAAGAAGGTCAGGTTTTCGCGCAGGGTGGCGTGGAAAAGTTGGATGTTCTGGGTGACCATGCCAACACGGCGGCGTAGTTCCTGGATGTGCAGGTCGGCAACACTTTTACCCCCCAGTTGAATATCTCCCTGGGTGGTGTCGTACAGACGGAACAAAAGGCGGGTAAGGGTGGTCTTGCCGGAACCGGTGCGCCCAAGCAACCCAAGCACGCGACCAGGCGCCAGCTGAAAGTTAACGTCACGCAGGACCAATTCTTCCGCCTGCCCGGCAGGCACTTCCTCGGCGGCAGGCTGGGCTTCGGCGTAAGTAAATGAAACATTCTCAAAGCGAACTTCCAACGGCCCGGCAGTGAGCACAGGGTTGGCCGGCGTATTGAAATCATCCTCGCCGGCGATTTTGCCCTTGATCTGCTGAATGCCCATAATGCGAACCAGGCTGGCACCAGCTTTTTGCAAGTCCTGGAACTGCTGGGTAATGCGTTCAAGCGGCCAACTGATCATATTGGTGTAATAAATGACCATATAGACCGAGCCAATCGTGATGACCCCGGCGCGATATAAGTATGCACTGACCAGCAAACCGAGGGCATTGCCGACTGCAAAAAGGACCCAGGTGGTATTCATCACCACCGCCCAGCGGAAACTGGCGGTGATGGTGATGCGCATCAGATCGCGCGTCAGGCGATAAAAACGCTGTAGCACATAGGCGACACCATCGTTGGAGCGGATATCTTCGGTGCCGTTCAGTCGCTCTTCAATGAAGCCGTACAAGTCAGCACTGAACTGTCGCTCTTTCTCCCAACTGGGCACGGCGATATTGACCATACGCAGCAAGATCACCAGGGTCAACCCGACGAATACACCCAGGACCAGGCTGATGCGCCAATCCTCACGCAGCAGCACAACCAGGACGCCAAAGATCAGGATGACATTGGCCACCACCTGCAGGATAAATTGAGAGAAGAAGTTGGAAAGCGCCATCACATCCCCATCAATACGCTCAATCATCTCACCGGGCGTGTGGGCGGTATGGAAGGACATATCCAGGCCAAGGGTATAACGTGCCAGGTCAAGGCGCACCTGGTTGGTGGCTGACCAGCCAAGCAGCTCGGTCAGGTAGGTGGCTAATACGCCGAGGAGCTGCTGGCCAATGGCAATGCCAATAAAGAGCAGCCCAAGCCCACGTAAAGCGCTCAGATCGTCGCCAGCCAGCGCACGGTCGAGGAAAGTACGCATCACCTGGGGGTTAATAATTTGAAGGCCAATACTGGTCAGTAGGATAACACCAAGACCAGTCATCCAAAGCAAACGCCCGCGTAAATAGCGGCGCATGAAATCCATGTACTGCTGAAATGAAACCGATGTTTTTTGCATATTAAAGATTATAGCCTGACAAACGACCTGCCTTTCATACAAAAGCAGGCAATCAAACACCAGCTCTTCTGACAGGGTGGAGCTGGCCAGATACGGGTGGGTATTTAAACAGGCTTGCGATCAGGCCAAAAGCTGAAGCAGCCAAAACACTGCCATACCAACAAGCAGGGTGATTAATACATTGCGGGTGCGCCAGGCAACTACGGCACCCAGCAGGCCAGCCAGCAAACGGTGATTGCCAAGCGAAACATCGAGCAGACCGGCAGGGTGCGTAAGGGCTGGGAAGACCAGGGCCGCCAAGGCAGAAGCAGGTACAAACCGCAGGGCCCGCCCCAACCAGGCCGGCATCCTGATTTTCCCCAGCAGGTAGATAAAGGAAAAGCGCTGCAGGAAAGTCCCCAGACCAATGGCCAGGAATAACAACCACAGGGATGCACCGCTCATTTCGCCTCCAGCGGGGTTGCCGCGCGCTGCATGTTTTCGGCCAGCAAGCCACTGCCAATCCCGACCAGGATGGCCAGGACCAGCCCCATGTTATATGGAAGACCCTTGGCAAATACAGCCATCATCCCACCAATCAGGGCCGCCAGAACGGTAGGGCGGTCGCTCAGGGCAGCGAACATCATGGCCATAAAGCTGAGCGGGAACGCGAAATCAAAACCCCAGGAAGCCGGGACAAGCGCGCCAAGCAGCGATCCGGCAATGGCGCTTACCTGCCAGACACTCCACAAGGTCAGGGCAGCGCCAAAATAGAACCAGCGTTGTTCGGCTTCTGGATACCTGGCAAAATGGCTCATGCTGGCGCCAAAAGCCTGGTCAGAGAGCATGTAGGCCAGCAGGGATTTCTTCCAGGTGGCCAGTTTGTTCAATGATGGCGCCATGGCTGCGCTGTACATGACAAAACGCAGGTTGATAATCCAGGCAGTCAGCACCATGATGATCCACGGGCTGCCATTTTTCATCAACTGCATAACAGCCATCTGCGAAGCGCCCGCAAAGACGATCACGGACATGCCGATGGTCTCAAACACTGTCAGGCCCACGGCCGCGGCAGCCACGCCTGTGATCATGGCAAACGGCACCACACCCAGCAGGATCGGCAATGCTGCACGCACACCTGCCAGAAAATCTCTCGGTATTGACTTCATATCAGTTCCTTTGGTTGAATAATTACTGCAAAGCATGGCCTATCAGCAGCAGGGGTTTCTCAAACCAGGCAGTGAGTGGCGCTTCCTTTCATACCTGGCAAGAACAACCTGTGGTTTGCAAAATGACCAGCGGGATGTAAAGTTTACCAGAAGAAAGCCAGCTGGAGACCAACGATTGGCACCAGACAGCACGGAATGCAAGACAAGGAAGCGCATACTCCATAGCTCAATTGTAACTTTTTTTGCGCA
>CAIVSQ010000341.1 GCA_903908605.1 uncultured Anaerolineae bacterium
CCAGCTGGCGGAAATTAGCAGTAAACTTCAAGCAGATATGGGTGTGCGTAAATTTTCAAAAAGACACAATTTTGTCAAAAATAGAGAAAACAGATACCGTAAGATTTTTCAACAGACATTATTTTTTCAACTATACTACATAATTCCAGGGAACTTAAAATATTCTGAATGCCCTATACTCATCCAACCAGGTGAAATCATAGAATATTCGCATTTTCCGAATTCTTCACACCATCGCACTCATTCCCGTAATTGAAAGCCAGGCAAGCAAGTTGTAATTTTTTTCTGGTACACTAACCATCATTTTATAATCCAAAATTTTAATGGTTTTGTTTTTCAAACAAGAACAGGTACACCATGTTCCGTCTGAGGAAGGCGAATCGGAATGTCCAATAATTTTATCAACCAACCGCAACGACCTTTTAACCCATTGGAACACCCAATCCTCTTTTCCTACCCCAAAAGACTGGTGGAACCGCCATCCTGGGTTGGGCATATTCCCTTTGCAATGCTGTTGGTTGAACTCACGCGGCCTAAAATCCTGGTTGAATTGGGTTCGCACAGTGGCAATTCGTACTGCTCATTTTGCCAGGCAGTCCAGGAACTGGCGCTGGATACAAAATGCTATGCCGTTGATACCTGGCAAGGCGATGTTCACGCAGGTCTTTATGACATGAGCGTGTTGGTGGACCTCCAAAAACACCACGATCCGCTCTACAATGATTTTTCGACATTGATGCAAACGACATTCGATGATGCGCAGGAAACCTTCCCCGATGGATCGATCGACCTGCTGCACATTGACGGTTTGCATACTTATGAAGCAGTCAAACACGACTTCGAACATTGGCTGCCCAAGTTAAGCTCACGAGCGGTGGTCATCTTTCATGATATTGATGTGCGCATGCTCGATTTCGGTGTGTGGAAATTTTGGGATGAAATAAAAGGGAACTACCCTTCGTTTGAATTTTTCCATAGCCACGGATTGGGGTTAATCGCCTTCGGATCTGAATACCCGGCAAGCCTGGATATTTTTTTCAACCCAGGCACCAACCCGGCAACCATACGGGATTTTTTCGGTCGCATGGGACTTGGCCTGGATAATGAGTTAGCAAAAGAATCTCTCCAGGCACAACTTCAGGAAACGGTTGACCACGCAGAACGAGCTCTAAGCCAAATTCAATTAATGGTTGCGCAAGGGTTCGAAAAAGATCAAGCCATAAAAACTCTCTCGATCAACCTGAATTCCAGCGAAAATTCTCTGCAGCTAGCCAATACCCGCCTGGCTGAAATAACCGGCAGCAAAACATGGAAATTTGCGAATTCATTCCAAAAAATAGGCGCCCGGCTGACACCAGAAAACAGATCAACAACCTTGCCAGCCGATAAAAATCGCAACTCTGCGCGCTACAGGGATGACCTGGACCTGCTTTCGAATTCCCCCCTTTTTAACCGAAGTTGGTACCTGGCAACCTACCCGGATGTGGCCGGGGCAAACGAAAGTCCGCTCCGCCACTATCTGCTTACAGGTTGGCAGGAAGGCCGAGACCCAGGTCCCAATTTTAGCAGCAAATGGTACCTGGAAAACTACCCAGAGGCCAGGCTATCAGGCATGAATCCACTGCTGCATTACCTCAGGAATGGCATGGGCATGGGGCACTTGCCCCTTCCTCCTCATGCGCCAACAGCCGAACCAACACACGAACCAGCGGATAATTTGATTGACCCCGGCCTGGATTTGTTTGACCCTGCCTGGTATCTCATCGTCAATCCGGATGTTGCCCTGGCTGGGATCGACCCTTACCAACATTACCTGAATTGGGGCAAATCTGAAGGACGGCTGGCTCATTCACTGCCAATCAAACCTTACCGGTTGGCATCTATTGAGCACGTCATGCAGGAACAATTGGATCTTCTGACCATCCGATCCTCAGGGCTCAGTCGATTGGACTACTTTTTACCCACGATACCAGACATATCTCATGAAAGCGCCATACGCACATATTTGCGCAGCTGGTCCGCCGGAGTAAATCGCAGAAAATTATTTCCAGGCTTCCACCCCGGCATTTTCCAGGAGGACTCAGCCCTGGTTTCAGGTGAGCAGGATCCACTGGCATGTTACCTTCGCGCGGGGCAGCCAGATGGGCGATGGAAATATGAGGTAATCAGCCCAACGGAGAATGCCGCACCCGTGGCACCAGTGTTGCGGGTTGCCTTGCACATTCATGCCTATTACCCGGATTTACTTCATGAAATATTACAACAGCTGAATGGGAATCTTGCCCGCCCCGATTTATTAATCAGCCTTCCGAATGAAATTTCACCGCAAGAGATCTCTGAAATAACAAGCAGCTACACCGGAACGATTCGTGCCATTCGCCAGGTTCCCAATCGGGGACGTGATATCGAACCATTCTTACATGTATTTCGAGATGAGATTCTTCATGATTACGAGATTGTTGGGCATCTGCACACAAAAAAAACTGCCTGGTTAAATTCAGTAAAATGGAGCACGGATTGGCGTGAATTTATACTGACCAACCTGCTGGGTGGAGAAAACAAGATGGCCGATACCATCCTCGCAAAAATGGCAAGCGATGGGCATATTGGCATTGTTTTTCCGGATGATCCCAACATGGTGGATTGGGGCCAAAATTTACCGTTTGCCCGGCCGCTTGCAAACAAACTCGGCATCAATCACTTGCCTGCCAATATCAATTTCCCGGCCGGCACCATGTTCTGGGCCAGGGTGGAGGCTATACGTCCTCTCCTCAATCTCAACCTGGGCTGGGAAGACCTTCCGGAGGAACCGCTCCCCTTGGATGGTTCGATCTTGCATGCAATCGAAAGGCTTATACCGTTGGTCGTGATCAACAACGGCTTCAAAATGGCCGTCACAAATGTATTTGGTGTTTCCAGGTAAACATGCCGGCAAGCTTAGGTCGTTTCAGTTAACAAACCTATATTGTCGCTCCTAGCAACAATGTATCCACAGGAAAATATTGTCGTCCTCCACGACACCACACAAGCGGCAAATCAAGACAAATTTGAGTACAATAATGACGAATATGCACAATAAATTTCCATCCTGGCAAACCATACTCGGCTTTCTGTCCACACAAAGACAGATTCGGCTGATTAAATCATCCACATTATTTCATGAGAAGTGGTACCTGGAGCACTATCCCGATGTCGCCGCCACAGGAATGAATCCCGCATCTCATTTTTTGAAATTTGGAGGCAGCGAGGGGCGCGACCCAGGGCCGGGGTTTAACTGTGCCTGGTACCTTAAGAATTATCGCAGTGCCATTTTACCGGGTTTGAATCCGCTGATTCACTACCTCGAACAAGGGCGCGAACTCGGTTATCTTCCGATGCCGAATTCACCCAACGCTAGTCAGGATGAACTCTCAGAGTCAGATAACTTCAACCCTGCCTGGTACATTAAGACCTATCAGGATGTTGCACAAGGCAGCATTGATCCCTACCAGCACTATCTCATGTGGGGGAAAGCAGAAGGCAGAAAGGGAACCCCGCCAAAGGTGCAAATCAAGACGGGTGCGATCGCTTTTGATCCAGCAAAAGAAAACGTTTTAGTGATCTGTCATAACGCATCGCTGACAGGCGCCCCGGTCCTGGGTCTTAATATTGCCCAATTGTTGGGTGGAAAATATAATGTCGTCTGCGTTTACCTATGGGGTGGCTCACTGGAGTCTGAATTCAGAGAATTCTCCACTCATTACATGGGGCCACTTCCTCAAGATGACATGACTTTAACTATCAATCATGCCGTAGACTTGCTGGTTGAAAAATTTTTATTTAAGTTTGCCATTGTAAACAGTGTCGCCTGTCACCAGTTTTTACCAGGGCTCTCCAGGCATCATGTTCCCAGGGTCAGCCTTGTTCACGAATTTGCTTCTTACTCAAAACCAGCCAATGCGGTCAGCGAAGTTGTTCGATTATCCAGCACCACCATCTTTTCCACATCCCTCACCCTCGAAGACGCCCTGGCCCTTGACCCAGGGCTGAAAGACTACCCGATTCACCTGCTTCCGCAGGGACTGTGCGTAATTCCTGCGGATGAAAATGCAAGTCCCGAGCAACGTTTACTCGAGGAAGCCGGTGTGCTGAGACTGTTGCGGCCGAGTGATATCCCTGCCAACACCTTCCTGGTCATCGGCGTGGGATTTGTTCATTTCAGAAAAGGTGTCGATCTGTTTATCGATTGCGCTAGCAGGCTGGTTAAAAGTGATCCACAGCTCTCATTTCGGTTTGCCTGGATAGGACAGGGCTACGAACCTGACCGTGACCAGGATTATTCTGTTTTTCTACAAGATCAGGTAAAACGCGCCGGACTTCTCGACCAATTTGTATTTATGCCTGAAACCAGGAGCATGGAAACTGTATATAAAACTGCTGACCTTCTCATGCTCAGCTCGCGACTGGACCCATTACCCAACGTTGCCATCGATGCGATGTTTCATCGGCTACCCCTGGTCTGTTTCAATCAAACCACCGGCATCGCCAATCTATTAACAGAAGCCGGACTTGATGACGCCTGCGTGGCACCTTACCTGGATACTCCGGTGATGGCTGAAAAAATTCTCGCCTTCGCCCGGTCAAAAGCATATAGCCTCAAGGTCGGAGCAGAGCTGCAGACCATCGCCCGCAAACAATTTGATATGCCGCGTTATGTCGCAGAAATTGAGCGTCTCGCTATTTCGCCTGGTGATCACATCAACACATAAACCCATTTTTTCGAAGATATGTTTGCAGGACGGTAGACTTGATAGAAAAATCTCCCCAAAAACGCTAGCGATGGTGTTGCATAAACAGATAATTCCTTCTTGCAGGGTCAGAAACAACAAATACACAGACACACAAAACAAACTCTCTTTACAACCTTGCAATGAATGAGTTTTCTGTTAAACTAAGAAAGCCAATTTTTTACCCTAATCAACCCCAGGGTCACCACACCTCGGACGAAAAATATCCAACACCAAACGAGCATCCGGTTATTATCGCGAAAAATAAATGACATCCAAGAAAAATTATTCCGTCCCAGGCAATCAACCCTTCAATCCAATAAATTATCCGATTCTGTTTCGCATGCCTAAACGGCTTGCTGAACCATCCGAATGGGTTGGGCATATACCTTTTGCCTTTCTGCTGGTTGACCTGCTTCGGCCCACAACGCTAGTAGAGCTTGGCACTCAAAGCGGTAATTCATACTGCGCGTTTTGCCAGGCAGTCTTTGAACTGTCACTGGATACCAAATGTTATGGGGTGGAGACCTGGCAGGGGGATGTTCACACGAATGGATTGGCTGACCTGCAAAAACACCACGATACACTCTACAATGGCTTTTCACAATTAATTCAAAGCACCTTTGACGATGCACAGCCCCATTTCAAAGATGGATCCATCGACCTGCTTCACATGGATGGCGTGAATTCCTACCAGTCCGCCAGGCACGATTTTGATTATTGGACACCAAAACTAAGTCCGCGTGCGGTGGTTCTCTTTCACAACATCGATAAGAGTGCAGACGATTTTGGAATATCGAAACTATGGGATGAGCTAAAGGGAAGTTACCCTTCGTTTGAATTTTTTCACGGTCACGGATTAGGCGTTCTGGCAGTCGGTTCAGAAATCCCAGCCGGGCTTGATTTCGTATTTAACTCAACTGCCGATCCCCAGGTCCTAAGAGAATTTTTCTCACAACTGGGGTTTGGTATTGAAAACGAATTCGCAAGTGCTTCTCTCGAGTTGAAACTTCAGGATAAAAACGACACCATCCAGGCTTATGCTGCCCAGGCTGAAAAGATGCTAGTTCAAATTCAAGACCTGGCAGTACAGGTATCAAATAAGGATCAGACTATTCAGGCTTACAACACCCAGGCCACTGAGATGTTGGGGCAAATTCAAGACCTGGCAGCACAAGTATCGAATAAAGATCAGACGCTTCAGGCTTACGCCACCCAGGCAAACGAGATGCTCGGCCAAATTCAAGCTCTCACAACGCAAATGGCTGAACGAGATCAGGTGATCCGGTCTTATGTCACCCAGGCAGACAAGATGCAAGGCCAAATTCAAAGCCTGGCAGCACAAGGTTCAAACAAAGACGCACTCATCCTGAGAGAATCCGCCCGCGCGGAGGAGCTACGGCAAGAAAAGCTTAGCCTGGTTTTGCAAGTTGAAGAACAAGAACGATCCATTCAAGCAATCTCTGAGCGGATTCCGGATTTATTATCCCAAATCGAATCGCTTGATGCTCTATCCAACAGAAGAGAGCAGGAAGTCCAATCTTTATCCAGCAGTCTGGGTGAGAAAGAATTATCGCTCCTGGTAGCTGCCAGCCGATTGGATGAAGTCATCAGCAGCAGATCATGGAAGTTAGCCAATCTATTTCATAATTTTCGAATCTGGCTGGTCCCAGACAATAGTTTGCGGCTAAAAATCCTTAAAATAATTGTAAAATATTTTAACCCGTCATTTTTACAACTTCGCAACAACTCGGGTTTCAATAATGATATGAGCCTTGTTGCCAGTTCGGACCTTTTTAACCCGGATTGGTATCTGGCGACCTGCTCAGATGTTGCCCTCTCGGGGGTCAACCCCATCAGCCACTATCTTCACTACGGCTGGCTGGAAGACCGCGACCCAAGTCCAGATTTCTCCAACACATGGTATCTGGAAAATTATCCGGCTGTCAAACAAGCTGGCATGAACCCACTGGTCCATTACCTCAGGTATGGGCGTTATGAAGGCTATCTTCCGCACCCGTCCCAGGCAACAAAGAATTCTTCCTCTGTAACACCGGCCCTGGATGGAACGGTTTTAGGATTGGAATCCGCGGATTCGGGACTGGAAGGATCGGACTCTGATCTGGAGGTATCAACCCCTACGTTGGAATTATCGGTTCCAGGTACGGAATCATTTGATCCCGTCTGGTATCTTCAGGCAAATCCCGACGTTGCTAGCACTGGTTTAAATCCATACCTGCATTACAGAGATTTTGGCAAAGCGGAAGGAAGATCTGGCGTTCCACCGGTGTTAATTATGCAGGCTGGCGGCGTTCAATTTGACCCGGCGAAAGAGACTGTGCTGGTGGTCAGTCACGAAGCGTCCCTGACAGGTGCGCCCGTCCTTAGCTATAACATCATCAAGACCTTACATTTCAAATATAATGTTATCGCCCTCTATTTTGTAGACGGAATCATTGCCAACAATATGCGCGAAGAAAGTGCCCTTGCGCTAGGCCCGCTGCCTGGATGGACAAATCCATTGTTCATCGACTATGCCACCAGTCTATTGGCCCGGCAGTTTAAAATCAAATTTGCCATTGTCAACAGTGTGGTTACACGCTCGATCCTTGCAGCGCTTGCCAAGCACTACATCCCAACTGTCAGCCTCATTCATGAATTTGCTTCGTATACCAAACCATCCAATGCCATGGTCGAAGCGATCCTGTGGGCAAGCGAAACTGTTTACTCCACCACCATCACCCTGGAAAACACGCTGGCCGAAAATGCTGGGCTGCAGAATCAACCTCTTCATATCATTCCACAGGGTCAGTGTGAAATACCCTCAACTGGATCCGCCAATCCTGAAGAACAAAAACACGAAAGCACCAGGTTGCTTAGCCATTTACTTCCGCCCGGAAGTCCTGAAGACACCTTTTTAGTCATCGGGGTGGGGTTTGTGCAGATGAGAAAAGGTGTCGACCTGTTTCTCGAATGCGCCACCCAGTTGGTAAAAAACAACGCGGGTATACATTTTCGCTTCGTCTGGATCGGCTCAGGTTACGAGCCTGAGCGCGACCTGGCCTATTCGGTTTACCTGAAAGACCAGGTGCAGCGCTCCAACCTGCTGGATCATTTTGAATTCTTGCCAGAAACCACCAGCATTGAAACAGCCTACCAGGCTGCCGATCTTATGCTGCTTAGCTCCCGGCTGGACCCGCTGCCCAATGTGGCCATTGATGCAATGTCTCGCGGGCTGCCGCTGGTTTGCTTCAAAAGAACCACCGGGATTGCCGATATCCTGATTGAGGCTGGTCTCGAAGATGCGTGTGTGGCCCCGTACATTGACCCCAGCGCGATGGCAGAAAAAGTGATGACCTTTGCGCAATCTAAATCATACCGGTCAAGAATCGGGGAAGAGTTAAAGAGTGTAGCCAAAAAAGTATTTGATATGGCGGTCTATGGTTCAAAAATCGAATCGCTTGCGCTTGGGGCGATCGCACGCGCCAACCAGGAACAGCAAGATGATGGCGTAATTCGCAAGACTGAGCTTGCCCAACTGGATTACTTCACAAACAACACTCCACCCATTGCCACCGAAGATCCCATTCGGCGCTATGTACGCAACTGGGCATCTGGAATAAATCGCAGGAAATTATTTCCTGGTTTTCACCCAGGCATCTTCCAGGAACAGTATCCCCAATATTCCAGCGATCAGGACCCGCTGGCATGCTATCTCCGTGCAGGTCAGCCAAGCGGTCCATGGAAATTCGAAGTCATCAGCCCGATTGAAAACAACCGGTTTTCTTCCCCATCTGGGCGGGTGGCTCTTCACATTCACGCATATTATGCAGATTTGCTGCCCGAAATAATGGCGCAGTTATCTTTGAATCGAACGCTGCCAGATTTATTTATCAGCGTTCCCAATGAAGACGTACACAAGCAGGTCTTTAAAATTACTAGCACATATAACGGGGTAATTCGAGCAATCCGGCAGGTTCCCAACCGCGGACGAGATATTGGGCCCTTCTTGAGCGAATTCCAAAAAGAGATACTGCAGGGCTACGAGTATGTTGGCCATATGCACACAAAAAAAACAGCGCTCATGAATCTCGAAGCGATGGGCAAGGTTTGGTTTTCATTTTTATTGGCCAACCTGCTGGGTGGAAAAAACAGAATGATCGACACTATCCTCGCCAAAATGGATAGCGACAAATCAATCGGTCTTGTGTTTCCGGATGATCCCTGGATTGTGGATTGGGGCGAAAATCTGCCCTTTGCCAAATTGCTGGCTGAAAGGCTTGCCATTGGCCCATTGCCGGCCAATATCAACTTCCCGGTTGGCACCATGTTCTGGGCCAGAGTGGATGCGATTCAACCACTATTCAATCTCAACCTGGGCTGGGAAGAATATCCCAATGAACCGCTGCCTTATGACGGGTCCATGCTTCATGCGATTGAAAGGTTATTACCCATCATCGTCACGGAAAATGGCTTCAAATTAGCTGTCACAAATGTACCCGGGGTGTCCAGATGAAAATATTCGTTTTAGGCGGAGGCGGATTCTTAGGATCTCACATCTGCGAAGCACTGTTAAACAATCAACATGAAGTAACCGTCTTTGATCAACCCCAGGCTCGCTTCCTGCAACTATGCCGCCTCAAAGGCGCAAAAATCGTAACGGGAAATTTTTTAAACACGGACGATCTTGGCTCCGCACTGGCGGATTGCGATGTTTTATATCACCTGGTTTCCACCACCGTCCCACAATCATCCAACGATAATCCGCAAAAGGATATCGAATCCAACCTGATTGGTACCGTACAGCTTCTCGAGCTGGCGCGCAAGTCGGGCGTTAAAAAAGTGATTTTCTCCTCCTCGGGTGGCACCGTTTATGGTATTCCACAGGAAATTCCCATTCGGGAAAATCACCCCACCAAGCCAATCAGTTCTTACGGTATTGTAAAGCTGGCGATAGAAAAATACTTGCACCTGTACTGGCTGCTGTATGGCTTGGACTACTGCGTTTTACGCATCTCAAACGTGTATGGTGAAAGGCAGCCCATGAATGAAACGCAAGGGATAATGGGGACCTTTCTTGGCAAAGCCATTTCTGGCGAACCCATCCAAATCTGGGGCGATGGATCGATCATCCGTGATTATGTTTATGTCGAAGACGTTGCACGAGCATTCCAGATGGCCGCCACGCTGACCGATGAATGCACGGTGATTAATATTGGCTCTGGTGAAGGCCAAAGTGTCAATAATATTGTCAGCCAAATTGAAAACATCACCGGGCACCTGCTGCAGGTAAAACATCTTCCGAGCCGGCCGTTTGATGTCCCCAGCAATGTTCTTGATATTTCCCTGGCAAAAACAATTTTGAAATGGCAGCCCGAAATCAATTTACTGGAGGGGCTTTCACGCACCTACGATTGGATGAAGTCGCAACCAGTTTCCTCCAAGTCTGTTGATAATTAGTTAAAGATGCGGACAAATATTTCACCCTCACTAAATTTTTTCCATTTGAGGTAACGATTACTCACGACCTGAACGATACAAAAATATCATGTGTTCTTATGATCATCGAACATCCCCTACCTGGCCCCGTAGATAGGAAATTCGACATTAAAATAATTCCCAATCAGGCCTGCTCATTGGAAACCCGATCCATGGACAAATTAGTATGATCAATACCTTGACTGTGTTGCGTTTTCTCGCAATCATTTTGATTTATATTCACCACTTGGATTCCCCAGTCGGATTTGGCCCCCCCGCTGTTACTTTTTTCTTCATCCTTTCTGGCTTTGTCCTTGCATTGGGAGATCAGCGTAAATTCGTTGAGCTGGATTCTCTGCCTGTTCGTGACAATTTTATCAAGCGTCTCAGCAAAATTTATCCCTTACACTTATTGACATTCTTGCTTTCCCTCCCGGTTATGATTATCACGGGGTTTCAAACCAATATATTTTCGGTACTCGCCAACATTTTTCTCCTGCAAACCACAATCAATATTGGCATTCAGGTATTTGCTTTTAATGGTGTCTCATGGTTTATTGCTGATATCGTAATTTTTTACCTGCTGACACCTTTCATATTACATATCTTTCGCAAAAACAACCTTCTCAACCGCACCAGCAGCTATTTTTTCTTTGCAATAACGGCCTTTGCCGGTCAAATTTTATTGGGACAATTGGTCGGTAATGACACCCCGGGCTATTCATTCGGCTGGTGGCTGATTTATATTTCACCCTATGCCAGGTTCCTGGACTTTTTTATCGGCTTGCTCTTTGGCATGATATTTATGCGCTTTTCTGAAATAATTAAGCCACGCCTGGCCAATCGACTCGTTTTCACCCTTCTTGAAATTGGATCCCTTTTCCTTTTCGGCTGGTCCATTTTTCACTTTGTTTTTTTTCGAATAAGCAGTCTCAGGATGGGACCGTATTATGTTCCATTCTCACTGTTTGTCATCCTCGTTTTTGCCTTTCAAACGGGTTATATATCCAAATTATTCAATACCAGGCTGCTTGTGTATTTTGGAAACCTGAGCATGCCAATATTTTTTATTCACCAGGTTGCCATTAGCTGGACAGCTATTTTCTTTGCTACGCCAATTTACGGTAGTCCCGCCAATTTCAATCAAGGGGCATCCCAGGTAATTCTTTTTGTTGTCATCATGTGTATAAGCGATGTGATTGCGAGGTACTTTGTTGAACCTGCACAGAACATCATGACCAACTCGATGAATCGAATTGCATCAATCTGGCGTCCTATGACAATTTCTGGTACAAAGAAGGACAAACAACTCAGTGATTAATTTCTTGTACAAGATTATATTTTTTTGGTTATGATCCTATCGTTGCTTCTAAATTCATCAATACCAGTTACAGGTGACATATATTCTGATATTGGCGACCACTACGCACGTATCTTTTTTCTTTCAATATAAGTC
>CAIVSQ010000342.1 GCA_903908605.1 uncultured Anaerolineae bacterium
AATCATCGAGTGGACAGAGCAGGTTTTTGTTGTACGTTCAGAAAGCTACCGAAAAAGCATGTTGGAAAATCTGGAAGGACGATTGCAACGAGCCGCGGATAAATTGATGGCGTTAACGCCACGTCCTGGACGAGGTAAACGCCAAATACAGGATGAAGCCGAATTAGCCAGTGCGGCAGCCGCCATTCTCAAAGAGCATCATGTCGAAGGACTGCTGGCATACACCTTTGAACGCCAGGAAAAGCGTCTGACCAAGTATATTGGGCGAGGTCGTGGCACTCCTGACCGGCCCAAGCAAGAAATTGTTACGGTTCGTTACCAAGTTACAGCCGTCACCCGACAAGAAGATGTGATAGGTGAGCACAAAAAAACACTTGGTTGGCGTGCTTACGTCAGCAATGCTCCGGCAGAACTACTCGATTTGGAGCAAGCTGTGCTGACTTATCGAGATGAGTGGCTTGTTGAGCATGGTTTTCATCGCCTGAAAGGCGTGCCGCTCTCGCTAAATCCTCTATTCGTCAAAAACGACGATCAGGTGGTAGGTTTGACCAACCTGTTGAGCATCGCAGTACGAATATTGACCTTGATTGAGTTTGTGGTCAGACAACGACTTGCTCAAAACCAGGAAAAGCTGGTTGGTTTGATCGAAAACAACCCGAAGAAGGGTATCGATAATCCAACTACCGAGCGATTGCTCAAGGTTTTTAACCGAATTACCCTGACGGTTATCCATTTGTCGGACGGCACTGTTCGCCATGTTACACCGATATCGGACTTACAGACCCGTATCTTGGAATTACTCGGCTTGTCACCAGCTATCTACACTCAACTGGCTGGAAATTATTGAAAGTCAAAACCATTTCAGCGAATGGACAGTAATAAAGGGAGAATATTTTGAATAATCATCCATTGGAATTTGTACCTGTACTGCAGCGTCGGCGAGTCCTGATTATCTTTATCGGCTTATCCATACTGTGTTACCTGGTATTTATATTCCTGGATCGGCCATTGGCAGCCACGACGCCGCCAACGGGAATCGTGGCCTTTGAATTGGCAGGCACCCCTGAAAAAGCTGGCGAGATGATAGCTTCCTGGGACGAAAGTGCGCGATTAAACATTGCGTTCGGATTGGGATTTGACTTTTTATTTATGCCAATATATGCCATATCTCTGGGGTTGGCTACACTGCTGGCGATGTATAGACGCGATAGGCCTTGGATGATTATAGGCCGGTTGATTGGGTGGGGAGTTGTGTTTGCCACACTATTCGACTCTTTTGAAAATATTGCCTTGTTTGCCCAACTGACCGGGAACCCTGTTTCCCAACTCGCTGGATTGGCATTATATTGTGCATTGATTAAATTCAGTCTATTGATTTTAGGCACCTTCTATGCCCTAATCGGCTGGTTTTCCCCTCAAGCCTCTGGCGGTTTGTCCAGCCCCAAGTGATTTCTTAAACACGGAAGATAAAGCTGGTCTGCTCATGCAAATTATCTATGTCCTGATCGTTTTTCTCCTGGCAAGCTGTGGATTGCAGCCTACTCCTGCGGAAACGAGCACTCCTACTCAACCCGCACTGGCGTTTGCCACTGCCACACTCATTCCTACCTTTACACCTCGCCCCTCGGCGACGATCGCTCCTCCAACTGTAGCACCGACGATAGCTCCGGTTCTGGCAGTGCTTACCTCGCAGGTAAATGTTCGATCTGGCCCGGGTGTACAGGAGGCTTCGTTGGGGCTCCTCGGTTTGGGTACTCAAGTACAGGTAACTGGTAGAAATCCTGCCGGTACCTGGTGGCAAATTATTTACCCAACAGGTTCTGCTACTTTTGGATGGGTTACTGCCGCATACATGCAAATCTCAGAATCGGATTCTGGGAAGATACCAATCATTTTGCTGGATACAGGTCAAGGTCCTGACCCTACACTGCCGGTTAGTCAACCCAAAAACCAGTCTACCCCAACCCTGCCACCACCTTCACAGGAACGAACTGCGCTTGTTGCCAAGGAGATGTTTGTGCGGGTGGGTCCTGGACAGGTGTATGAATCTCAAGGGACTGTGACGGTTGGGTCTACCCTTGTAATAACCGGGCGTACCACGAACAATGTTTGGGTGCGTATACAATACGTATCTAATTCTCAGGGTGTTGGCTGGGTAGCATCGGCCTTTCTTGAAAATGTGAACCTGGAAGGATTGCCTTTGTATGATAACCAGGGCAATTTATTGGTTGATCTAACACCACTTCCCAATGGCGGGGCGGCTACTTTGACCCCGACTGCTTTTTCACCGGCCGCAGCCGATGGCGATTCCGAAGCCAATCCGGCAGTCAGGGTAGAGTTTTCCCCGGATGGTGAACGTCAGATTGAGTACGCAAGCGACGTATCCTCTCCAAATGGAGACGATACAGACTGGATTTCATTCACTCCCTATGAGCCTGAAAATGGCGCTACTTATGTTTATTTGAAATTGGATTGTTCGGGAAATGGTGCAGTGACCGGGTTGTTGAAAAAGGACGGTATCGTGGTACCGGAGACCGAACATCTCCAATGCGGGAATTATGACTTCGCGATGCGGGTATTGGGTGGGCAGGAGTATTTCCTGGTGCTCAGTGCTGACGGCTCCGGAGGCCCATTACGGTATGTAAATTACCGCGTGACGATAGAATCTGAACCATGACAGGTGAGATATGAAACTGTATACCAGATTGTTTTTAATGTTTGTGGTTTGTGTTCTCACGGGATTATTACCGGGTTGCGCGTTGCCAGGTGCTTCGTCTGGAAATCCTACTATTGATCCCAACATGATTATCACTGCGGCAGCTGCGACAGCATATGTTCGTTTAAGCCAGACTGCCGTCGTATCCGCATTTACTGCCACCCCTTCACCAAGTGAAACCCCACAACCAACGGCCACTGAGGTTGTTATTCCTACAAGTGTTCCGACACTTGTGCCGATGAGCGGGAAGGTGCGTGCAAATGCCAATGTTCGTAACGTACCTGGGAAAAATAATGCCAGTGATATCGGTGGCTTGTTGTTGGGGGAACGCGTTTCGGTGATTGGCAGGAATGATGCCGCTACATGGTTGTATATCATTTATCCATCTGCGCCTGATGGTAAAGGATGGGTGATTTCGAATGCAATAACATTGGATGGGGAAATGGGTCTTCTGGCCGTGCTGATTTTTCCCGGTGGAATGGATGCTGAGCCGGTTATATTGCCACCGTTTATATACCGCATCACTGGAACGCCGTTGCCACCCAGCACTCCTGCCCCTGAAAACACCAAGTTTGGCACCTTACTCCAACCTGCTAATGTGCGTGCCGGTCCAAGCGTCGGCTTTCTAACCATTGGTATCTTAAAACCAGGAACAAAAGTTGTTTTCACCGGGCGCATCCAGGAAAACACGTGGGTTCAGATTGACTATCCTTCTGGTCCAGGGGGTCGTGGCTGGTTGTTGTCTGCACTGGTTCAGGTAAATGATGGATATGGCGGTCAGCCGTATTTCAACGTGTTGGGAACTCCTGATGGCGCAGATGCAGGTGGGCAACCCAAGCCAACTGAAGCGTTGCCAGCTGCAGTTCCAACGAAGGCGCTTCCAGGTGTTGCAACAAACACACCCGAATCGCCTGCAAACTCACAAGATGTTATCGGTGTGGTAACAAACCAGATCAACGTACGTGCCGGACCAGCTCAGTTGTTTCAGTCTTTCGGCTTACTTAACCCCCAAGAAAAGGTCACCGTGGTTGGTAGGACAATTAGCGGATTGTGGTTACGTGTAAAGTTTGCACAGAGCCCGGATGGTTTTGGATGGGTGGCTTCACAGTACGTCAAGGTTCAGACGGTCAATATCCCCTATTACAATAACGAGGGCACACCTGTGCCAAAGTAATGTACGTTGCCTTAGTCATTTTTGTGTGAAATACATGCCGAAAATCCATAAAAAAACTGATTGTGTATAATTGCACAAATTCGGAAAATATGGTAGATTAAAGTAGTTATTTTCGGAGGTTGCAATGAATAGTGTAAGTGTTCCTGATATCATCGTAAGTCGCTTGCCGGTATATTTGAGGGCTCTTCAATATATGGCAGCAAATGGGATTACAACCACCTCCTCTCAGGAGTTGGGGGATAAGGTTGGAATTTCGGCTGCCCAGATACGCAAAGATCTTTCGCAATTCGGTGAATTTGGAAAACAGGGCACTGGTTACCACATCCCATTCCTGATTGAACGCCTGGTACAAATCCTGAGAGTTGAGCAAAAATGGGATATTGCACTGGTAGGGATGGGCGAGTTGGGACATGCAATATTGCGGTACCAGGGTTTTATTAACCGGGGTTTCCGTATTGTGGCCTGTTTTGATAATGATCCGGCCAAAATAGGGTCTCGAGTAGATGTTTATACTGTCGAAGATGTAAGCACCCTCGGTGACAGACTAAAAAGCTCGGGTATAAAAATGGCCATGCTGTGTGTGCCCGCCTCGATGGCTCAAAAAGTTACCGATAAGTTGGTTGAATCTGGCGTGCGTGGGATTCTTAATTACGCTCCCGTAAGCCTGACTGTACCGTCACATGTACGCGTGCAATATATAGACCCCGTTATCGGTTTGCAGCGCATGGCTTATTATTTGAATGAAAAATAATTTCTAAATTAAACCGAAGAGCGGCTGGTACTCGAAATGTGCTGCCGCTCTTTTTATTTAAATTTCGCCACCGATTTGAACTGTGGTTTTATCCTGGGCATATTTTAATAAAGTATCAAGATTGGGAATGTCGGTGACTGCGATCTTGTAACTCTGAGCCTTGGTTACGAGGGCTTGCCGCCCAGTGATGTGAAGGTAGCCTTGTTTGACGTGCAGGATTTCGATCGCTTTCCATCGAAAAAACCATTTTTGGGTTTGCAAGGCATGCTTACTGACGGTCAATTTGCCCAAACGGGTGGCGCCGTGCTTGTCCAATTCCGATAATAGCATATCGTATTGGTATGGAAAAACTTGGTTTGCGATCAGTTCCCCGAATTGTTCGATACCGGAAAAGCGATCATCCAGAATGAGAGTTGCTCCCTGCTTGGATTTTAATGTATAGCGGAGCCTGTTTCCTGTATACCTACTAAAAAATTGGCTTCTGGAGGCTGAAAAGCTTAGCCAGCGAATATCCGGCCAATGCCAGATCTGAATTTGGTCCTTTGAGTGGTAGGAAAGTCCGTATTCATACATCCAAAGCGATTGATCCTGATTTCGCAATCCAGATGATATGCACCACATTCCAAACCCTAACGGAATGGTGGAAGCGGTTGCCAGAACCAGGAGTGTGGTGTTTACCAGGAAGAGTGGTCCGTACCTGGTTGTTTTGATAACAAGATCTATGCAACCATAAATCATCGGCAATAGTGCGCAAATCGAAAGAAAAGCGCCAAATAAGGCGCGTATCCAGCCGCGTGAGGACTTTACCTTGTATACTTGTTGGAGAGGCCCTAAACCCGCGTTTGTCGTAAAAATCCCACTTGAAGACGTAACCATGATTTCCACCTGAGTCGTGTGCGATGAAAAAATATCATGAGCGATGAAAAAAAAGATTGTCCAGCAGGGATATGCTGGACAATCAGTATTAAACAGGTGGTAAATTTCGGCGTAGGACAGAATACATTCCCAGGCCCCTGGCAGTTCCTTCCGCTACGCATGTTAGCGGGTTATCTACAAGATAAGCTGGTATGCCGAGGGCTTTGGTGAGAAGCTTATCTATACCTCGTAACAATGCTCCCCCTCCGGTTAATGCCATGCCGCGATCAATGATATCGGAAACAAGCTCAGGGGGTGTTTTTTCAAGAACCCGGCGACAAGTTTCTGTGATTTGTCTCATTGGTTCCTGAAGCGCTTCGACGATTTCGCCAGTCGTAAGGGTGACAGGTCTTGGTAGACCGGTTACCTGGTCCTGGCCTTGAACCTCAAGGCTTTGCTCAGTATCCTGGGTGACAGCTGCGCCTATTTTGATTTTTAGCTGCTCGGCTGTGATATTCGAAATGATTACGCCATATTTTCGCCGGACGTAAGTGACGATATATTCGTCCATGGTTTGTCCGCCGGAACGCATGGTTTCAGCAGAGACAATGCCGTACATTGCCAGCACTGCGCATTGGGTTGCTCCGCCCCCAAGACAAACCACCATGTTTCCAGAAGGTGAGTTGATGGGCAAATCCACGCCCAAGGCTGCGGCAAGCGGTTGCTGGATGAGATAAGCATCACGAGCGCCTGCCTGTAAAACTGCCTCGTGCACGGCGCGGCTTTCTACGCTCGTTACCCCATAAGGAACTGAAATCATCACATTGGGCTTGAAGATGCGGATCGGGCCACTGACGCGTTGGAGTAGCACACGCAATAGACTCTCGGTGATTTCATAATCAGCGATGACCCCGTTTTGAAGAGGCCGGGCAACCTCAATAGAATCGGGGACCCGGCCTTCCATATCACGAGCCTGTCGGCCGACTTCAACAATTTTTTGGTCTGCAACGTCAATAGCAACAACAGTAGGTTCTTCCACAACAATACGGGAACCTTCTGCGATGCGTGTAAATATTGTACCCAGGTCAATTCCCAGGTCTTTAGAAAATCCTGCCATTAGGGCTGTTTACTCTTCCTTGTAGAGAGAGCGTTTTCCTGTGTTGAAACGCTTTGCAGCTTCCAGACGTAAATTGGAGCGACGTAAAGCAGCTTCCAGCGCAAGATAGGCATCCACATCTTCGGTTTTTACCGAGGAGAGGGCTTCCGCCGCTCGTTTGCGCGCGGTTTCAGCTCGGGCGACATCAATTTCCATGACATTTTCGGCGGCGTCCGCCAAAACGGTCACGATGGTTGGTTGAATTTCTGCCACACCACCAGCAACGGTAAAGACTTGTTCTTCGCTGCGTGTGCGGATTTTGATTAGACCAAACTTCAGTGTGGTTAAGAGTGGCGCATGGTGCGGTAGAATGCCCATTTCGCCATCTGTCCCAGGTAACACGACGATATCAGCGTCGCCTTCGTAGACGGTTCGATCTTGGGAGACAATTTCACAACGGATTGGCATGGTTCCCGCTTCCTTGTGGTGCAGGCAGTG
>CAIVSQ010000343.1 GCA_903908605.1 uncultured Anaerolineae bacterium
AGACCGGGGCTGCGATTATTGCAATGGGGGGCAGGTTTTCGCCCAACCGGGTTTTATTTCGTTCTCATTTTTTTACCTATCCTCTTTCGCCTGCCCGTCATCGTAGTTATTATTTTTGGGCCACCACCACTTTTCTTCCACGTCAAATTGAGCGTTTGCACAGCCTGGGTGAGGAAAAATTTTTACAGGAAACTGAAAAATTTAACCGGGCCCTTTTACGCAAGGTAAAAAATTACGAGGAGCCCTCCAACCAGGTAACGCTGCAATCGGCAGGAAAATTGGTCAGACGTTTGATGGCTGAGTTTTTTAAACGGGTGCTTTGGGTTGACCAGTGGTACCTGTTATTCAGTTTCCAGAAAGATCAAGCTAATAATTTTAACGAATATCGAAAACTTATCCCTGGTAGAGATGTTTTTTGGGCAGATCCACACGTTATTCATACAAATGGAAAATATTATATTTTTATTGAAGAATATTCACGAAAAAATCGCAAGGGTCACATTTCGGTGATCGAACTGGATGAGCAAGGAAATGCCAGTAGCCCAGTGACGATTTTGGAAAAGGATTACCACCTCTCGTATCCATTTGTGTTCGAGTGGCAGGGGGTCTTCTACATGGTTCCGGAATCTTTGCAAAATAGAACCATCGATTTGTACCAATGCGTTGAGTTCCCGCATACGTGGGTGCACAATCAATGCCTGATGGAAAATGTATCTGCGGTTGATACTACTTTGATTCAATTCGCTGGCAGGTGGTGGCTCTTTACTGCGATTGCGGAAAATGAAGCGGGAGCGCCAAACGTTGAATTATTCCTTTTTTCTCGCGAGCATTTATTGGAAGGTGATTGGAAGGCGCATCCGCAAAACCCAATTGTTTCAGACGTGAAATGTGCCAGGCCTGCCGGCAGTATCTTTTTGAAAGAAGGAAAATTATTCAGACCTTCCCAGGATTGTTCACATTTATATGGTTATGGTTTTGATTTGAATGAGGTCACGGTACTTTCAGAAAAAAACTATAGTGAAAGAAAAACCTTGTCGGTCAGACCAGGATGGGATGAGAAAATTTTGGGGACGCATACCTATGCCAAAAAAGATAACCTGACCATCATCGATGTCTTCACTCACATCCGTAAATTTGCAAAAAACGCATCTGTTGGGGTCATGCATAAGCCTGACAAAAAAACTTTCTAGGAAAAAATGATAACCGAAGGTGTTCTTGGTCTTGTTGCTCAATTGGCGGAATCTCTCCAGGCAAGAAATATTAATTATTGCCATTGGAAGAGCAACGCATTTCTATATCGCTCTCTGAATGGCGAAAATGATCTCGACTTGTTGGTCAGCAAAGAGCATGCCAGTTGTTTTTGCGCGATTTTGCATGAGCTTGGTTTTAAGGAAACCCTGGTGCCCGATGATGAGGAATTACCGGGGGTGCGTAATTATTATGGCCTGGATCAAAATACGGGCAGGTTGGTGCACGTGCATGCCCATTTTCAACTGATTATGGGAAATGATCTTTCAAAGAATTACCGGATTCCATTGGAAAAAGAATACCTGGCATCTGCGGTTAATTCAGGCCTGATGCGGGTACCGGCTGCGGAGTTTGAACTTGTCATCTTTGTCGTGCGGATGATATTGAAGCATTCTACGTGGGATGCGATTGTTATGCGGCATGGCAAGCTAACGAAAACAGAAGAAATGGAGCTGCTTGCCCTGGCGACAGAAGAAAATTTGTCCAATGTTGGGTATGTGCTTGTTCAAATACCCGGACTAACCAGGGTTTTGTTTGAGGATTGTCTGCTGGCTTTACAAGCGGGTTGTCCGGCCTGGAGACGCATACGGATCGCTGGGGACGTTCTGAAGGTGTTTGAATCGTGTGCTCGTTATCCGCGTTGGCGAGATCTGCTGACAAAATTTTCCCGCAGGATCTGGCGGCCCATTTTACAGCGTGTTTTCAAGTCAATCCTTAAAAATCGTTTTGCGACAGGGGGGCTGTTTGTGGCAATCGTGGGAGGGGATGGGGCTGGTAAAACGACACTGATTAATGCATTAGGTGATTGGCTGGCAGGTACTTATGAGGTTAAAAAACTGCACATGGGCAAGCCAGATTGGTCGTGGGCTACCGTGGTTTTACGCGGGCTTTTGAAATTGGGAACCCTGTTTCGGTTTTATTCCTTTGAGGGTGATACCTATGAAGAAACCTTCCAATCGCACGGGTATCCATGGTTTATTCGTGCGCTTTGCACGGCTCATGATCGCTACTTGACTTTTGTTAATGGGCGACGTTTTGCAGCCAATGGCGGCGTGGTGTTGTGTGACCGGTATAGTTTTCCTGGTTTTATGCAAATGGATGGCCCGCAATGTGGATTTGCGGTGGGTCGTATGCCGCAGAATCAGGCATTGCTGAAGGCGATTGTCCGATGGGAAGCGGAATATTATCAGCGGATTGGTATGCCAGACCACCTGATTGTCTTAAGGCTTGATCCCGAAATTGCGGTTCAGCGAAAGCAGGACGAGACTGAAACTTCTGTTCGGGCGCGCTCAAGCGAGGTGTGGAACCTGGATTGGTCTACCTTATCTGCTAGCGTGGTCAATGCGGGCCAGTCAAAAGAAGAAGTTCTTTCACAGGTAAAGAACCTGTTGTGGAATAACACCTAATTATGTCAACCATCAGCCGCCCAATGAAATTTTTTGCAAGGTTATTCTCAGACCAGGGACTGACCAAAAAGGCATACTTGAATGCCGTTACGGTTGTGCTTGACTATGGCGCAGCGCTGGTGGTGGGTTTTGTGTTGACACCGCTGGTTGTGGCGGGGCTGGGGAATTATTTTTATGGTATGTGGCAGATATTGAATCGTTTAATCGGATATATCACTCCAGTCAGTGGGCGCCCGGGATATGCTTTAAAAGCAAAGCTGGCCAATGTACAAATTTCCAGTGATTATGTTCAAAAACGGCGCGATGTAAGCAGCACGATCATTATATGGATCCTGTTTCTGCCTTTGTTGGTCATAATCGGCGGCACGGTAAGCTGGTTTGTGCCACTATGGGTCCATGCGCCGGTGGCTTACTTTTGGATTGTGCGTTGTGTTGCAGCGCTGCTGGTGGTCAATTTGATCGTCGATACGCTTTCTTCCATCCCCCAGGCGGCACTGCAGGGCGAAAATCTGGGTTACAAGCGGATGGGCATGTCGGTGATGCTGGTATTTTTGGGGGGCGGATTAACCTGGCTGGCTTTGTATTTGAAAATGGGAATTATTGGTATTGCTTCCGCAGCAGTTATTACCACCCTGGTTACGGGTTTGTTTTATGCCTGGGTGGTGCGCAGTTATGCTCCCTGGTTTGGTGTTGAGAAACCTTATTGGGCAGATATCAAGCAAATGCTGGGTTTGAGCTGGTGGTTTATGGGTTGGAACCTGGTGACAAGCCTGTTGTTGGCAAGTGATGTGGTTGTGCTGGGTTTGCTCAATTCGGTTGACTCGGTTGCGAATTACACACTTACCAAATATGTGCCAGAAACGTTGATCGGTGTGATTGTGATTGTAATATTTGGGATTATGCCCGGTTTGGGCGGTATCATCGGAAGTGGGGATTTTGAAAGAGCAATCCGATTGCGCAGCGAGATCAATGTGTATATCTGGTTGGTGGCGACCACCCTGGGTACAGCTAGTTTGATCTGGAATCGGGTTTTTATTAACCTATGGGTTGGAAATGAATATTATTCGGGCACACTTCCCAATTTATTAATGATTATCGCCGCGATGCAGTTGGCTTTCATTCGTAGTGATGGAAATATCATTGATTTAACCCTGAAACTGAGTCAAAAAGTTATTTTGGGATTTGTTGCTGTCTCAATTTCGATTGGAGCGGCGAGTATTCTGGTTGGTTTCTTTCACCTGGGGATTGCCGGTTTATGCCTGGGCATCATGGGTGGGCGTTTAGTCATCAGTATTGGTTATCCTTTGTTGATTAACCGTTTTTTAAATATTCGCGCTGCGCGACAGTCAACTGCGATGCTTCGACCCCTGCTGGTCACGATACTCCTGCTCGGTTTTGCGACAGCCTGGGATAAATTCGCATTTTTTACCGTTAACCGGGATTTCGCGGGTTGGGTATTTTTTTTGACTACCGCTAGCGTTACTGGGATCCTGATTTTTCTGATTTTATTTTATTCAGGGCTTTCCCAGCTGCAACGCCAGGTGTTGATCAATCGTGTAAAAACAGCACTGGTTGTCCCTGGTTTATAAAAACAA
>CAIVSQ010000344.1 GCA_903908605.1 uncultured Anaerolineae bacterium
AAAACCACGTTAGTACTTGCAATGGAACGCAAAAAATCAACAGAATCATCAAGCCATTTTCCGACGAGCACAAACTGCACATCCGGCAGATATGCAGCAGAGCGAACGAAAAACTCCAAACCTTTCCGCTTAAGATTGGGCCATTCAACATTACCAACTGTTAAGACCATAGACTCACGAACTGAAATGGGCAAACACGAAAAAAAATCAGGAACCCCAATATAGATCATTGCCATTTTAGAATCTGGAATAGAAGCATTTACTTTGGCTTCCATTTGGCTAAAATGCGAGAAAGGAACCAAAATTGTGGACAATCCCATCGCCGCACGACTCACCCAACGTTGTAAACCACCGCGTTGGTGACCATAATTGGCACCAGGCAGACTGGCAACATCATAACCCCCAATAACCAATAACGATGGTTTACCGAATATTTTTGCAAGCAACAATACCCAGAATGAATTCCAACTGGCAAACCAGCAAAAGACCAGATTGTTATCTTTGACGCCACGGAGATAATGAATAAATCCGAATGGAAATTTATGGGTCGCATAATAATCCTGAACAGCGGCAAATCTACACAATATTTCGCGATCCTGCCTAACAAAAGTTTCATTACCTGTATGAATAAAAAATATACTAGGTCTCATATATTTTCTCTATCAACTCTTCAACTTGAAAAACACTTGTTCGCAAAGAAAATTTATTCGTTACTGACACTCTGGCCTGCTTACCTATTTTGACTCGCAGATTGGGATCCTTTAACAGCTTTGATAATGACAAAGCCAACGAAATTACATCACCAGGAACGAAAACTACCGCATCTTCTTCGGGGATGACCAAATCAATCGTCCCACGAACCGCACTCACCAATACAGGCAACCCACAGGCCATCGCTTCCAAAACACCAACCGGACTATCCGTTTCTACTGAAGCATGGACATAGATATCCATTGCAGAGAGACCCTCCCGAACATCAGGAAGAAACCCGGAAAAGTGAACCCGTCCCTCGAGATCCGCCTGGGCAGCCCTATGTCGCAATTCTTTTTCATAATCTTCGCTTCCAAAAAGTGGTGCGCCAACAAATAATAAATGAATGTCAGGAAATTCTGCAGTCAAACTGATAAATGCATCGAGTAAAGTTAGCTGTCCTTTCAACGGAATCAAACGACCTGTTTGACCAATAACAATGGCTTGATCAGGAAGTCCAAGAGCAACACGCGCAACTTGGCGAACGATCTCATTAGCTGGAACAAACTGATTAGTATCGATGCCGTTGTAAACCGTAAAAATCTGCTCAGCCATCAAGCCTAGCCCATTAAACTGTTCCAGCAAGGCATCCGCATCAACAATGATCGAATTAGGCAATCGCAGCGCATACCAACGCAAAAGCAGACGAAAAAAGCCGCCAGCTCTTTTTTCATCCACTTCTTCCTGAATGTACCAGATACAAGGAATGCCTAACCGGCGTGCTGCCAACCCACCATAAAAGTGAGCCAAAAGACCCTTGGTCACAACAACATCGACTGGAAATTGTCGAAATTTTTCACAAAGATGAACAGCAGCCCGCAAAACATTGATTGCGGTAATAAAAAAACCAAAGGGATTGGCAACATACCTGTTATTAATAAAAAACGAAACAGACTCAAAACTCGGACGCGGAACAATACGCACATCCAGCCCGGATTGTCGGGCAAGCCGGGGCAAATCTCCATCTTCGGGACAAATAATCACAGGAACAAAACGT
>CAIVSQ010000345.1 GCA_903908605.1 uncultured Anaerolineae bacterium
AAATCCAAAATTCGGTTTTACGCTAAGCAACCCGGACAAAATTATTGCTGCACCACTGCCCCATCGCCGGAGAGCGCCAGGAACCGTTCATAATACATTTGGACGACCTTCTCCCAGCCAAAAGCGGCCTTTAAAGCCTCAGAAGTTCGGGCTCCGGTTAAATTGGAATTTTGTATCGCCTCGAGGAAGGCCTGGGCATCTTTTTCGGGGACAAGCCTGCCAGTTGACTGGTCAATCACCACATCTCGGATCCCTTCAATGTTGGTAGCAACGACTGGCAGGCCGTGGCAACCAGCCTCCAACAAGACAATTCCAAAACCCTCCTGATCGTTTTCAACATAAATATTAGGCATCACAAACAGCTCAGCAGATTGAAAAAAGCAGTTTTTCTCTTCATCAGACACAATTCCAAGCAGGTGGACCCGGTCAGAGAGATTTTTATTTTTCACAATATCAAGAATATGCGCTTTTTCTGGTCCATCACCGGCAACCACGTAAACATATTCTCCGGGCAGCTGTGGCATGACGTGCTCTAAGAACCATGCATGCCCCTTGCGCTTTACCAGCCGACCAACGGTGAAGAGGATTTTCCGCCCTTCCATATCCAGATTAAACCTGGATAACAATGCACTCTTTTGCTCCGGTGTGTAAATTTTTATATTATCAAAATACAGACCTACCGGGACCACGGACAATTTTTCCGCAGGGATGCCGCGCGTCCGGCACTGCTCCAGGGTGTAACGACTGATTGGGAAAATCATATCCGCCTGCCTCAGGAAAAAAGGCATAAATTGCTGATATCCAAAGCGGTTGTAAACAATATCCAACCCATTTACCGCGAAAGTTATCTTCGCTTTTGAGAAAATATGGGCGATCCAGGCCAGAGGGGATAAAACCGCATCATAAAAATGAATAACATCATACTTGTGCGAAAAAAAGACAAGCCGAAAAACAATTTTTAACAGGAAAACTGGCAACCCTGAACTGCCAGCCGTATTAGCAAGTAAATCAACCTGGTGATTCTTACGATAATTTTCGTAGAAATCGCTGGCAAATTTCTGCATACCGCCAACCGATGGCGGGAAGGAGCGGGTAATAAACAGTAATTTCAATAGATTCCTCGTAAGGCAGCATTGACCAGGTGAGAAAAGATTTCATTCAATTGACACGAAAATAAACTGACTATTTAAAATCACCGGGGAAGAACTTACCCCAGACATCAACAACAATTAAGACAACAAATTATACCGCAGTTGAATTTTTCCCTTTCTAATCACGTTGCCCTGCATGCCCGGGTATCTTCATAAAAAAATGAGACCCTCTGGTTACAGAAGACCCCACTTGAAGAAATTTCCAGCTGCATTTTTCTCCATCCAGGAGGATTTCTGCACAAAACAATCGAATCAGCGTATCACCATGAATTCATACGGAGAGAGTGTCAGGGCTCCCTCAACAGGCAAATCGCTTATTCCATGCAGGCGCTGGCGACTTGAGCCAGGCAGAACCTGTTGAAACAACCAGGCAGGCATTTCTAGGGGGTATTCACTAAAATTAGCCAACACCATGAGTTTATTACCGTCCGCACCAATGCGGTGAAAGGCGATGATATGATCACTTCCGCTATCAACGATCTCCAGCTTTCCTTCAGAAAACTCAGGGTTGGACTTGCGTAATTGGATAAGAGCCTGCAAACCCTGGTAAATTCGCCCTTCAACTGTTTGAAAGTTTTTACGCCGTTCGTAACGTTCCCAATCCGCTTGTGGGCGGTGTACCCAGCGGCTATCGCGTTCATGGGCAGGATCATCACGATAGGTATAATCATTCAACGTGGCAATTTCATCCCCCAGGTAAATGAGCGGAATGCCACCAGCCATCAGAATCATCCCATGGATGAGCAAAATTCGCCGGATGGCCAACTCAACTTCCCGCGGACCTTCCTCAGTCAAGGCTTTCTCAAGCCCTGCCAACGAAGCGCAAGTTCCACTGATACGGCAATCACCCGTTATTGGGTTTTCCTGGAAGGGCAGGCCACGCCCAAAACTGCCGGGAAAACGCCCAAGGTAAAAATTATTCAAGAAACGGCGGTGATCCCCACCATGGATGCCAAATTGGACGGCATCCTCATCTGAAAAGGTCCAACCGATATCGTCATGGCAGCGAACATAGTTGACCCAGGCACAACCAGGATCGATTTGTGAACGGGTGACGAGTGCCTGCCTTAACATGTTCACCTGCCGGGTGGCCAGGCTATTCCAAATTAGTGCCATGAGAAGCGGATTGTAGGAAAGCTGGCACTCGGCCGGGTCAATATACCGTACGACATCGTCAGGATGAACGATGGCTTCGGACTTGAATAAAAGGGCTGGCGCTGAAACACGTGCAGCCGCATTAAAGGCGCGAATAAGCGTGTGAGCACCAGGCAGGTTTTCACAATTGGTGCCCATTTCTTTCCAAATGAACGCCACTGCGTCCAGGCGGATGACTTCCACACCCTGGTTGGCGAGAAAAAGCATCTCCTCCACCATGCGGTTAAACACAGCCGGGTTGGAGTAATTCAAATCCCACTGGTAACTGTGAAAAGTCGTCCAAACCCAGGCGCCTTGCACTGTTTCGCCATTCGGGCCAGCCTGCGGAACACTCACTTCTGGAAAATAGGTAAATGCGCCAGGGTGCTCATCTGGGAATATTTCGCGAAGATTGTACTCATATTGGTCGGGTACACTGCGATCAGGAAAGATGCGGTACATTTCCTGGAATTCCGCTTGCCCAGCGCGAGCAGCTTTTGCCCAGGTATGTTCATTGGATGTATGGTTAAAAACAAGATCGACCACCAGGCTAATACCGGCAGCACGCAAATCACGGGAAAGAGATGTCAACTGGGCCATGGTACCCAGGGGTGGATTTAGTTCGCGATAACTGCTGACTGCATAACCACCGTCATTTTCACCTCGAGGAGCCTTAAATAGTGGCATCAGGTGTAAATAGGTCAAGCCCAACTCTTTAAAATACGGGATGCGTGACCTGACACCTTCGATATCATTCGCGAATAAATCCACATAGATCACTCCACCCACCTGCCGGTTGGATTGAAACCAGGCCGGATCCGCTTCACGCTGAATATCGAGTTGGCGAAGATCGGGCGAGCGTTCAAACCAGGCCCGGGCCAGGCAATCAACCAAATCCTCCATGTGGAAAAAGAAGTCGTAACGGGCGCCATAGATTTCTAAATACAGTTTAAATAAAGCCGGAAAGCGTGAAGCTAAACGCAGCTGAAACTGCTTCCATCCAATTGGATCGAGCTTGATCGAAGTAGATAAACCCGCCTCAATACGTGGCAGTATGCGCTGAAGAGTGCGCGTGGATTCGTTTTGATTGAATATGGATGGGTTCATAGTAAGGCTAGTATTAGTTGTGCCTGTGAAATATTAGCCGGAAGAATTTCTCATCCAGCGAGTTCAAGCGCATGCTCCGCGAGGGCAATGGCCCCCAAAACACCGGACCGCGCACCCAAGCCAGGCAACACGATTAAATCGGCTATACGCGGGCCAACCAATGGTGACTGAACGTACCCGCCCAATACTTCACGCATTTTTTCGCGAACCATTGGCAGCATGTGTTCCTGTTGGGCAACCCCACCACCAATCACAATCTTTTGGGGTGCAATGGTAAGTACATAATTCGCCAGGGCCAGCGCAATATATTGTGCCTCAAGTTCCCAGGCAGGATGATCAGCAGGCAAGGTTTCAGCCTTTTGACCCCACCGCTTTTCCAGCGAGGGGCCCGCCGCCAGACCCTCAAAACAATCAGCATGGAAAGAACAGGAACCAGCAAAAGGATCCTTATTAAAATCATGCGGGATGCGAATATGGCCCATTTCAGGATGCAACATACCATGCACCAGCTTACCGTTTACAAGCAGCCCGCCCCCGATGCCAGTACCAATGGTGAGATAAAGAGCCGGGTCGCAACCCACTGCTGCACCCCAGCGGGCCTCGGACAAAGCTGCGCCGTTAACATCGGTATCAAATCCCACGGGCAGGTACAATTCGGCCCTTAACATGGCGACTACATTCGTATTGGCCCAACCCAGCTTAGGTGTCAGCAGAATATTGCCAAAGGTAGGAGAGGTTGGGTCTGGATCCAATGGCCCAAAACAGGCAAAACCAATGGCCGAGAGGGGACCGTGATTGTTTTGCTGTTGTTTGAAAAAGCTAACCGCACGTTCCATGGTTTCAGCCGGGGTTGTCGTCGGAAAGCGGGTTTCAGCGCGAATATCATCCGGCCCTGAACCAACCGCGCAAACGAACTTTGTTCCACCACCTTCAATCCCACCAAATAGGGTCATACAGTCCTCCAGGCA
>CAIVSQ010000346.1 GCA_903908605.1 uncultured Anaerolineae bacterium
ATAACCGGCCATTCAAATTAGCCGGTCAACTATCTTAAAAAAAGAGGCAAACATGAAAGTAAACGAAATTCAAACAAAAGTAGCCGCACACAAGGATGACATCATCAAGTTCATGCGCGAAATCTGCGCCATCCCCTCGATGGATTCACAGATTGGGCCAGTTGGAGAACGCATCGCCACCGAAATGCGCAAACTCGGTTTTGATGAAGTGCGCTTCGACAAGATGGGCAACATCCTCGGCCGCATTGGCAATGGCAAGCGCGTCATTGTGTACGATTCACATATCGACACCGTCGGCGTTGGCGATCGCAGCGAATGGGAATGGGATCCATTTGAAGGCAAAGTTGAAGATGGCATTCTGTATGCCCGCGGCGCTTGCGATGAGAAAAATTCTACCCCCGGCATGGTCTACGGCCTGGCCTTTGCCCGTGACCTGGGTCTGTTGGAGGGCTGGACAGCCTGGTACTTCGGCAATATGGAAGAATGGTGCGACGGTATTGCTCCCAACACCTTCGTTGAAGTTGACCCCGGTATCCGCCCCGATTTCGTCGTCATCGGCGAACCCACCAAGATGAACGTCTACCGCGGGCACAAAGGCCGCCTGGAGATGAAGGTTACCGCCAAGGGCAAATCTGCCCATGCCGCTTCCAACCATCTGGGTGACAATGCGATCTACAAACTGCTGCCTATCATCGCAGGCATTCGTGACCTGGAACCCAAGCTGGGCGATCACCCCTTCCTGGGCCATGGCAAGATCACCGTCAGCGACATGAAAGTCCAGACCCCCTCAATCAATGCCGTGCCGGACGAAGCTGTGATTTTCATTGATCGTCGTATGACCTTTGGCGAATCGAAAGAACAAGTCAAGCAGCAGGTCGAAGACTTGATCCCTGCCGAATTCAAGGACAGCGTCAAGGTTGAAGAACTGTTCTACGATGACCCATCCTATACCGGTTTCGTCTTCCCAGTCGACAAGTACTTCCCCGCCTGGGCTTACGAAGAGACTCACCCGCTGGTGGAAGCCGGTCAAAAAGCGCGCGTTGCCATTGGCCTGCCGGATGCCCCCTCGGGTAAATGGGCATTTTCCACCAACGGTATCTACTGGGCTGGGAAAGCTGGCATTGCTGCCATTGGTTTTGGCCCTGGCGATGAAGAGACCGCCCACACCGTTCGCGACAGCGTCTCACTGGCCGATATGGTCAAGGCCACTGAATTTTACGCCGTGCTGCCTTCGCTGATTGCCTGATTCATCCTGGCAACATGAAAACGATCGAAATTCGCCGCCATTCAATCCGCTCCTATTCCGGGCAAAACCTTAGCCAGGCTGGTGTGCAACTTGCACGCCAGCTCGGCAAGGATATGACTGGGTTTGAGCGGGTCGTTACCAGCCCACTTCCCCGAGCCATCCAGACGGCTGTGGCCATGGGCTTCGCGGTAAATGAGACCGCTGACTTGCTGGCGCGGTTTGAGCAAGGATTGGCAATTGACGGCTCGGCAGGCGGAGGTTTTCAAGACTACTCGTATGCCGTCCGCAATAACCCTGCAACTGCCCAATTTGCCCAGGAGCTGGCTGACTTTTACCAAAAGCTAGCCCAAGACTTGCCTGAGGATGGGTCTGCACTGGTGATCAACCACAGTGGCATCGTGGAACTGAGTGCCGTTGCCTGCCTGCCAAACGAGAATCTCGATCACCTGGGTGGCAGCATTCACTACTGCGAAGGCGTGCGTCTGAAATGGAACAATGGCGCTTTTACCAGTGCCGAAATACTTCGTGTGTAACTTTGGAATATTTCCAAAATTAATTTATTAAATAGGAGAAAAATATTATGCAAACCAATTTCCGCGGTCGCGATTTTATCGGCGACCTGGACTTCACCAAGGAAGAAGTCGAAACCGTCCTCGAAGTAGCCTGGGACCTCAAACGCAAACGCGCCCTGGGTGAACCCCACCCTTACCTGCGCGATAAGGTGCTGGCGATGTTGTTCTTCTTCTCCTCCACCCGCACACGCGGCTCTTTCGAAGCCGGCATGGCCCAGTTGGGCGGCCACGGCGCTTTCATCGATAGCAATACCACTCAAATTTCGCACGGCGATACCCCCACTGAAATCGGCGAAATCTACGGCCGCTATTTCGATGGCATTGCCATCCGTCACTGTGATTTTGGCGACGGCAACAAATACCTCAACGATGTTGCCAAAAGCAGCCGCGCCCCAGTGCTCAACATGCAGTGCGACATCTACCACCCCTTCCAGTGCCTGGCCGACCTGATGACCATCATGGAAAAGAAGGGCAAAGACCTGCGCAAGAAGAAGATCGTCGTTTCCTGGGCCTATGCCGCTTCTTACTTGAAGCCCATTTCCGTGCCCCAATCGCTGATCCTGCAGATGCCCCGCTTCGGAATGGATGTGACCCTGGCCTACCCGCCTGAATTCCCACTCATGCCCGATATCGTCGCCCAGGCTCAGGATGAAGCCCGCAAAGCCGGCACCTCCTTTGAAATCATCTCCGACAAAGACGGCATGACCGAAGCTTGCAAGGATGCGGATGTAATTTACGCCAAGTCTTGGGGTCCACTGCTGACCACCACCGATAAAACCGAAGGCAAGAAACTCCAGGATATGTACAAAAACTGGCTGATGGACGATGGCAAGCTGAAAGTTGCCAAGCCGGGCGCCATTTACATGCACCCACTGCCCGCCGACCGGGATGTGGAAGTCACCACCCGCGTTCTGGATGGCCCGCAGTCCGTCGTTTTTGACGAAGCCGAAAACCGTCTGCACGCCCAAAAAGCCGTCATGGCTTTAACCATGGCCTAGGAGAAGAATTCGATGGCGTCTCAAAAACTTGCAGTAATCGCAATTGGAGGCAACTCTCTCATTGTCGACGAACGCAACGTCTCCGTGGAAGCCCAGTATGTGGCAGCCAAGGAAACTGCCGTGCATATCGCCGACATGATCGAGCAAGGTTGGGAAGTTGCCATTGGCCATGGAAATGGGCCGCAGGTTGGCTTCATTCTACGCCGGTCAGAAATCGCGGCCAAGTATGAAGGCATGCACGAAGTCCCACTGGATGTATGCGGTGCGGACAGCCAGGGCGCCATCGGTTACGCCTTGCAGCAAAACCTGCAGAATATTCTCTATCAGCGCGGCATCAAGAAGAAGGTGGTGACCGTCATCACCCAAACCCTGGTCGACCGCGAAGACCCGGCTTTCAAGAAACCTGCCAAGCCGATTGGCGGCTTCATGACCAAGGAAGAAGCCGAACGTCGCCAGCGCGATCAAGGCTGGACAACAGTTGAAGACGCCGGTCGCGGTTATCGCCGCGTGGTGGCATCTCCGCTGCCCAAGGAAATTGTCGAGCTCGAAACTGTCGAATCCCTGCTTGAACGTGGCATCGTCACCATTACCGTTGGTGGCGGTGGCATCCCTGTCATCGACCCCGGTGATGGTAACTACGAAGGGATCGCGGCTGTGGTCGACAAGGACTATGCTTCCTCACTGCTGGCGCGCAGTATCAAGGCTGACTTATTTGTCATCTCCACCGCTGTCGAAAAAGTTGCCATCAACTTTGGAAAACCGGATGTTAAGTGGCTGGACCGCATGACTCTTTCTGAAGCCAAGGCCTACCTGGCTGAAGGCACCCACTTCGCCAAAGGCTCCATGGCACCCAAAGTCCAGGCTATTATCTGGTTCATGGAAGCCAATCCCAATGGCAAAGCCTTGATCACCAACCCAGCAAACATCGGCCGCGCACTCAAGGGCGAAACCGGCACCTGGATCGTTCAGGATTAGTTTGGTAGGGAAAAATAAGAATTTGGCGGCGCAGACCCCGGTCTGCGTCGCCTTTTTATTGTCATTTTGCGTTAAAAACGTACACCTGATCGTTTAACAGGCTATAATTCATGCGCTTATGCCCCCATTACCGCGCGTTCTCCTCAGTATCGACTACGAACCCTGGTTTGCCCTAACCCGCCGTTACGACGGGTTGCAAGATCCAGCCCAGCGCCAAGCCCTGGATGGCGGCTTTACCCGTGACGCAATTGATCCAATCCTGGAGATGCTATCCCCAGCCCAGGCAAGCATATACCTGGTGGGCGAAATCGCCGAGTGGTATCCTGAAGTCCCCTGCAAAATTGTTGCAGCCGGGCACGAATTGGGACTACACTGCCAACTACATAGACCCCTGGTAGATCCGCTCGAACTGGAACGAGATTTAATTGCCTCCACAAGCTGGAGAAAAGACCACCCGGTGAGCGGTTACCGCGCACCTATGGTTGGCATCGATGAACATGCTTACAGCCTTTTGGCCAATTATGGGTTTCGCTACAGTTCTTCCATTTACGCCCCTGCTGGAGTACTTTTGCAAAAAGGCTCAATCTGGGAGTTGCCCGTCAGCAGCCTGGCATTGTTCGGTCAGCCGGGCAGCCTGCAGGCTCCCCGCCAGTTTTCTTCACGCCTGCTAATGGGGGGTGAAGTTCCATATGGTTCCAGTTTTATGATTGGATTAATGCCTGGTTTGGTATTGCGCATCCTGGAAAAATGCCTGCGCGATGGCTTCAGCCCGGTCATCATATTACATCCTTACGAATTGGTGCGGCCTACTTCTTTTACCCGGCGCATAGCCCCTGACCTGCTTGCTCACCCACTGTTGATCCCCTTTACACTCGATAAATCAAATTTCCTGCGAACCCTGCTGAAAAACTTTCCTGTTTCTCCGCTGGGGACCTACCTGGACGAGAAATTGCATGATTGATAACGAACCATCCCTTTCCAGGCTGCGCCGCCTGGCAGCCGACGAACCAGCCAACTGGCCTGCCTCCCTGACCGACCCGGCCACCTTCACGGCATTGGATAGCTGGTCCCAGGTTATCCGACGCGCCTATGGATACACGACATACCGTCTGGAAACCGAAAATGAAAACCAGGTGACCGGTTTATTGGCGCTTACCCATGTGCATCACCCCATTTTCGGTAACTACCTGTCGACTTCTCCCTTCGGTTCTTATGGGGGGTTCGCGTTTTCAAACCTCGAAGCCCGAGACCAGCTTCTCAACGAAGCCCGCTTATTGGCCAGTGAGCTTGGTTCGGAATATATCAATATTCGCTGGTCTGGTGACCCGGCTGGCGAACCTGCTCCGCATAGCTGGGTTCAGCAACCTCTCTACGCAACCTACCGGCTCGACCTTTGCGCCGAACCAGAAGAGCTAATGCCGACCTTTAGCTCTGATCACCGCAACCACATACGCAAATCGCTAAAAAAGGGCTTCATCCTCAAATTTGGTCACCTTGACCTACTCGATGATGCCTACGAGGGACTGGCTCGCTCCATGCATGAACTCGGTTCCCCTTACCACGCCAAAAATTACCTGCACATGCTGGCCGATTCGCTTGGTGACCGGCTTGAATTCGCAGTCATATACACACCGGATGGCAAACTGGCTGGCGCGGGGGTCTTTATCCTACACGGCAAAGTTGCCACTAACTTGCATGCCAACATCCTGCGCCGTTATCGATCAGACTATGCCGGAGAATTCATGTACTGGAAGGTGATCGAACGATACTGTCAACGTGGCTTCCAGGTTTTTGATATTGGGCGCAGCCTGATTGGTTCGGGCAATGAAACCTTCAAAATGAAATGGAAGCCCCGCAAAGAACTGCTAGCCTACTGGTATGCGCTAAAACCAGGCGCTGAACTTCCGACACTCAACCAGAAGAACCCAAAATTCGCCTTCGCAATCGCCACCTGGAAACGCATGCCTGCGTTTTTGGTGCGTCGTCTTGGCCCATTCTTGATTCGTGGACTGGTCTAATCTTATCCTGGCATGGATTACACTCTCATTCCCCTCTCTGCTATTAACAACACGCAGCTTACCCAACTCACTGCGCTGCATCAACGCGTTATGCTCACCCTGTTGGCCGAGTTAGGGGCTGATGTGGTACAGCGCTATTACCGCGAAGCGGCTTCTGACCCACTCTGCCTGGGTTGTTTCGCTTTATCATCCTCAGGCGAAATTCTGGGCTGGGTGGTGGGCTCTCCTGACCCATCCGGGCTCAATGCAAAGCTTCGCCAACCGTTGCCTTGGTTC
>CAIVSQ010000347.1 GCA_903908605.1 uncultured Anaerolineae bacterium
AGTCTCCGAGCTGCGCTACAAGCCTTTTGGTGAAACGCGCTTTGAGAGCGGGACCACTCCGACGGAATATAAATTTACGGGTCAATTTTCCAACGAGCTGGAGTTTGGGCTGTATTTTTATAACGCCAGGTGGTACGACGCTTATCTTAACCGATTCTCCCAACCTGATACGATCATACCCGACCAGTATAATTCTGCTGACTATGATCGTTACAATTATACCCGGAACAATCCTGTCCGGTATTCGGATCCGTCAGGCCATTGTCCAACGTGCTTGATTGGCGCAGGAATTGGGGCTGTCGCAGGAGTAGGTTTGTATACTCTAAATGTTCTTAGAACGAACAATGGCAACTTAGACAGTTGGGATTTAGGCCAAGCTGCTCTTGTAGGAGGTACTGGTGCGATAGCTGGAGCACTAATTGGTACTGGAGTTGGAGCGCCTGCAGCAATTACTGCTATTACCCAAACGGCCACTTTGGCATCTGGAGCATCGGCGATGGTAGCCACGACCATTACCAGTACTGGTGTAGGTATCGCCGCCGGAGGATCTGGATATCTGGCTTCGAATATCGTTTTTGACAAAGAATTTAATGGAGCCGATTTTACAACAGCATCAGTTGTTGGAGGAGTAACAGGCGCTTTAGGACCTTCGGTTGCAACAACAAATGCAGGGGCGACAGTGTTAGGTGCTAGCTCAAATATGGCTCAGTATAGTATTACTCAAACTATTCATAATCAGTCTATTGATCCTACTAATTTGCTATTTTCAGGATTTACAGGGGCTATAGGTGGACGAATTGGCGGAGGTTACTATAACCCACGAAACGGAATATATGCAAAAGATTATTTTGACATACATGTCAAAGATCTATCGAGCGAGTTAACTAACAAGTTCTTTGGAGGTGGTGTTAGATCTTTTGCGGGTAGTACTGTTTCCAATATGCCCGTTCCGAAATGATGGAGAAAACATGCAGCCAGGCTTAATGATTGGTGAAATATTCTTGTTATTGACATCTGTTGCATCATGGCTCTTTAGTATTTCTTTGCATAGAACTGTGCAAAGCGAAGGATCTAATGCGATAAAACTACACCCTTTACTAGCAAAAATTTTTGGTAGTTCAACGTCTAGTGGAATACTTGACATCCGTGGTTTATTAATGCAGGTACTTGTATTGACGATCACTCCTGCCATTGGTCTTTATATCGCTGGATTTATTTCTAACCTGCAGTTTGCCCAATGGTATCGTAGTATTATCCTCATCGTAGTTCTTTTTGTGTTTTTTGAGTTGTTTCGTGGTAAGTAAAGTAAAACGGGATAACAACCCAAAAACCGAGTTTATCGCATTTGCCCATTACTGGAGCAGAGAAATGAGCAGAGACAAAAAGTCCTCTGCTCCAGTAACGGTTCCCATGGGCGCTCTGGTCGCACTCCTGCGTTGCCATACCCTCCCAGTGGCACATTCAATATACAACTTTTGCGGAACAGAAATATTAAATTGGTAAGCATACTATAGTAAAAAAGTAAAGTGTCCTATGTACAATGAAAGACAATATCCAAGATACCTTGATCAAAGCAAGGCGTGACAAAAATTTCATCGATCAGTCAAGGTACCAATTTGACGCTCAAAAACGGAAATACCCGAAACGCCCAGCCGGAAATCTTGGGATCGACATTGTGAATCCGGGGTCAAAACCTCAACATACGTAATACTATGGCAGAGCCAGAATTGTCAAATTGAAAACCAATCACCATAATCTTAAAAAACGTTCTAAGGCAAAATACCAAGGCATGATAAAGTGCGCCCACTGGCCCAAAAATAGGACAAAGCTGCTGAGTGATTTGAGCGCCGGGCGTGTCACCAGCCGCGCGCTGGGCAATGGCCTGACCCAGTCCTATGCCTATTATGGTTGGAGTGAAAAAGTAAACAGCACGGTCGGCCAGGGGGGCAGGCTAAAGACGCTCTCGACCGGTTCCCTGCAGAACCTGGCTTACCAGTATGACCTGGCGGGCAACATCACGCAGATCTTCGACAGCCTGGCCGGGGAAACGCAGGTTTATACCTATGATAATTTGGATCGTCTGACCAGTTGGACGATGAACAATCTGCTGCAGGAAAGTTACAC
>CAIVSQ010000348.1 GCA_903908605.1 uncultured Anaerolineae bacterium
TATATACTAGAAAATTTAAAAATCAACTATCAAATGTGCAAGATTGTATAGGATTACGCCGGTTTGAATAACAAAAAAGAAAGGTCGTAGTTCACGACCCTTCTTTTTTGCTTGAAAATATTTATTTTATTAATTGGATCCCAGCCGGGATGGGGGGTTTGTATTGTTGCTCGGCATCGTACACCAGGGTTAATGTACCGCCACCGCCCAGCGTGATTGTATCGGCGATGACCTGGGTTTTGAACGGGCCGTCTGTGGCGCTGCTACCATTGATGGTGACATGCGCGTATGGCGCTACAATTGAGCCATCGTATTGTGAGGAGCCGCTACCGGCGATGGTGATGCCTTTTGAGAGACTGCCATAGGTATCGGTGTTGCTTTCAGGCATATAAAATAACAACCCGCGATACACGCTATTTGCATCATTGGGCGCGGCCAGGTTAATGGCACCACCCTGGATGTTGATTTCACCTCTGCGTTGAACGATGATCACCCCAGTGCCATTCAATGTGTCGCTGTTGGTGGTTTTGAAATCGTTATCCAGGCAGTACACACCGGGTTGCAAGGTCTGAATGCCTGCAGGTGGGAAAACTTTGTTCGTCCATGAGTTATTTGAGCCGGGAAAGACCCCCGGGGTTAATGAATTTCCTGAGACTGTCATGGTGGGGGTACTGGCGGGACAAAGTGCATCGATACCCGGCCAATCGTATAGTGAGTTAATACGTGCCACCCCGGTTTGCACCACGGTCGGTAGGAAAATGCTCGAACCGTAGGCTCCGCCCACCACGCTAACCGAAGGGGCCGAAACAGAACCGGAACCACCGTACAGCGCGTTCTGCGGGTTGGTGGGCACATCCGTACAACTCGAGGCCACATACAGGCCCTGGTTGGTGCTGCTGGTTACCTGGGTATTTGAGGTACCCGAAATCTTGATCGCCTGGCAGACGGTCTTGTTTAATGCGACCACCGCTGTGCCCTTGAATGCTGGTTCATGCACCGCTGGACAGCTTAAGGCTTTTGAAGTTACGTGATTGTGCATGGTGTTAATGCCCAAGATGCGTCCGAACCAGGTTGGGCTGTTTGAATCAATATCCACCGTGAAGTGCAACCCCGGCTCATCCACAAATTCAGGACATTGATTTGCCGGTGCTTCCTCAATGGTCAGTACCACTGTGCTGCGCGGTTGTGTATTGTTATAACCATTTTCGGTGGTTCTTTGCACCACAAGTGTATTAAAATACGTGTTTGTGAGCGTGGTATCCTGGGCATAGCGCATTGCAGCTGCTAATGCGGCAGCATCTGCCGCATTCTGGGCCTGACGCCGGTCTGCAAAGGCGTTGCCACCATCAATTGCCAGGGCTAAAAAACTCACCATGGCAACAATGGCAAGCGCAATTAAAATAAGCGCCTGCCCTTTTTGGTACCGTTGCGGTACATTCATTTTCGACCTCCTTCAAGGATCGTTGTAGAATCCTACCGCCACGCTTGGAGTCTGGAATTAGCGTACCAATTCCACCCGGGCGTGGGTATAGGGTTGGTAATTTGAGTCACGGTCATAATCGATGACCATGTCACTGTTTCCTGTAAAGGTGACCGTATCTGCGATGATCTGGCTCTTGAAGTGGCCAACCTTGCCTGTTCCATTAATTGTGATATGTGAACCTGGTGCGAGGATTAACCCGCTGAATTCGGAATCACTGTTGCCATTGATCGTGATGGGTTGTTGGTGAGAGGGCGGCATGTACATTAACAAGCCAGCGTAATCACCCTGGGTGCGGCCTTTAAGCACCACGCTGTAATTTCCTTTTAACTGTACTCCGCCTGATAGGACGATCAGGATGTTTTCTCCATATAAATCGCCGTTAGGTTTCAAGTTCCCCAGACAGAAGACTCCTTTTGCCATGGTATCAACTCCGTTTGGAGGGAAATCAGCATAATTACCGGGCAAGGCGATGTTGGGGTGTTCCGGGTCGATCTGCCCGTTTTGTCCGCATTCAGGAGCAGGAAGGCTGTATGAGTCACGGATATCGGGCAGCGAAAGTGCGCCTGTGGCGATCGGGGTTTCCAGGTCGAGCGTTCCGGGTGCGTAGTAGGCACCGCCAACCACTTTAATCCACGGCACACTTACATCTGAGCTGCCACCGCTGTAAAACGCTTTTTGCGGGCTGTTGGCGGTCTGGTTGTTGCAGCTGGAGTTAACATAAATACCAGAACCTTCAATTGTGGTGTGGTTGTTGCCGCTGAATTCAACTGATTTGCAATTTGTTTTATTAAGGGCGACCACCGCGCTGCCGTTGTAAAACGGCTCACGAACCGAAGCGTTGGTTTGCGCAACGGCCGAAACCTGGTTGGTCAGACTGGCTACACCCACAATCGGCGCGAACATGGTTTTGATATGTGAAGTCAGTTTGACCTGAATGTAGCTGCGACAAGTTTGGGGTTTGTTTTGGCAACTATAAGGTCCGTCGGCGGGTGGTTGGTTGACCTCAATTGTGCTGTTTCCATCCAGCAGATAGCCATTTTTCTCGATCAGGTTGCGGGCGGCATCGCGAAAATTCTGGCTCCGTGATTGGGCGATCGCGGCGGATAATGCGGCCGAGTCAACTGCGTTTTGGGCCTGGCGCCGGTCGGCAAAGGCGTTGCCTGCGTCAAGCGCCAGCCCGGCAAGACCAAGCATGCCAACGATGCCGAAAACAATCAAAATTAGAGCCTGGCCTTTTTCACTTCTTTTTGGATGCATACTGTCCTTGTTAAGGGCAAATTGGATCTGGAGTAGTATTCTGCAAAATCGTATTTGTGACCCGGGCACTGATGGTGATAAAACCATCCGCGTCGCCGATAAAATTTTGGACCAGCGGGGTCAGGATCTTGTAATTATGAGTGACAGCAACCGTAATAGGGTTGCCTGGGGTCAGTCCGAATGAGGCGGTGGTAACAATTTGGGCAGGGACCAGGTTGCTGGTGTTGATCACCGCAGAGGTGGCTGCGCTGGTCACGCGCAAACGTAGAGCTGTTTCACAGGCGCTGCCATCAATCGAGGCGCGTGGGTGCAAAGAGCCGTACATGGCACCTTCCTGTGCTGCATCCCGAATCGTAATCCAGTAAAGAAAGGCGTAGCCAAAGTCAATGGTTGCCAGCATCAGGAACAGGATCAGGGTGGCGGTGAGCGCCATTTCCACCAGGCTTTGTCCTTTTTCAGAAGGAGCGGTTCTTGGTTTCATCTCGAAGCTCCTATTTGCGTTATTTTTGGCATGAATTGATGTGCACGATATTAATCACCAGGCTCACGAAGTCGTTGTTTTTTGTGGCCTTGTTTGGATTTTTATACTCGACGTAGAAAGTCATTGAGCCACCCGCCGGAATAAACAGGTTGGAATAGTCCACGATACGTTGGGTCGCGGTGATTGTCCCAGGCGAAGCCGCGTTGGAAGGCTCGATTTTAATCTGGATCCATAGGGGGGATGTGAGCTCGCCGGTATTTTTGTAATTGATCGTGGCGCGCAACACCTCAACAGCATTTGAGCTGGTGTTGTAAATGGTGCGTTTGTAGGTTAACCAGCCCAACGACGCCTCGGTGGTGGCATTAAAGGAAGGTGTCGATGTGGACTGCATGGTTGGCGGAGGCTTAGGAGTCACTGACAGGAGCAGGTTGCAGGCTGCTGTGCCGGTCAGGGTTGGGGTCAGTGACTGGGTGGGTGTGGCCGATTTTGTTGGGGTCGCAGAGATGACAATTGTCGAGGTCGGAGTTAATGTTTTGGTCGGGGTCTTGGACTGCGTTGGGGTGGCAGTTTTTGTGCTGGTGAACAATGGCGTAAGGGTTGGCGATGAGGTGGCCGTCTCGGTTGGCATGATGTAAGTATAGCCGTTCGGGTCGCTACCCAGTAATGTGGCACTACCGATCGAGGTGGTCACGATGATGTCGGCTGGTCCTGCCAGGTTGGATGGGGTAATACATGTCAGCAGGGTGGCCGAATTGACAGTGCAGGCCGCAGTAAGACCGTCGAAGGTAACTGATGAGGTAGTGTCCAGGTTTGTGCCGGTAATTTGGATGGTTGTTCCGCCGATGGTCAGCCCCGTGTTGGGGTTAATGCCCGTGATTGTTGGA
>CAIVSQ010000349.1 GCA_903908605.1 uncultured Anaerolineae bacterium
GGCCTGAACATCATGGCCGCCGAAAAGGGCTACGACCTGCTGATCTCGGCCGCGAAATACAATGAAGAGGAATTAAAAACCTATGCCCGCCTGATCGGTTCTGGGCAGGTGGATGGCTTGGTTGTGATCGGCATTCAGCGCACAGATGAGCGCCTGCCCTTTCTGATCGAAAGAAACATCCCCTTTGTGGCTTACGGCCGTTCCGAATTAGACGAAAATTATCCATTTGTGGATGTAAACGGTGCGTATGGCATCAAAAATGCCATTAAATACCTCTCGGACCTGGGACATACCAAAATTGCCTACATCACCCCGCCCAAGGACCTGATGTGCACCCAGCAGCGCTGGGAAGGCTATACCCAGGGAATCGAAGAGTGTACCCTGCAGTTCCACCCAGATTATGTGGTGGAAGGTGCCTTCAGCCAACGGGCCGGGCAGATCTCCACCCACCTGTTATTGGATCTTCCCGAACCGCCCACCGCCATTCTGACGGCCAGCGACGTGTGTGCGTTTGGATCCATCCGTGCCGCCCACTCGCGTGGCTTGACGGTTGGCAAGGATGTATCGATCATCGGCTTTGACGATATTGCCCTGGCCGATATGTTCCACCCATCGCTCACCACCATCTCGCAGCCGTTTCGACAGATTGGTTTTGAATTAATGCAGTCCCTTATTTCAGTAATTTCAGGAGAGAACCCCCTGCCTCAAACGATCTTGAACCCGCAGCTGGTTGTCAGGCGTTCGACAGGTGCCCCGCTTTCTTGATTTTTTTTACCCCGTAATTGAACCGGTTCAGTCCAAATTTAGGCTGAATTGGCCAAATAATGAAAGGAGTAATCGACCAACTTTGTTACCCTATTCAATTACTACAGCTTCAAACCAACCATTTAAGTCAAATCAAGGAGAACTGAAAATGAATAAAAAGTTGTTGTTTGTCCTCGTTTCCCTCACGCTTGTGATGAGTTTTGTTTTGGCTGCCTGCGCTCCTGCCGCCACCCCCGCGCCCGCCACTAAAGCACCCGTTGTCGCTGCCACCGAAGCCCCGGTTGTTGCCGCCACTGAAGCACCCGCTGCCGCAACCGATGTCCCCGCTCCTGCCGCTGAACCTGTCACCATCAAGTATTGGCACACCATGAGCGACGCCGAATCCGCCAAGCTGGATGAAGTCATCGCCACCTTTGAAGCCGCCAACCCCGGTATCAAGGTCGCAGCCACCCGCTACGCCTACAGCGATTTCAAAACCGCCCTGCTGACCGCCATCGCCGGTGGTGATGTTCCTGATACCGCCCGTATGGATATTGCCTGGGTATCAGAATTCGCCAGCCAGGGTGCCCTCTCCCAGCTGGACGGCACCATGCCCGATTTCGACGCGATTGCCGCCTCCGTTTTCCCTGGCCCTCTCTCCACCAACAAGTGGGACGGGCACTACTATGGCCTGCCCCAAAACACCAACACCCAGGTGCTGGTCTATAACAAGGCCTCCTTTGAAGCCGCTGGCATCACCACACCGCCTGCCACCATGGAAGAATTCGCCACAGCCGCTTGCGCCATGACCGATGCTGCCAAGGGCACCTACGGTTTTGCCGAAGGTGGTACTTACTTCTGGGCTCCCGCCCCCATCTTTTATGCCATGGGCGGCAAGGTGACCGATCCCGAAATTACCACCGCCACTGGCTTTGTCAATGGCCCCGAGAGCGTCGCTGCTTTCAGCATGCTCAAGGATCTTTACAACAAGGGTTGCCTCTCCCCCAGCCTGCTGGGTGGTGGTATTGCCACCGATGCCGGCCAGGGAACTGGTATTTATGGCATGATCATCGATGGCCCCTGGATGGTCGATATTTACAAGGGTAACTATCCTGACCTCAAGTACGATTTCGCCCTGATCCCTGCCGGCGCCAATGGCACCAGCTCGGTGGTTGGTGGTGAAGATGTCGTCATCCTCGGCGACTCAAAGCACGTCGCAGAAGCGCAGAAGTGGATGTCTTACCTGATGGGCGCAGATGCTCAAAAAGCCCTCGCACAGGTCGGTGTTATTCCTACCCTCTCTGCCCTCGCTGGCGATGCCTCCCTGCCCGCTTACTTTGGCATCTTCATGGAACAGCTCAAGACCGCCCAGGCCCGCGTCCCAAGCCCCAAGTGGAGCGATATGGATAACGCCATCAACAATGCCTACCAGCGCATCCTCAAGGGCGAACAGGATCCTCAAACC
>CAIVSQ010000350.1 GCA_903908605.1 uncultured Anaerolineae bacterium
GACAAAAAAGTCCAGAAGAAATAAGGAGGTGACCATGGAAACTCGTGCAACCCTTCGTGGCGTTCGTTTGTCGGTTTACAAAGGTCGTCTGGTCGCGGACCTGATCCGTGGCAAAAAAGTGGACCAAGCCCTGAATATCTTGCAATTCACGCAGAAAAAAGCTGCCGTGATCATCAAGAAAGTTCTGGAGTCCGCGATTGCCAATGCTGAGCTATGGTGGCGATAGCGAAATGGAATTATACAGGAACAAGGGCTTTTTCGCAATACAATGCCGTACATTGTTGGCTGAATTTGCTGCTTGACAAGGGATATAAAACCTAATACTATTAGGTAAATCTAATAGTATTAGGATAACCATGACCCAACAAACTTCTCCACGCCGGCAGCGCAACCATGATCTCATGGCTCAATCCATTTTAGCAACGGCCCGTGCAATCATGCGCGAAGGCGGGGTGGCAGCGCTTTCGATGCAGGAATTGGCACGGCGCCTGGATGTGCGTGCGCCTTCGCTGTACCATTATTTTTCTGGCAAAACGGCCATTTATGATGCCCTCTTTCAGCAAGGGTTTACCTTGTTTGGCGAATATTTGGGTAAAGCATCCGGCAATGCAAAAACCTGGCAGGATGAATTGCAGCTCAGTTTTGAAGCCTACATGAATTTTGCCATGCAAAACCCCGAGCTCTACCAGCTTTGCTTTGAAAGACCGGTGCCTGGTTTTGTCCCATCCGAGCAAAGCCTGGCGCTGAGTTTTGGATTGCTGCAGCAGTCCTATGCCCGGGTAACCAACCTGCTCTATCCAGTGATCAGGACCGATCTGACCCCTGGGCAGCTTGGCGACGTCATCATTGCCATGATGCACGGACTGACTGCCCTGCACCTGGCCAACGAACCACACTTACCGGTCGGCCAGGGACGTTTTGGTATGTTAATCCCGGCGGTGATCTCCATTTTGGACAGCGCCTGGTCAAAAAACGGTTAGTTTTTATTCATAAGGAGAGATTTAATGGTAGCTGTAAATGCAATTCCCCGGGTTCTTAACGCAATGGCTGTACCGAATGTCAGCGCAGATGAAGCACATGCCCTGCTGTCCACAGAGTTGGGGCGCATGCTGGCACTTGCCAGGACGCTTGAAGAGGCGGACTGGAGCAAACCGACCGCCTGTACCGCCTGGAACGTGCGCGATATGCTCGCCCACCAGGCCGGCTCTTATGCCAGCGGAACGGGCTACATGGAAATGATCCACCAGTACCTGAGCCTGCCGAAAGCCGGGCAGCTGCCCGAAGATGCCATCAACGAAACGCAGCTCTCCGATCGCGCAGACAGGTCACCCGCGGAACTGATCGCCGAGCTGGAATCGGCTGGCCCGGTTGCCGCGCACAAATGGGCCTACCAATTCAGGCTGATGAAACTTGTCACCATTCCGCATCGAACCGCCGGCAGCCTGAATGTAGGTTACCTGATGACGGTTGTTCACAGTCGCGATACCTGGATGCACCGGCTCGATATTTGCCGGGCCACCGGCCGTCCATTTGAACAGACCGCCGAACACGATGGCCGGATTGCTGCACTGGTGATGGTCGATGTGGCCCGGTGTTTGCTCAAAAAAGCTGGCGGCCGCAGCATCCTTTTTGATTTGACGGGCACGGCTGGCGGCCAATGGCAGATCGGCAGCGGCGAACCTTCTGCCACTATCCGCATGGATGTCCTCGATTTCAATGTATTCGCTTCCGGGCGATCAACCTACCAACAGGCCCGTCCACAGGCAGCCATCGATGGCGACATCCCCTGGGCTGAGGCGGCCCTTAAGAATTTGCTTGTGCTGTATTGATCTGTTGAAAAGTCCAATCAACAGCCCCCGCGTTTACGTTGGGGCTGTTGATTTATTTTTAGGGGGTGTCCGTCAGCTAGTTCCCGGCTCGGGAAGGGGAGTGTGATTTTCTCGCAGTTCCCGGTTGTGCTGTTTTCCATATTTAGCCATATTCTGACATTAATAAAAGGTGCCCCGTTGTGGGTTTGGGCGTAAAATAGGGGCATGATCCGTGTTGCCATGCTCTCTTACCATACCTGCCCGCTGGCCACCCTGGGTGGCAAAGATACCGGCGGCATGAACGTCTACGTCCGCGACCTGACCCGTGAGTTGGGCCGGCTGGGCGTGCATGTGGATGTCTTTACCCGTTCGCAGGATGAGCATGTGCCGCATGTGCTGCATGACCTGGGTTTTGGCAACCGCGTGGTGCATGTGCCGGCCGGGCCCGAGAAACCGCTGCCCAAGAGCCAGCTGGCCGGTTTCATCCCGCAGTTTGTAGAAGGCGTGCTGGAATTTGCCAGCGAAAAAGGGCTGCATTACGACCTGATCCACAGCCATTACTGGATGTCTGGCATCGCGGCTGGCCTGCTGGCCGATGCCTGGAATGTGCCGATCGTGCACATGTTCCACACCCTGGGCGAGATGAAGAACCGCATCGCCACCAGTGAAGCCGAAAAAGAAGGCGCCTACCGGCTGGATGGGGAACGCCAGGTGCTCAAACGGGTCGACCGCATCGTCGCAGCCACCCAGGCCGAAGAAGCCCAACTGCTCTGGCTGTACCAGGCCGATAAAAAGAAAATCACCATCCTGCCGCCGGGCGTCGATAACGGCCATTTCTATCACATCCCGGCCGACGAAGCGCGTGAGTTCATCGGCATCCCGCGTGAAGACCGCATGGTGCTGTTTGTCGGGCGGATCGAACCGCTCAAGGGGCTCGACACCCTGCTGAAGGCCATGGCCTGCATGCGCCTGAGCGAGATGGAGCAGCCGGCCTACCTGGCCATTATCGGCGGCGACCCGAACGCCAGCCCGGAGGAGATGAGCGCCGAGATGACCCGCCTGCAGGCCCTCAGCCAGGAGCTGGCCCTCGACCGCATGGTGGTCTTCTTAGGCAAGCGCGGGCAGGATACCCTGCCGTATTACTACTCGGCCGCCGAAGTGCTGGTGATGCCCTCGCATTACGAATCCTTCGGCATGGTGGCACTCGAAGCCATGTCGTGCGGCACCCCGGTGATCGCCTCGCAGGTCGGCGGGCTGGCCTTTTTGGTGCAGGATGGCGTCACCGGCTTTCACGTCCCCAATGGCGATAGCGACGCCCTGTGCGCCGCGCTGACACGCCTGCTGCACGACCAACAGCTGCGCGAGCAAATGGGGCATAATGCCGCCGAATACGCGCGCGGATACGCCTGGTCCAGCATTGCCGCGCAGATGATTCGCCTGTATGAAAGCACGCTGCCCGCCGGGCAGGGCGGGCAGGGCTAAAAAACGCTGGGTGGGGTTTTACTTTAGAATCAACAGCAATTCCACATTGTGCTTCATCATCTCAATATAGGTATCGGATGTGCCGCCGGTGACGGTGATTGAGTGTGTGTTCAGGTCGGTGACCACCCGGGCACCGGTTTCGGCTGCCACCTGTTCGGCCAGGCGCGGGTTGGCGCCGGTCTCGAGGAAGATGGCCGGCACACTGCGCGCCTTAATCAGGTCGATCAGCGCCGCCATCTGCAGGGCCGAGGGGCTGGCTTCGCTGCTGGTGCTCGGGATGACCGTGCCCAGGATGGTGAAGCCGTAGCGGTCGGCGAAATAGCCAAACGATTCGTGGTTTGTGACCAGCAGCCGCCGCTCAGGTGGGATCTGCGCCACCTGCGTCACGATCCAGCTGTCCAGCGCGTGCAGCTGCTGGATGTAGGCGGCTGCATTTTGCGTGTAGACCTCGCGTCCCGGCGGGTCGAGCGCGATCAGACCATCGCGGATGTTCTCGGCATAGCGGATCACGTTGTTCGGGTCCAGCCAGAAGTGCGGGTCACCGGCGTGGTCGGGGTCGAGGATCTCGTTGCTGCTGGGCGTGCGGCTGGTCAGCCCGGCCGAGGCCTCCACCACGCTGCGCTGCCCACCGGCGTTATCGAGCGTTTCTTGCAGCCATTCTTCAAAGTGCGCCCCGTTGACGATCAGCAGTTTGCTGCCGGCGATGCGAACCACGTCCTGCGGGGTGGGGGTGTAAGAATGCGGATCCAGCCCGGCCGGCATGAGTGCATCGACTTTCAGGCGGTCACCGGCCACGTTCTGGGCGATATCGGCCAGGAAAGTTTCGGCTGCCAGCACCTGGCTGGGTTGGGTTGGCTGGCTGGCGGCCTGGCCAGTGCAGGCGCTCAGCAGGGCCAGGCTGCACAGCAGCACGGTCAGTTTCTTATAGGTATTCATTCAAATCCTCCTTATTGATAATGAAAATCATTTTCAATTATAACGATTTCGCGCAGGATGTCAAGAGAAGGATGGGGTAGTGAGACAAGCTTTGGGATGGCGCTTTGGTCGCTTAAGCACTGCTCTCAGGTTGGTGCGAGCCTATTCTTCCCAACCAGGGCTTTTTCTTCTGGTAGAATTAGGCTACCATGTATACAACTTTGAATAGGATTTTTGAAAGGCACAAGTACAAGGCAGCCGTCTTTATTTTGCTGACCCTGGCCTCACTGGTATGCCTGACGCTGGTGTTTGCGCGGGTGTATGTCACCAAATCTTACAGTTACTCCAACCTGGTCTGGAACCTGTTCCTGGCCTGGATCCCCTTTGTGCTGGCTTACCTGGCCTATATGCTTTCATGGAAGCGCTGGCTGCTCTTCCTGGTCATCCCGGCCTTCGCCTTCCTGTGGCTGATCTTTTTCCCGAACGCGCCGTACATCCTGACCGATTTACAGCACCTGGGCGAATGGACATCCTCGGCGCCGGTCTGGTATGACGTCATCCTGCTGGTCTGGTTTTCGTGGACGGGCATGCTGCTGGGGGTGGTTTCGCTCAGCCTGATGCAAGAGATCATTCGCCGTGAGTTCAGTCGTGTGCTGGGCTGGCTGTTTGTCTTTTTTGTGGCCGGGCTTTCCAGCGCGGGCGTTTACATCGGTCGTTTTTTCCGCCTGAATAGTTGGGATATCCTGCAGGACCCGGCTGGCATTGCCGGCAGCCTGTGGTCCTGGCTTTCTGACCCCAGCCTCAAGTCAGTTGGCTTCATTAGCCTGTACACCCTCTTCTTTATTTTCGTCTACCTGACTCTGTATGCCTTTGGGCATATCCTGCTGGAACACCGGCCCCAGCCGGAATAAGGCCACATTCAAAAGACAATAAAAGAGGCTGCCGGGTGTCTTGACCGGCAGCCTCTGGTGTTATTTATTTACGAGGTGCTAAGATCGGCTCTGGTAGAGCGCCACCAGGGCAGCGCCGATGGCTTGCGAGAGGTCACCGAGGGTGGCGGGCACAAAGCGGACATGGCTGCGCTGGGCCGACCACAGGTATGGTTCGGCGCTTTCACGCAGAATGCGCAGGTAGCGCTCGCGGAATTCTTCGCTGGTGCTTTCGGGGTCCATCAGGCCGCCACCGATCACCACAAAGGTCGGGTCGAGCACCATGCACAGGCTGGCAGAGTGGATGCCCATCACGCGCGCCTGGAAGTCGAAAATTTCCAGGGCTAGCTGGTCACCTTTTTGGGCCAGGCCGCGCAGCGAAAGAACCTTTTCCTTGATAGGCGCGTCGGATTTGGCCAGCGGGTGATCGGGATATTTTTCCAGCTTTTCGGCCAGCAGGTAAGGCAGGCCGGAGATGGTGGTGTAGACTTCCACGCAGCCCCAGTTCTTGCCGCAGCCGCACGGGTACGGCTTGATATCGAGTAAATGCAGCGGGGCGGGCACGTGCCCGGCTTCCATGCCCGCCAGTGAGTCGCCATCCAGGGGTAGGCCGTGTGAATCGATGTAAGCGGTGCCCAGACCTGAGCCGGGTGCCAGCATCAGCACGGTGGCGCGGGTGTTGCCACGCACATGCTGGGCTTCGGCCACGCCGCCGTAGTTGCCGTCATTGCCCACCACCAGCGGAACAGCCCGGCGGGCCTTGCTGGAGAGGGCGCTGCTGAAGGCGGTGTGCACATCCCAGCCGGAAAAAGTTGCCGGCAGGTTAGCGCTTTTATCGAGCACGCCGTAACGAAGGAAAGGCCCGGGGATGGCCAGGCCAACGCCCGCCACCTGGTCCCACGAAAGCTCGTTGAGCGTAAGAAATTCAGTGATGGCCTCGACCCAGCTGTGCACCACTGCGTCTGGTCCGAGGTGCGAATTGGTCGGGCGCTGCAGCAGCCGGGTGGAGACAGTCGTGCCGTCACTCCAGACGGCCCCCACCTTGGAGGTGGTTGCGCCGCTGTCGGTGCCGATATATACAAGTTTTTCAGACATAAATTAAATACCCTTGGTTGAAATATAGAATAAGATCAGCACCCAATTATACCTTCCGGCGCAAAAAACACGCCCGGAAATTTGGGTCATTTTTCTGCCAGGATGGCGAGTATCTCATCCGGGATAAAGGCTTGCTGCAGGCTGTCGTACAGTTCCCAGGTTTCGTGGTGCAGCAGGGTGGCGCCGGGCGCCAGGCTGGTGAGCGGGCTCAGGCTTTCCAGCTCGATGAACTGGTGGTTGCAGTAGCTTTCGGTGTTGCAGCCGCCATCCGGGTAGGTTGCGCCGGGCAGGGTGTCGAAGTTTTTGACAAACAGCAGCCCGTCGATCCAGTAGGCCTGCCAGCCGTGCGGGTTGAGGTAACCGAATTTAATCGGCGGCAGGGCGGCGCTGGCCTGCACCAGCAGGCAGTCGTCACGCAGGGTCAGGCGTGGGTCCTGGATGCGCGTGTAGGGCCAGAGCGTCAACTGCCGGTTGGCCAGCAGCCCGGCGCTATCGCTGTTGCCCTGCGGCTGCGGGAAGATCGCCACGCCACCCTGGCGCAGCATGGTCAGCCCCCAGGCCGCCAGCTCCACGCTCCAGGGACCGTCGTTGCGCAGCTCATGGCGCACAAACACCTGTGGGCGCTCGGGGTTCAGGCGCACCTCCACGCTCTTGGCAATGTGCGTCCACGGTTCGGCCGGGTGATCGAAACGCAGCCCGCCCGCCACCTCGCTGACAGCAGCGCCATCATGATCGGGCAGGTAGGTGCGTGGCATGGCCTCGGGCGAGTGCCACAGACGGTGGCCGCCCAGGAAGTGAAAATCGCCATAAGGGGTGGTGGCAGCGTTCAGGCCCAGGTCAGCAAACAGGTTGGGGTGACCGGTGGGGGTCAGGCGCACAATGCGCCCGGAGTTGGCCAGCGTCTCGAGCCGCAGGAATTTATTTTCAAGGATACGGGTCGGCAGGCCATTAAAATCGCCAGTTGTCATAAGGGGAGCCTCGTTTGGAAAGATAGTTAACTGGATATTACATTCATTCGCGGTGAGCGTCAAGCACCAGGCGCCCAGGTTCTCGGAATGAAGACACGGGTAAAGGCAGCCGTCTGTTGGCAGAATAAAAAAACCGGGCGACTGGCGAACCAGGCACCCGGCTTGTGCAGCGATCTTCCCTGGTTACCTCGTCTTGAACCACCAATAGGAGGTGATGGAGTTGTTGCCATGGGTGGTGCCAAAGGCATTGATGGCGCGCACCTGCCAGTAAAGCGTGCTCCTGGCAGGCAGGCCGCTGATGGTCACCCTGGTGGATGTGCCGTTGTTTCGCCAGTTTGTGCAGTTGTTATCGTTGCTGGTATCGTAGCAGTAGGAATACGAAGCAGCGCCAGTGCTGAGGCCCCACGTCAGGGTCACGCTGGCTGCCTGGTTGCCCAGCCCATTGGCCGGTGATAACTTGTTGAAGGCGATTGGCAGTTTGCCGGTTGTGAAGGCCCAGTTGGACTGGCTGCCATTTGGGTAGGTGATCACCCCGGCGCTGTTGGTGGCGCGTGCATTCCAGTAGTATGTGCTGTTCAGTGACAACCCGCTGAGGGTTTTGCTGGTGGCGGTGCCATTGTTGGCCCAGTTGGAGCAGGGGTTGATTTTGCTGATGCAGTAAGAGTACGAGCTGGCCGTGCTGCTGCTGCCCCAGCTGATGGTCGGGCTTAGAGTCTGATTGCCGGCACTGTTTGCAGGCGTGCTCTTATTGAAATTGGGCGAGAGACCGAAGTTTGCAATAACCTGGCGGGCTGCACTCAGGCTGATCTGGCAGTTACCAGGCCGGCCGGAGCAGCCACCGCTCCAGCCGGTAAAGACCGAGCCGGAGCTGGCTGTTGCGCTCAACATGACGTTGGTGCCAGCCGGGAAGGCGTAAGAACAACTGCTGCCACAGCTGATGCCGGCCGGGTCGCTGGTCACGGTGCCGCCGCCTGCGCCGCTCTTGGTGATGCTGAGCGTGTTCTAGCCGGAATTGACACTCAGGTTGGCAATAATATTGCTGCCAGATTCGGTGATGTTGGTCACACCGATATTGGTATCGTTTGAATTGGCGTAGCTGCTGCTGTTGGGTGTGCTGCTGAAGCTGAAATTCCGGTTGCTGGTCCCGCCGGGGAATGGATCACTGCCATCGCCCGAGTTAACGTTCTTATCCAGGTGCATCAGCCCATCGGCCTGTTCGAGATCCACCCAGTAGTGGTTGGCTCCACATAACCAGTTATTGGTTTTCATGCAGGCGCTGGAATTGCTGCCCTTGTTATCATCGACATGCCATATTAACAAGCCCTTGCCAGGCAGAGTCGCGTCAAACCCGCTTTTTTGGCGGTTTTCGAGCAGGAAATATTCATTTTGAGGCGAGCCATTGGTCCACAGCTTGTATACTGTAGCGGTGGAGTTGACCGCTGGAATGCTAACATTGGTCTGGTTGCTGCTGATCACGGTCGGTGTGATCCACCCCAGCCGGATCTTGCTCCAGGCATCCATGCTGGCCGGTGAGTTGCCGTTGACCCCGTTCCAGCTGCCGCCCGACATCAAGCTCCAAACCCCCACGCCCCGGCTGCTGTAGCTGGTGTCATACAGGTCTGGCAGTCCCAGGAAGTGGCCATACTCATGGGCGAAAACACCAATGGTGCTATCGCCTGCGCTGTAAATATACTCGGGCTCCATCGTATAAGCGTCCACTTTGACGCCATCGACCGTCAACGCACCTGGTGAGCCCCTGCTGGTGTCGCCCAGCCCCCAGCTATGAGACCAGATGGTGTTGGCTGAGTTGGAGGCTTCAGCACCGGGGCCGGCGTGAATGACGAACAATCCGTCTACTTCGCCATTGATGGCATAGTCGGCGAAGTTGATAGCCGAGTCAACCGCGTTGACGGTTTGGACCACCAGGCCCTGGGCGTTGGTCGGGTAAGAGCTAAAACCATAGTTACTGCCGTAATAGGATGCGTTCTGAGCTACCAGTGCGCAGTTGGCAACCGTACCCTGCACATCAAACTGGTTGTAAGAATTGGCCTGGTAGAAATCACGCATGCTGCCGGGGGCGGTGTAGGTGCCGTCTGAGAACAGCAGGTTGTTGTAAAAAGAGGGCTGCGATACCTGGGCCAATTTCCTATCCGGGAAGGCAGCAATCAGCACCAGCGCCTTGCGTGTGCCAGTCACTGAAGTACGGATGGTGCGGGGTTTATCCACGCCGGCCGGCCTGCTGCTGGTCAGGCTATACACATCGGCTGACGAATAACCCAGTTGGGCCAACTGGCGCAGCAGGCCAGGCGATGGCGGCATCAGGTTGACCGCCGCAGGCACCTTTGAGCCTGGGCTGGCGGGCAGGTTGTTGAGGGCTGCGATGGGCGCGATGACCTCTTCCAGGCTGGCGCTGCCGGAATAGCAAGTATTCGTGCCTGCTCCCCACGTAAAGGTCTGCTCGCGGGTATTGTCGGTTTCGTTGGCTTCGGCGATCACATTGTTGACGTCTGCCACCAGTTTGAGGGTATGTGTGCCAGCAGCCGGTGAGACGCTCAGGGTCCAGTCGGTGACATAGGTATAGTAATTGGTGTTCAGACCGTTGGTGCTGTTCCAGCACTGTAATCTGCCGCCGTCCAGGTACAGGCAGGAGCTGAAGAGCGTGGTGGTACTCGCGCCAGTATTGGTGACAGCCCAGTCAATGTAGACCGGGCTTGCAACCGCCAGTGTATTGACCACGTTCGTGCCTGTCACTGAAGAAGCAACGATCGGGTATGACCAGCCAGTCGGGGTGTACGGAACCAGGTTAGGCTGAGATGGTCCAGCCCAGTTGTAGGCAGCCTGCCAGGTGTTGTCATTTTCGTTTGACTCTGCCACGGTGTTATTGACGTCGACCACCAATTTGAGGGTATGCGCTCCGGCCGTTGGGGATAGCGTTAAGACATAATCGAGAACATAAGCGTAATAATTTTGATTGAGCCCATTTGTATTCCAGCACTGCTGCACAACCGTATCGAAATACAGGCAGGACAAAAAGGTGGTGGATGTGCTGCCGCCGTTGTTTGCTGCCGCCCAATCAATGTAGGTATTCTGGTAATTGTAGAGTGAGCCGGTGGTGGTGGTGCCGGAAGCGGAGGAGGGCACGATCGGGTTGGACCAGCCGCTGGGTGTATAGGGCACCAGGTTGGGTGCTGTGCCTGCCTGGTAACCCTGCAGGCTGATATCATCCACAAAAGCGCCATCGTAAACATTGGTGGAATCGCTGGTGAAGTTGAATGCAATCCATACATTGGCTGCGCCGGTCACATTCCCCAGACTGGGAACAGTGGTGAGATCAAAGTTGACCGATTGCCAGCCGCTAGAGTATCCAGATACTGCATAACCATAAAAATTGGTGCCGTTGGTCGAGACCAACCAGCTAAATTTGTCCCAACCAAGCTCAGAATCGTTCCAATATGAAAATAGCAGCTCGGCATCGCTGTAACTGCTCAGGCTGAATGGCCCATACATCATCCAGGAATCCATGTTGTTGGGGTAATAATACAGGGCCGGATCAGCTCCATTCGCGCCCCCGTTGGCGGCCCAGGCACTCCACGAACCACTGTGGGGCAGGTAATCGTCGTCGTCCCAGTAGAATTCGCCGTAATTTGAGCCGTTGTTATCAAAGGCTTGCCAGGCACCACTCGGGAAGTTACCCTCGAAATTCTCGCTCATTAAACTACTCCAGCCAACCTGGGAGGGACCATTTAATGGGTTTGGTTGTTGGGGAGGCTCCGGTTTCTCGCTGTCAGCGGGCAGAGCGGGGTTGTTGGCCGAAGGGATTCGTTTGCCCTGCGGTAGCTCGTTATCGCGGTCTGGTTTTTGCGTATCGATCGGGGCGTTGATCCCACCAAAGACGGCCGAAGTGGGCTGTCGAATTTCGGTCGATGGCAGCGGGTCACCTGCCGGGCTGCTGGCGGGCTCAAGCGGGATCGGCAGGCTGTTTGCCAGCGGAATTTGAGCAGGTTGTGCCTGTGAGGCACTGTTTTCGGGAGGGTTTTGGTCCGCGATAGGCTTAACTTCAGCCGTAGGGTCGCCCTCCTGGGCTTTTACCCGCAGTTCCTGGAATGAAGAAGCAAGCAGGATCGCCAGCAGGCTGATGATTAACAATAGCGAGCTCGCCATCGACAACCACATTCTTGTGTTGTTCTTTCGGTACTGTTTCATCTTTACCGCCCATTGAAAGTCAATCTTTGGTTATTGGTTTAGGATATTCTGCAGAAAATAGATGCCGCCATGTTCGTCACCCTGGTAGACCAGCCCTGCCTGGATGATTTGGCCGGCTGTGTAGGGGGTGCCAGGGTCATCGTTAACCTGGGCATCAATTTGCTGGCCAATGACGGCCGAGCCAAAATCGGCGAAGCCATCCTGCTTTTGTGAACTCTGCACTTCGATGGTCAAGACCAGTCCCTGGTCTGACTGATTGGCCGCGATCACCTTTGCAGTAATGATGCTCAGGTTCGGAGCGGCTGGAACGCCGCCAATCGGACCGCCGCTGGGTGGGTTATTCTTTTCAGTTGGTTGGGGCGCGGGCTGTTTTGTCGGTTCTGGTACGGCTGTATTAACTGGTGCCGGAACCATCTTGGTGGGTGGCGTTTCGGTGATTGTGGCACAAGCGCATACCGCCATGAAGACCAGGCTGGTGATTACGATCCATAGCCCAAATTTTATTGGCATGTTAGTTTCTTTCCCCAGCAGATAGAATAAGTGTGCTTGCCGGTTTCCCCAACAGGATTAAGAAAAAAGGCCGGGTGCAAGCACCAGGCCTTAAAAACACAACACATCTAACTTGTTATGATTTCGGCGGCCTGGCGATCGTGACCGATGAGCTCGGTTTTAGATCCATGGCTTTGCGTCGTTGGCTTTGGCCAACTTTGCGGTTCGATTCAATTTATATGTTCAGTTTATCACAAATCAGAGCCCGCGGTGAGCTCATTAAAAAAAAATGGAGCTTTCCAGCCTGCTAATACCCCTGGCAGGTGAGTGGGTCAATGCCACGCGTATTGAATGTCAGGTTCTTCACCGGCATTGCGCGGCTGCTGCCATCGGCGCGCAGTTCGAAGCAGTCCGCTTGCACCACGCCCACACCGCTGCCGTGGGTGATAAAGGCGAAGTAATAGGAATCCGCCTGGGTTTTAAAGGCCAGCGACTTGCCAGCGAAGCCGGGGTCCAGGCCCCAGTCGTTGTACTGTGGGTAGAGCTGCGTGAAAACCTGCAGGCGTGCACGCAGGCTGGGGTCGAGTTCTGCCAGGAATTTCCAACGGGTCTCAAATTCGAGTGCCGCCATTTGGGCCGAATCCGGTTGCGGGCGGCGAAAGGCAGGCGGAAACAATGCCTGCCAGGAGGATTGGTACAACGTGCCATCTTGCGGCTGGCGATAAGCCAGGATGGTAAGTCCATCTGGGCCCACATCCAGCCGGGTGGGAATGGAGAAGCCGGAGAGAGTCTCAACTGCGCCATGTCGGTTGTATTGGCAACTTTCGCACAGCATCCAGGTGTAGGCATGCTCAGCATCGCGGCCGGCGGGCAGATGGCTGCAGTACATGCCGCTTTGGGCCTGCATATAAGCATCGATGGCATCATCCAGGCGGTTGGCGTCTTGCCTGGATGATGTATTTAAAAGGAAGATGGAAAGAGCAGGTACGGCCGTGGCGATGGGCAGCAGCAGCGCGGAGGCCAGCAGGATCAGCCCAGCGTGCCTGCTGAGCGTTGTCGCTTTTTGCCCAGAGACGCGCTGATCGATCCAGACAGCCAGCCCAACCAGGGCCAGCCAGAAGAAAAAATCGGCCAGCAGGTTGAGCTTGCCAGGGCCGGACCACACACATTTGTTGAATTCCATCACGCATAACTGGTAAGTGCGCAGCGGAAAGCCGCTCAGGGCTGGTATGAATAGTTCGTAGCTGACCTGCAGGAACGGCCTGCCTTGCAGCAGACTATGGCGGGTGGCGGCATTTGTCAGCAGGTTGAAGAATAACCCGGCTGATGATAGCAGCGTCAGGCCAAGCGCTGCAAGCATAAGGTAAATTTTGGGTAGGAGAGTATTTTTCATTATGGTGATGATGGGCTGCTGAATGGTGCTTCAGGTATGACACGTGTCAGGCCGCATTCATTATATTCCCGATTCCCGGCCGTAATCAGCTTTTCACCTGCTGCGCTGATCGATTCCAAAATTTGCTCGTTTATGAGCGCTGTTATTACGAAACCCGCACTTCCATTGCCTCAATTATTAGTAAAATTGATGTATTGTGAAAAATATCACAATTCAGGTGAAAAGGCACCCGCTTTATGTGACAATCTTCACGTGACGTGACACACGAAGGATGATACCCTGAAAGCTGAATGTTTTTATTAATTTGCCACTGTGCCTGGCGCGGTGGGGACGGACGGAGTAATTATGGAACGAATAATATTTAGTTTGGTCGGGCTGGGGGTAATTGTATGTGCTTACCGCGCCATGATCTCGCAGCGACTGCTATCTTCCATTTTATACCTGGCAGGCGTCAGCGCGATGGTGTCGGTGATCCTGTTCTTGCTTGGCGCTCAGCAGGTGGCGGTGATTGAATTGAGCGTGGGTGCCGGGCTGGTAACCGTTTTGATGGTCTACGCTTTGAGCGTGGTGGGCGATGATGCGCTTGACCCGCTCTCGATTATCCCCAAGCCGCTGGCGATTGGTCTGACGTTACTGTGCGTCCTCCTGGCCGGAATACTGGTGATCCCCCTGGCTGAGCCTTCGCTGAATGTCACTTCTTTTTCTCTGACCATCGTACTCTGGCAGCAGCGCGTGTTGGATGTCTGGATCCAGATTGCGTTGATTTTCTCGGGTGTGCTGGGGGTGCTCGGCCTGCTTTCGGAGCGGCCTGCCAAACCCGGCTCGCACGGTGAGGTGCATTCGTGAATATTACTCCTTTGAATATTGTGCTCATTGTTATCATTGGCCTGCTGGGGGTCGGTTTTTACGGCCTGTTGATCACCCGCAACCTTATCAAGGTTGTGCTGGTTCTGCAAATCCTGGTCAAGGCGGCCATGCTGGCGCTGGTGCTGGGCGGCAAGGTGGGCGGCAACCTGGGGCTGGGCCAGGGCCTGGCCGCGACCGTCATTGTAGCCGATACCATCGTGGCGGTGGTTGGGCTGGCGCTGGCAGTGCAGGTGCGCCGGCGCTTCGGCACGCTGGATGTTTCGCGCATTTCCACGCTGCGAGGTTAAGATGGCCTCTACCTTATCGATCCTCCTCATTGTTTTACCCTGGTTGGGTGCCCTGTTGATCTGGCAGTTGGGTGATGATGCGCGTCCCAGGCTGTTGCACAACCTGGCGCTGGTTGTCAGCCTGCTGGCCGGTTTGCTCTCGCTGGTTTTGCTGGCTTTTGCAGCGCCCGGGGCTGCTTTTAGCCTGGCGTTTGGCCGGCTGCTGGGCGACTTTACGCTGGTTGCCGATGGGCTGGGTGCCTCGCTGGCGGCGGTGGCCTGCGTGGTTGGTTCGCTGGCCGTGTTGTTCTCGCTCGATTACATGAAGGACGAAGCGGCGCTCAGCCGTTACTACGCCCTGGTGCTGCTCTTTATCGGCGCCATGACTGGCCTGGTCTTGAGTGGCAACCTGCTGTTTACCTTCTTCTTTTGGGAAATTACTGCGCTGTGCTCCTATGCGCTGATCTCTTTTTACAACGACGACCCGCGCGCAGTGGCGGGTGGTATGAAAGCCCTGATCATCACCCAGGTCGGTGGGGTTGGCCTGCTGGTGGGCAGCCTGGTGGCATTTACCAACCTGGGCAGCCTGCAGATCTCCGACCTGCTTGAGCGCGCCAGGCAGCTGCCCCCCGTGCTGTTGGGCCTGGTGGCCTTTGGTTTCCTGGTGGCGGCGGCGGCCAAATCGGCCCAGTTCCCCTTCCAACCCTGGCAGCCCGATGCAATGGAAGCGCCTACGCCAATCAGCGCGCTGATCCATGCCGCCACAATGGTCAACGCCGGGGTGTACCTGTTGGCACGTTTCTACCCGGCCTTCGCACAGGTGCCCGGCTGGACCCTGGCGGTAACGCTGGTGGGCATGCTCTCAGCCCTGATCACTGGCATTATGGCGCTCAGCGCCCAGGACCTGAAGCGCGCGCTGGCCTATTCCACGGTCAGCCAGTTGGGCTACATGATCTATGCCATCGGGGTGGGCGGGGTGTTGGCCAGCCAGTTCCACCTGCTCAGCCACGCCGTCTTCAAAGCGCTGCTGTTCCTCTCGGCCGGGGCGGTCATTCATGCCACCGGCACGCGTGACATGCGCCGGATGGGTGGCCTTGGCAAGCGTATGCCCTTTATTCGCAATGTCTTTATCGTTGGCGCGCTGGCCCTGACCGGGCTGCCGTTCTTCAACGGTTTCTGGAGCAAAGAGCTCATTTTGGAAGCGGGCCTCAAGCATGGTCCCGCCTGGGCCTTTGCTGTCATGCTGCTGTGCGCCGGGCTGACCGGTTTTTACACCCTGCGCATGACCTGGCTGGTATTCTACGGCGAAGCGCGTGAAGAGCTGCACGTCCACCCGGCCGGGAGCAATATGCGCATAGCCACGGGAGTGCTGGCGTTTGGCACACTGACGACCTGGTTGTTGGTGGGACCTTTCTCTGGCTTGCTATCCAGCAGTCTGCCTTCGCATGAAATTGAGCCGCTCTCGCTGGCTGAGTTGGCACGTGAGATACTGTTTGCGCCCTGGACCTGGTTGGCCTTGCTGGTCATCCTGGTGGGTGCCGCAGCCTGGCAGCTTTTCAAGAAAACGCCCTCGGCTGGCTGGCTCACCGCGTTGACCGAGACCAGCTTTGGCTTTGACTGGCTCAATGCGCGCGTGGTTGCCCTGGTGAAGGGTGCTGCCACCCGGCTGCAAGTCGTTCAAACCGGCGTGCTCAGCTGGAATATACTTGGGATTATCGCCGCACTGGTATTTGTGCTGGCATTCCTGGCCTGGGGTGCATGATGGATACGATACGCTTCACCTGGATGTTTGTTATTCCGCTCGTTTGTTCCCCGCTGGTGTACCTGATTGGTCGCCTGGAACTGTTGGTTAGCAGCAAATATGGTGGGCGACCGCTGCTGCGCCTGCTTTCGGTGCGGGCCTGGGCTTTTCTAGTCCTGCTGGCTAGCTGGGTTCCCTATCTACTGGCGCTCAAAGAATTTTCCGCCGGCACCCACCTGGAATTCGCCGTTGAAGCCGTCTGGCTGCGTGCCGATGCCATCAGCCTGCTGCTGGCGGGCATGGTGCTGACTCTCGGCACATTGGTGGTCTTGTTTTCCGGCCCGTATATGCGCGATGAGATCGGCGAAGAGAAGTTCTACGCCATGCTGCTGGCAATGATGGGCCTGATGATCGGGCTGGGCTGCGCGGGCGACCTCTTCAATCTGTGGGTCTGGTTTGAAGGCATGGCGATTTCGTCCTACCTGTTGGTGGCTTTCTACCGTGAACAACCGGCCTCGCTCGAAGCCGGTATGAAGTACCTGGTACAGAGCGCGGTTGGTTCGGTGCTGGTGCTGCTGGGCATAGCCCTGGTTCTGGCCAATTCTGGCAGCCTGGATCTGGCCGCCTTGCAAACCAACCAGACCGGTTGGCTGGTGGATCACCGCCTGGTGGCGCTGGCAGCTGCGGGTTTGTTCATCATCGGCTTTGGGGTCAAGGTCGCGCTGGTACCGCTGCACAGCTGGCTGCCGGACGCACATTCGCAGGCACCCAGTGGCATCAGTGCCATGCTTTCTGGCGTGGTCATTGAGGCCGGGCTGATCGCCATGCTGCGAGCTCTCGGCGCAGTGGCGCTGCCGCTCGATTGGCGCATGCTCTTGCTGATTTTTGGCGGGATCAATATGTTGTTTGGTAACCTGATGGCTTTTCGCCAGACGGTGGTCAAACGCTTGCTGGCTTACTCGAGCCTGGCGCATGTTGGTTACATCCTGCTCGGTTTGGGCGTGGCCCTGTACAACGGTGGTTCAGCCGGGGCCCAGGGTGCCATGTTTCACCTGGTGACGCACATGTTAATGAAAGGGTTGGCCTTCCTGTCCGTCGGCGCATTGATTTACGGTATTCACCTGCGCAACGGCCGTCACGACCCGCTGCTGGTCAGTGAATTGGATGGTGCATCGCAAAAATATCCGCTCGTCACGCTTGGCCTGTCCATCGCCCTGTTGGGGCTGGGTGGGCTGCCTCCGCTGGCGGGCTTTATGTCCAAGTGGCAGATTTTCGCCGGCGGTTTTGGCACCGGCAATGGCTGGTTGATGGCACTGATGGTCTTTATGGCCCTCAACAGTGTGCTCTCGTTGGGCTATTACGCCCCGCTGGTCAGCCGCATGTACCGGCGCCAGGCCGGGGAACGTGTCCTGGCGGGCAAAGACCTGCCCTGGCAGATCGTTACGCCGTTGATCATCCTTGCCCTGCTGGTGTTGTTGTTGGGCTTCGCGCCTGGTGTGTTGGATGGACTGACCGTTCCGGCTGGCGCGCGCTTTGTTGAACTGTTTGGGAGCATGCCATGAACGAATTCCTGTTTGCCCCCCTGGTTGCACTCATAATCTATGTCCTATTGGTCTCGATCGCCTCGGGCTTTGCCCGCTCGATTGCTGCACGTGGGCGCGATAGCGAGTTCAAATCTGAGACCTATGCCAGCGGTGAAGCCAATGATCCCGGCCTGGCAGCGCCCGGCTATCGCCAGTTTTTTGTGATTGCTCTCTTTTTCGCCGTGCTGCACCTGGGTGTATTGATGGTCGGCAGCAGTGGGCTGGCGCTCGTAGCTCTGCCCTACCTGCTCGGGCTTATTTTGGCGTTGGTAGCCTTGGTATTGGGATGACCGTTTTTAATGGGTTCTTTGAAAGGGTAACGAATGAATAATCAAATCAATCTCTGGGACCAGGTCATTACGCAGGTGCGCAATTGGGCACGGCTGAATTCGATCTGGGCAGTGCACTTCAACAGTGGCTCATGCAACGGCTGTGATATCGAGATTTTAGCCACGCTTACGCCGCGTTACGACGCTGAGCGTTTTGGCATCAAGCTGGAAGGCAGCCCGCGCCATGCCGATGTGCTGCTGGTCACCGGTCCGGTCACTCGCCAGGCCCGCGAACGTCTGCGCCGCACTTATGAACAGATGCCCGAGCCGCGTTTTGTCATCTCGGTCGGTTCTTGCAGCATCTCCGGTGGCGTTTTTGAGGGTTGTTACAACGTGGGCGGCTCCGTGGACGAGGTAGTCCCGGTCGATGTCTACATCCCAGGCTGCCCACCGCGCCCCGAAGCGGTTATTAACGGTATTGTATTACTGCTCAAAGAATTACAGAGTGGCAGCCATACGCCATCTGTTCGCCCGCAAATCAACCAGGAGGTCTCGGCATGAGCCCGAAACCCATTTTTCAACCACACGCTGTCGCAGATTTACTTCCCAGAGCCGAAACCTTGCTGGCTGATTGGAAAGAATCATTCAGCCACCCCGAGCCCAACCGCCTGGATGTGACCCTGCCAATGGACGCGCTGCGCCCGTTGGTGACCCGTTTGCACGAAGCCGGTTGGGGCTATCTTTCTGCCATCACCGGTCTGGACCTCGGCCCGCAAGCCGGTGAGCTGGAAGTGCTCTACCATTTCTGCAACGGGCCAGCCATCACCACCCTGCGGGTGCGCCAGTCGCGTGACGTGAAGGCGGTCGTGCCCAGCATCGCCGATATCATCCCGCCGGCATCCTTCTTTGAGCGTGAGCTGCAAGAGATGCTCGGCTTCACTGTGACCGGCTTGAACATGTCCGACCGGCTCTTCCTGCCGGATGACTGGCCGGATGGGGTCTTCCCCATGCGGGCCGATTTCACCACCGAGCAGGCCGCGCCCGTCCCTGGCCGCCACGCCGATGAGCTGCCCGAAGAAGGCGTGGTCGGTGGTAACACCTTTGTCGTCCCGATTGGGCCGCAGCACCCGGCTCTCAAGGAACCCGGTCACTTTGAGTTCACCGTCGATGGTGAGATCGTCACCGCCGCTCGTATGCGGCTCGGGTATGCCCATCGTGGCATCGAAAAAGCGGCCGAAGCGCGTAACTGGAACCAGAACCTCTACCTGTTTGAACGTGTCTGTGGCATTTGTTCGCACACCCACGCCATGGCGTACTGCATGGGCGTGGAAGCCTTGGCCCAGGTGGAGGTGCCCATGCGCGCCCACGCCATCCGCGAGCTGGTGGCAGGCCTGGAGCGTGTTCACAGTCACCTGCTCTGGCTGGGAGTGGCTGCCCATGAGGCGGGTTTCGACACGCTCTTTATGTACTCCTGGCGTGATCGCGAAACGGTGATGAACCTGCTGGAACAAATCACCGGCAACCGCGTAAATTACTCCGCCAATGTGCTGGGCGGGGTCAAATGTGAAATCGGCCCCGCGCAAGCCAACGCGGTTAAAGAAGGCCTGCTCTATCTCGAGACACGTATTCGCCACTACCTCGAAGTGGTCACCACCGATGTGATGTTCTTGAACCGCACCCGTGGCATTGGCACCATTTCGTATGACGAAGCTGTGCGCTTTGGCCTGTTGGGACCCACCGCGCGGGCTTCTGGCCTGGTGCGCGATGTGCGTGTGGAGGCACCCTATGGCGCATACCGCATTTTCCCGGTCAGCGCCGTCACCGCCACCAATGGTGACCTGGAGGCCCGTTTTGAGGTGCGCCTGAATGAATTGCTGGTCTCCTGTTTTGCCATGCGCACCATCGTGGATAACCTGCCCGAGGGTCCACTTTCCGTCCGCGTACCACGTAAAATCCCGGCTGGTGAGACCATTTCGCGCATGGAAGCTCCACGTGGCGAGTTGTTCTACTACATTAAAAGCGATGGCGGTGAACACCCGGCCCGCATTCACGTCCGCACACCCAGCCTGTGTAATTGGGTTTCAGTGCTGGAAAAAGCCGTTGGCGGCCAACTCGCCGATGTGCCGATGCTGATTGCTGGCATGGACCCTTGTTTCTCCTGCAATGACCGCATGGTCACCGTTGCCCGGGCAGGTGATCGCCAGACCTGGACGTGGGATCAGCTGCGCCAGCATGGCATCGAAATGTACAGGCGGTGAAGCGATGAAAGCCATTCTGACCATTATGTTTTTCCCTGCTGGCATCACCCTTATGCTGCTTGGCATGCTGTATACCTGGATCGATCGCAAACTGGTGGCGCGCTTGCAAAATCGCATTGGGCCGCGCTGGTTTCAGCCCTTCGCTGATGTGCTCAAGCTCTTCGCCAAAGAGCAGATCACCCCGAAAGGCGTCAACCCGCTCTTGTTCTTCGGGTTACCGGTTCTGGCACTTTCGGGTGCCCTGACCGCGGCGTTGTATGTACCCCTGATGGGCATGCAGCCTTCCCACAGCTTCCCCGGTGACCTGATCGCCACGATTTACCTGCTCTCCTTGCTGACCATGTCGATCGGTCTGGCGGGCTGGAACACGCGCAGCCGTTTTTCGCTATTGGGCGCCACCCGCGCGCTGACCCAGATGTTTGCTTATGAAGCACCATTTTTACTGGCGCTGCTAGGCCCAGCCCTGGCGGCCTCGAGCTGGCAGATTAACGAGATTAATAATTTCGCAGCTGGGCGCTGGTTCATCCTCACCCAGCCGGTCGGTTTCGTCGTCGCACTGATTGGCCTGATGGGCAAGCTGGAACTGCCGCCCTTTGACGCCCCCGAAGCGGAGACCGAGATTGTGGCGGGCGCGCTGACCGATTACAGCGGTCGCGGCCTGGCGCTCTTCAACCTGGGCAAGGCAGTCGAGCTGATCGTTGGGCTGACGCTGGTGGCCTCTTTTTACCTGGGCGGTTTATCCGGCCCGCTGCCCTTCTTGCTAAAAACTCTGGCGCTGTTGCTGGTCATGGCGGTGTTACAATCACTTCTGACGCGCCTGCGCATTGATCAGACCGTCGGTTTGTGGTGGCGTTTCGGCGCCATCCTGGTGCTGGCCCAAATCGTGGTCATGATCCTACTGAAAGGTGCTGCCTGATGAAAATCGGAACCATGCTAAAGGATGTGTTCGAGTCCTTCTTTAAGAAACCCGTCACCCAGGTCTACCCACTTGAAAAAGTAGACACCCCCGAACGTTTTCGCGGCAAGCTGGTCTACAACCCGCAAGCCTGCACCGGTTGCTGCCTGTGTTCAAAAGACTGCCCATCCAATGCGATTGAGCTTGTGACGCTCGATCGTGCCGCCAAACGCTTCGTACTCAAATATCACCTCGACCGCTGTGTATACTGTGGTCAGTGTGTGACCAATTGCAAATTCAAATGCATGAGCATGTCCAGCACCGATTGGGAGCTGGCGGCGGTCAAGAAACAGGATTTCGAGGTGTATTATGGCAATGACGCCGATGTCGATGAATTCCTGGCAAAGCTCGTTGCTCCAAACCCTGGCACCCCAGGGTAAAGTAACCCGGCTGGCCCTGGTGGGCATTGGCAACGAATTCAACGGGGATGACGCCGCCGGTGTCTTGGTGGCACGCCAGCTGGCCGAGTGTAATCACAAATTTCAGGCCGGGCAGGTGCTGGTGATCGATGCCGGGCAGGTGCCCGAGAACATCGTCGGCAGTTTACGACGCTTTGAGCCAGGCGTGGTGCTGTTGGTGGATGCCGCTCAGATGGGTCAAAGCCCCGGTACGGTTGCCTTGGTGCCATTGGAGAGTGTCACCGGCATGAGCGCCTCCTCTCACAGCCTGCCGCTTTCCATGCTGGCAGGCTACTTACAATCAGAATTTGATTGTGAAGTCCATTTACTTGGCATCCAGCCTCGCCAAAACGAGAGTTACAGCGACCCCAGCCCGGACGTGCTGACCGCTGTGCAGCAGGTTAGTTCGCTTATCTGTCGTTATGTTTTAGCGGGTGCGACCACCAATCAATAATCATTGCAATACATGAGAAGAAAGGTGGGCGTGCGTGTTTAGCCTGAAACCAAGCGCGGATATCCAACTGCGCGTCTTTCATCCTGATGATGCTAGTGAATTTTTCGCCCTGTTGGAGCGTAATCGCGCACGCCTGCGCCCATGGATCGACCCCAGTGCCATGCCAGAAACACCCCAAGCTGCCCGACGCTTTGCGATCGAGTGCTTTTTTAATTCCCTCGATAATCCGATGGACATGTACCTGCTCTACACTGATTACATGAATGAACTGGATCATTACTTCAGGAACGAGTCCCCGCCGCTCGAGATGGGCATCTGGGTGCAGGGTCACCTGGCGGGTGCAGTCTCGATGTTTTTCCAACAGAAGGATGGCAGCGTGGTCGAATTTGGCTACTGGCTCTCCGAAGACCAGCAAGGCAAGGGGGTTGTGACACGTTCAGTTCGCGCCTTGATGGATTACGCCGCCGAAAATTTTAGAGTCAACCGTTTTGTGATTGGTTGCGCGCAGGAGAACCCCCTCAGCCGGGGTGTGCCCGAACGCCTGGGTTACCGTATCTATACCACCACCCCGAAGGGCGAAGTGGTCGCTGAATTTGTTTACGACCGGGTTGTTTATGGTATCCGCGTACGCGAATGGCGTGAGTGGAGCAGGCTGCACCCGTGATCTGCACTTGTGCAAGCCTGCTTGCTTCATTATAAATAAAACAATCCCTGGCTCGGCCACAACTGAGCTCGGGATTGTTTTCAATGGATCGAATTATTTTTTCTTCGGCTTGAACAAAACGTTGAATATCGCATAGGCCAGCAGCGTGCCGAAACCCATCTGGCTCATGGTACCGAGCAGGTCGGTGGTCTGCCATTCCTGTACCACCTTATCGCCCTGGATTTTGCGGATAAAAATTCCGCCGATTTCCAGATTGTGGTTGGTGGCAGGCGCGCCCATAAAATTTCCGGTGTGCTTGCAGGTGGTAATAAAGCGAATGCTCACCAGGTCGCCCTCGCTGAGGGTATGGGTAAATTCCATCTTCATATTGCTAAAGGCGGCCTTCATACCTTTCATAAATTCGATGTATTCTGACTTGTTGAAGTGCATACCGTCGCCGGTGTAGGTGAAATCGTCCGATAAAATTCCGGATAATTTATCCCATTCCCCGTTCAGGATGGCTTTCGAAACGCTCAAGGCAACTTCTTTTTGGTCCATGGGTAATACTCCTCTTTGATAATTGATAAAAAATGTTGAAAAACGGTCAGGCTTCCAGGTGACGTTCCCAATCTTCAGGCGGCGGGTAAATTGGATGATAAGGCTCCGGCCATAACTGCCCATCCAGCAGCGGGTCGATCGCTTCGCGCCAGCGGCTGAAATACGCTGCGGTCAGGTGAGCCTGGTAAGCCTGTTCGTCGTGGTAAACCTCAAACAGTGAAAAACTGCCGGGCTGCACTGCTTTTTGCAGCAAGGCAAAACTCACCAGTCCTGGCTCGTGCAGGCACTCAGCGGCAAATGGTGCTGTGACCACCAGGAACGCTTCCACCTGCCCGGTTTTAATCTGAATGTTGGTCATCCATGTGTTCATATATTCCTCTTCTATCTGACCGATCGATTACAATTAGTATACGTGGCGATAAGAAACTTTCACAGAGGCCACTATTTCCTCTGCTAGTTACCAAAAGGTGCCTATGGATACACAACCGATTGACATTCTCAACCAGTATTGCCCGTCGCGCCGGGTGTTGGAGTTACTGGGGGATAAGTGGACCCTGCTGACTCTCAATGCGATTGCACGCGGCATCAATCGTCATAACGCCTTGCAGCGTGAGATCGGTGGTATTTCGCAGAAGATGCTCTCGCAGACCCTGCGTGATTTGGAACGCAACGGTATTCTCACCCGTCACGTTTATCCGGTTGTGCCGCCGCGCGTCGAGTATGAGTTGACCGCGTTGGGGAAATCGTTAAATGAACCGGTGGTGGCTCTCGGTAAGTGGGCCCAGGATAATTTTGCCCAGGTGGAAAGCTCGCGGGCAAAGTATGACCAGCTAAATTCAACCCATGATGGTAATGAATAAACTTACCTGAAATTCATGCAAAGAGGTGAAAATGACCAAAAAACTTACCAGACGAGATTTTTTACGCCTGTCTGCCTTGGCGGGTGGCATGGCATTCATCCAGGCTTGCCGGCAGGCGGCCATGCCACTCACAGCCGTTCCCAGCGCCCGCCCCGCAGGGAGTCTGCCCACCCAGGGTGCACCAACCGGCACCGCCGCCCAACCGACAGGCACATCTGCCCCTGTTGATCAACCAGACCCCACCCGCCAACCAGAAAAGGTCGATATCGTCATCGTGGGGGCAGGGATCGCTGGCCTTACGGCGGCCTATGCTCTCATGGACCGGGATATTCGCGTTCTCGAGGCCAATGCCAAAGTAGGCGGCAGGACAACCTCGGGGCAGCGTGGCCCGTTTCGCTACGCCAGGGGGACGGAATACCTGGGCGAACCGGAAGGTGTCTTAAGGAAAATGGTGCGCGAATTAGGTCTAAAAGCCGTTGAAATCCCCGAACCGATGGACGCGCTTTTCCGGGCTGGGACGATCTATGCTGGTTACGAATTGGAGACTCGCGCCACCATCGCCGAAAGCAGCATCGCGGCCTATAACCGCTTCCTTACTCAGATGCAATCCAGTTTGGCTGGTTATGAAGACGTGCCCGATTATGACCCAGCTGGTGACCAGGCCTGGATGGACCAGGAAAGCGCCGCCGACTGGTTCGATGAACTGCGTGTCGGGAAAATATTTCGTGAACGTTACAACGTGGCAGCCCGGGGTTTGTTTGGCGCCAACCTGCAGGAAATATCAGCCCTGTGCGCCTTGCCTGAATTTGCCTATGATTATGAAGATACCAGCCCGATCAGCAGTCTGGAAGACTTGCAGAGCGATCCCGATGAGTTCGAGACCAGCGGCGCATTTACCTTTCCCGGTGGAATTAGTGATGTGACCGATGCCATTGCCCAGACGCTTGGTTCCAGCCTGGTACTGAATGCGCCTGTGCAGAAAATTACTAAGCAGGCTGATGGTTACTTGGTTGAATATGCCAACCATAAAGCCCTGCTGACCAACAGGGTCCTGCTGGCCATCCCAGCCCCGTTGGCGTTACAAATCGGTGTCGATGTGATGAGTACTCGCCAGCGCGAGCTGCTTGCGCAAATAGAATATGCCCCCTATCTGACCTGCGCCCTTTTCAGTGACAGCCCCATTTTTACCAAGGCTTTTGATATGGCCCTGCCGGATGGACGCTTCCTGACTGATTTGTATGACAGTACCTGGGTACAGCGGGCAATTGACCCGGCTTTGCGCAGTGAAAAGAGCTACATTGCCAGCGCGTACATTGCCGGGCAGAGCTACCATGAGCGCTCCATTCTCGAATTAAGCGATGATCAGGTGTTAGAACGCCTGATCGCCGACCTGCAGGATGTCGACCCGCAAATTGGGACGAAGATCACTGGCATCGATATTCAGCGTTACCCACATGCCTACCCGGTGCTGGTGCCGGGCGCTTATGCACGCATGATTGAACTGCACAAAGAAAATGCGCGCGGTGGTATCCTGCTGGCGGGTGACTACATGATCTACCCCACCTTCGAGGCGGCAGCTGAGTCAGGTCAACTGGCAGCCGAGCTGGTTTAATGATTTTTGTTTCCTGAAAAAGCCCATACAATTCTCATCGTCCGGTATAAAATAAAACATCTGCTGAACTGATTCTGAAAGGATTTATCTTATGACCTCCCTGCAAATTCCCGCCGATTTTTCTGCCAACTTGATCTATTTAAACAGCCCGGATGGTGGCCGCGTGGCGATCAGCCCGTATGGCGCGCACGTGCTTTCGTGGGCAACGGCGGATGGTGACGAGCGCTTGTTCCTCAGCCCGCGCACCGCCTGGCGCAAGGGTGAGGCCATCCGTGGTGGTGTACCGGTCATCTTTCCACAATTTTCCACTACTGGTCCGTTAATGCGCCATGGTTTCGCCCGTACCAGCGATTGGCAGGTGCTGGAGGTGACCCCGGTGAGCGCGCGCTTTCAGCTGGCTGATAACGATTCAACCCGCGCGGCCTGGCCCCAAGACTTCTCTGTCGAATACCTGGTGCGCCTGGCAGCGGATCGCCTGGAAATGGAGTTGGTGGTCAGCAACCGCGGCGCAGCAGCCATGAATTTCACCGCAGCATTACATACCTACCTGCGCGTCTCAGATATTGGCGATGTGGCGGTCAGTGGGTTGCAGGGTTGTCGATTTTCTGAAAACGGGGTCATTGCCCCGCCGGAACGTGACCGCGATGCACAGGTCAGCTTCCTGGGCGAGGTGGACCGGCTCTACCCGCGTTCGCCCAGCGAACTGCGTTTGGTGGATGCCGGTCGCGACCTGCGCATCTCCTCGCGAGGTTTCCCCGATACGGTGGTTTGGAACCCCGGGCCAGAACGCTGTGCTGCATTAAAAGACATGCTGCCGGATGGTTTTAGGTATTTTGTGTGCGTGGAAGCCGCTGCTGCTGCCCAGGCAATTGTGCTCGCTCCAGGACAAAGTTGGCGCAGCGCCCAGGTGTTGAGCCGCTAAATCGAGATAACCGGACACTTAAATGTAAACAAGGAGCCAATTCCATCCAGGTGGAAGGGGCTCCTTGTTTTTTATGAAAAAGCACAAATTATATTTTTGGAGTAATACTTTAATCATATTTATATTGTGA
>CAIVSQ010000351.1 GCA_903908605.1 uncultured Anaerolineae bacterium
CGTAAACTAAAAAAGCTGAACAGGCTTACTGGTACTCAATCCACAAGAAAAGCACATTTCATTATAGATTTCCTGGTGATGGATTTTTTAATCTACAGCACCTAAAACCGCGTGCATCTTCCACATCAGTGAATCTGCCCGCAGGAATTTTGTCTGGCACAAGGGTGCAAAAATAAAAAAACAAACCGCCACTCTCCAAACCCAGCATGACCCGCGGATTTGCGAACGCCCGTGACCAAAAATACCTGCTCGTTAAAAGGCCCATCAGATGCATTCCATGTCAAAAGGAATAGTCTCATTAATTTGTGTAGTGATGATCACGCTGGCCGGCTGCAATTTACCGCAAAACGCCACAGCCACGGATCTACCAGGCAGCCCAACCACTACGAGCACAACCACCCCGGCAGATAAAGAACCTGTCACCAAAACCCAACTGGTGACTGCCATTCCTCCCACCAGTTCGGCCGGAGATACCGGCTCCCTGAAAGGCCGCGCGCTCATCCACATCAAGACCACATCCGATTGGAGCAACCTGCGCCTGGTGAGCGGCGCGAAGTGGGGTGACCCGGCCAACCTGAAGTACAGCCTGGAAGCGGGCACGGCAAAAATGGATGGGGATATCATCAAATTATCCCAGTCTACGGCGCGGTCGCAGGCCGGGCAGGCAGTGGAGATGAGCCTGGATGTTTCATTCAGCAACATGAGCGAAGGTGGCCAGGTTGTGTTCGAGATCCAGCGCGGCTTTTCAGGCGCCACACAGGTTGAGTTGTCAACGTATAACGACGGGCAGGCTGAACTTATAAATACTTTTGTCTGGGATAAGATCAACAAGGACAACGGCAACAACCAGCAATTCACCATCCCCGCTTCTGCGCTGCATCTCCCGCGGCCGGCGATCAAGCTGAATGACTTTATCGTCATCGCCCAGTTGAACCTTTGGTATTTTGGGGATGGCTGTCACGGAGGATTCGAGGATTTTGTACGCTGCAGCGGGAGGCGCACAACGCCATTCGAACCGGCCCTGGGGCATACTTACACCAGTTCGAATGCCCATGTCATCCAACAGCAGATCGATTGGGCCGCGGACAACGGTGTGGATGCCTTCTCGCTCGAATGGACGACACCGCGCGGCGTGGGCACATCAGGATCGATGGAAGATAACATCGACGATGCTTTTCTGCGCGCGCCAAACCTGTCCCGCATCCGCTGGTGCATTTTTTACGATACCATCCTGCGCATCACCCAGGACCCGGCCGTCAATGCCGATTTCAGCAACGGTGTTAACTTCGATGATCCCAAGATTTACAAGGCCTTTGTATCCGACTTCGATCATTTTGCAACCAAATATTTCGGCCAGGCGCAGTATCTCAAGGTTGACGGGCGGCCGGTGATCTACATTTACGCGGCCTGGAATTTCAAGGGCAATTATGCCGGGGCGATCAAGGAGGCGCGGGCCATGGCGCTGGCGCAGGGGTACGATGTATTCATCGCCGGCGATGCGCTGCGGGCCGACAACTTTAATGCCAGGCTGGCGTCGCAATTTGACGCCAATACCACCTTCACATTTCTCATCCCCGGACTGCCTACCTACGCGGACATGGGCCAGACTGCCCCGGCTATCGACAGGTTCTTTCAAAAATGGCGGCGGAATATTCAAGGTTTGACGGTCGCCGGGCGAAAGTCTACAGTGAACTTTGAACCAGCCTGGGCGCCGCAGTTCGACAACCGCCTGTTTGAGCCAGGTAATTCGATCTACGTTCCAGCCCAAAGCAAGGAGCAGGTCAGCGCAATGGCCCAGGTGGCGCGCGACAACGCCGAACCAGTCGGCAGCCAGAACCAGAAATTGATCTGGCTCAATACCTGGAACAATTGGGCTGAGGCCACCACGGTTGAACCCACCGCAAACCTGGGCCCCGGGTATCCGGCAGGCAACTACCAATTCGATATGCTGGATGTTGTTCGCGAGACTTTCGGCGCGCAAACCTTCGGCAGCCACTGACATGGGAACAACCAACAGAATCGAAACAATCACGGAGCAGCAATGAGCAAAAAACTGGCTGATTTTTCTCCCGCCGCCCTGGCGCGCGCCAACCGGGCCAATTTATACGAGTTTTCCGCCATCTTGAAAACTCGCCATACATGGAATTCACCAAAACCGGCGAAATCCTGCGCTGGAGCTGCCCTTTTAAATATGCCTGGTTTAACGCAGTGCTGTGCGCTCGCGATGCCAGCCCGGCTGACAGCGCCTATATCGATCAAAGCCTGGCTTATTTCAAAACCAAAAACACAGCCGAGATTTGCTGGTGGTTGGAGGACGATGTGAACCTGGCGGGGTGGGAAGCGCTGCTGACCCCGCGCGGTTTCAAACTGGCTGGCGGCCCGCCCGGCATGAGCATTGATCTGGGAAAATTGCAGGAATCCATCCATCTACCCGAAGGTGTGGAGATCAAAATTGTTCAAGATAGGAAAGGGATCGTCGACACCGCCGAGGCTGTGGTAAATGGCTACGGCTTCCCCCCCGATTGGAAAGACACCACGATCGACTTTTTTCTTGGTATTGGGTTGGATGGTCCCTACCAAAGTTACGTGGCATACTGGCAGGGCAAACCTGTTTCCACGGCGGGCGTATTTTTTGGTGAGGAAGTGGCCGGCATTTATACGGTAGCCACCATCCCCGAGGCGCGGGGCAAAGGGATCGGCGCAGCGGTCACCCTGGCGCCGCTGATCGAAGCACGCAGGATGGGGTACCGCGTGGGAACGCTTCAGTCATCGGAAATGGGATTCCCCGTTTACAAAAAAATGGGGTTTGAACAAAATTTTAACCTGGGATCGTTTTTTTATGAATTTTGAAGCCGCGACAATTTCAGCATACTGCACGCGCCTGGCGAAGCCAAAACCCCGAAGGTACCCAACTCTCCCGATCTGGCAGCAAGAAAGACAATCATTGAATTACCGCCTTCTGAACACAGGCGATCAATGGCGCCATTTTTTGGAATACCACCAATTTGACAGGTTATTTTCCGCCCACCAGTTCTTCGCAGGCCCGGACGATCCGTTGCACATTGGGCAGGTCGGCATCTTCCAGATGCCTGGCATAAGGAATGGTGGTTTGGGTGCAGACACGCGCGAATCGAAAAGATAACCCCGCTTCCAGCGCGAGTGCCGCCAGTTCACCGGATAAACCAAAGCCTTCGTAATCCTCATCCACCACCAGCAGCCGCCCGGTGCGGCTGAGCGCCTCACAAACGGCGGCTTTGTCGAGCGGCGATACCCAGCGCAAATCGATGACGCCCGCCGAAATGCCCCGACGTTCGAGAATGCCGACAGCCTGGAGGGAGCGATGCACGCCAACACCCAAGGTTGTTATGGTGATATCCGATCCGTATCTTTGCACAGATGCCTTGCCAAGCGGGAGAGGCTGCCACTTTTCCGGCGCGAAACCGCGCTCTGCCTGCGGTGGAACATCATACGTGACCGTATCACGGCCGCCCGAGCCAAGAAAATCCAACCAGACCGACGAGATCAGTTTGTGCTCCATGAAAACAACCGGCGAACCCAATTCAAGAGCCGCCACCATCAGCCCGCCCGCATCGGCCGGGTTGGATGGCACAACCACGCTTAACCCCGGTATTTATTTGCTATCCACTCGATTAAATATTTTTCTTACCGAAATAGGTTGTCGCATAAACATAAAAATACCAACGCAAATAGGCCATTCCCCACTCAAGAATCTTGAAGCGACTGGTTCCCACTTTTCGTTCATACCAATTGGCTGGAACTTCTCCTATTTTGTAGCCTAACCGGTGGGCTTTCGCGGTCAATTCAAGGCTATATGTAAATCCTTTCGACGATTCTATCGTTACGTTCTTGAGCAACCGGCGCGAAAATAGCCGAAAAGCGTTCGTTGGATCGTGAGACGGAAATCCTCCAAACTTATTCAGCGTGAATGCTGCTAATCTGACCGGGATCGCTTTTTGCCACCGGCAACCCACCATGCTTCCCCCAGGGATAAATCTGCTTGCACAAACTACATCACAACCTCGGTGGTATTGTTGAATCATCTGGTCGATAAGTCCAACGTTGTAATCATCATCTGCCATATATGAAATGACAGCAGGTGAATCAGAATATTGGAATCCTGTTACCGCCGCCCCATGGGCAAATTTCCCCTTATTTTTTACCGGGACGACCTCGAATTTCTGAGAAGAAAAGGATTTTAATGC
>CAIVSQ010000352.1 GCA_903908605.1 uncultured Anaerolineae bacterium
AGCCGAAATTGCTATTTTAAATGCACTTAAAGAAGAAGCGTCTGCCAACGATTTTTTACAAGGCTTACAACGTCTTGCCCCCACCGATAGCAAAGCTAAACGCACGTTATTAGGCAAATATCTCTATCAGTACACCGCACGTAATACCATGGATTATTTTATCCATAAAGACTTGGGCGGTTTTCTGCGCCGCGAGTTAGATTTTTATATCAAGAACGAGATCATGCGCCTTGATGATATAGAAAACGCTGATGCGCCAAAAGTGGAACAGTATCTGGTGCAAATTCGGGTATTACGCCGCATTGCCCAGCAATTGATTGCCTTTTTATCCCAATTGGAAGACTTCCAGAAGAAGTTGTGGCTCAAGAAGAAATTTGTCACTGAAACCCATTACTGCATAACGCTGGATCGCATTCCGGAAAGTTTTTATCCGGAAATTGCCGCCAATGCCCAACAGCGAGAGGAATGGGTAAAGTTGTTTGTCATTGATGAAATCAAAGAAGACCTGGTTAATCCCGTCTATAGCGATCCGCTGACATTGGAATTTCTCAAAGCCAATTCCTATCTGCTGGTGGATACGGCCTTATTTGATGAAGATTTCAAACAAAAACTACTGGCTGAAATACCCGATTTGGATGCTCAATGCGATGGTGTGTTGATTCATTCCGAGAATTTTCAGGCATTGGGTTTGATGCGCCAGAAGTATCGGGAGCAGGTGAAGTGTATTTATATTGATCCTCCGTATAACACTGGCGGCGATGGATTTGCATACAAAGATTCGTATGGACATTCATCATGGCTTAGCTTGCTGCATGATAGATTACTAAATGCATTTTTTTTGCTTTCTGATGATGGAGTGAATTTTCTTTCTATTGACGATATTGAATTGAAAAACGCATTTCAATTAATGTCGTCAGTGTATGGTGACGAAAACTTTGTTGATAACATCATTTGGAAAAAAAGGTATGGTGGTGGTGCAAAAGAAAGATATTTGGTGAGCTTGCATGAATATATATTGTTCTATTCTAAGAAAAAACAATTTTTGCCAAGCATCATAATCCCATTAACCGATGAGTCGGTTAATAGATACTACAAACAAAAGGATGATAATTTCGAGAAATATGGGCCATATAGAACTCACCCCTTGGAAGCAACAAAAAGTATGGGGGCGAGACCTAATTTGATTTATGGCATACCAGCTCCTGATGGGGCTATTGTTATGCCGAGAAGACAATGGCTATGGTCAAAAGAAAGAGCTTTTGACGCCCTCGAAAAGGGATTTCTTGAATTTATTAAAAGTAGTGATGGTTGGTCTGTTCATACAAAACAATATCTTAATCAAGAGGATGGTGAGCAACGTTCTGGAAAAGCATTTTCAATAATAGATGATGTATATACTCAGCATGGCACAAATGAACTATTGAGTTTATTCAATGATGCACAGGCCTTTGCATTTCCAAAGCCGTATAATCTAATCAAACGACTCGCAAGTATTGGCGGGGATAAGTTTTCTGTATTTTTAGATTTTTTTACTGGATCAGGAAGTTCTGGACATGCCGTCATCAATCTCAACCGCGAAGACAACGGCAAGCGCAAATATATCCTCGTCGAACAAAATAACTATTTCGATACCGTCTTAAAACCCCGCATCCAAAAAGTCATCTATTCCAAAGACTGGAAAGACGGCAAACCCGTTTCCCGTGAGGGCCTCAGCCACTGCTTTAAAACCCTGCGTTTGGAAAGCTACGAAGACACGCTGAATAATCTGATACTGAAAGCCGACAGCAGCCGTGATACCGCGTTAGCCAATAACGCTGACCTACAACGCGACTACCTGCTTAATTATTTCTTGGATGTGGAAACCCAAGCCAGCCAAAGCTTGCTGAATATCGCTGATTTCCGCGATCCGACG
>CAIVSQ010000353.1 GCA_903908605.1 uncultured Anaerolineae bacterium
AAATCATTGATATCCCATTCTTGGCTATATTTTCCTAATGCGCCCCAAATCAGATCCCTATCTCCAATGGCATAATCATCGGGATCGATAAAATATACATTTATTCCTTTCGGGGGGATTGGCGGTTTTTCTGTTTCGTTTCCTTTGAATGGAATTACTATTCGAATATTTTGGTTACCATCCTCAAAAGTTGTAGAAGTGCTTCGTGGAAGAGCTTCGACGAGATTAAAATTTGAATTACCGGCCACCGGGAATATTGGGGTTTTCCTTTCGCCGATTCTTTTCGCAAGTTCCTTTCCATTCTCGCCTTCTTTATTGAGCAAATAGCATATTGCTGCAAAAAATTCCTTTGCTGCACCAGATTCTATATCCTCAGCGGGAACCTTTAATTTCTCAATCAAGTTGCTCGGTAAAAAGCTGCCGAAACCAGCTAAGTTAGCAGCACTTTTGAAGATATCTTTTCCCCATTCATAACTTTCGCGGTTTGATTTTGCTATCAATCGTAAATTGCTCGCATCTGACAAGTGGGATTCAAATATCATGAACCCTCGTGGGCGTTCTGTTAGAAAATATATCTCCCCTGGCTTTAGAAAAGAATCCCCAAACAGGGATGGTACACAAGCTGAATTTTTGATTAGGTCAATTATGCGCCGGCAAAGTTCTTCAAGGATCGGTTCTTCATTAGAATTTAGTAGTGGCAAAACCATCCAAGGCATCCAGTCACGGCAATTTGGTTCAGCCAGTAAGGCAGGCAAACATGACTCTAATAATTCGAGAGCAACATCGGCGACCTTGTTATTTCTGTTTCTTGCGGTTTCATTGTTAGATAGTTCTTTCCGACTGGGGGTAACCAAAAAGGGTCCATGAATTAGGAATGGCAGGCCTGATTTTGCCGTCTGGATTGGATAATACAAATAAATGGGTTGGTCGGTAAAACCAGGCTCCTTACCCGGCTTCTCAAAGAGTAACTGCACATATTCACCTTCAACCTCCCCAAATGGCTTAGAAAAGGCCAGAAACTCTTTTTCGATTTCTATTAATTTTCCATCTTTCTGGGAGCTTTCGGTCAGCTTTACTATTGTTGAGAGATTGTCAGATGATGTTGGTGTTTGTGTAATGCAGTACGTTTTGTATTCAATTGGCTCAATCCTGTCTCCAAATCTTCCGAAATTGATCATCTGAATTTGTGAAATATGGCCCAACAAGATTAAAGTACGAGGATCAAGTTTGCTGGGGTCGGTTAGTAATTTCCACAGCTTCGATTGTGGATTACCATCGGCATCTGCTGTTTGATAATTTCTTCTCAATTCGTGGAAACTTTTCTTCGCATCCCCGAAAAAATTGTCTTCAATTTCTTGTAAAGTATCTTCCCAAATTGAATCTTCGTAGTATAAAGACAAACAAGTTGTATATTCATCGATTTCAAACTGGCCGTAAGAAGACGCAAATTCTCTTAATCCTCTATTGACAGTCTCAAGCAACTCATCCCCCGTGGCTATGGAATTATGAGGTGTTCTAAAAAGGGGTAATTTAGGTAGGTGTGACAAAACATATTCTTTGATTTGGCTGTTTTGTATTTCGGGTTGTATCTGAGCATAAGTTCTTGATCTTGAAAATTCGGCGGTTAATTCAGTTTCACCAATATGTGTGTGGATGGAAAATTTACCAAAACGCTGTAGGATTGACTTTAAGCCAATCCCTTTGTGACCTATCATCTGTTTGTCTTCGGTTTTACTCGACTCGCCAAGAAGTGTAACAGCTTGAAAAACCTTTTCATCATTTAAATTAAACGGTTCCCCTGTATTCGCAATAATCATTCCCTTGTCAGTTACCGCTATTAGAATCTTTCCAGTGCTATTATGATTGTCACTTACGATCGCATCTCGAGCATTCTGTAATAGCTCCAACACATCCCTGTCTTCATGTTCACCTGCCACAACATTATTGCCAGACCCATGGCTTAAATAATCATCCCATAAGCTTTTGCTGGTTAAGCTGGTAGTCTTTCGCTCGAGAAGAATGGAATCACATTTTTTTTTGAAATCGAAGATTTCTGACATTTTCTCATCCTTGACTAGTTAAAGACTCTCTGATGAAAACGTGGACTATAGGACCCTCACTTGTCCGGTGCACCCGATCAAGATCGCAGGAGAGAGCGATCATATTTCTCGAAAGGACATGGTCATGTCCTGATGACGCGGTGTTGGGCGGCACTTATCACTTAAACGCCAATTTGGCTTTCTTACTGAGTAAACTAATATCCTCGTTTGGAATTCCGTTCAGCACGCCATGAACGGGACATTCGTATTCATAACTATACTCGAACCTTGCTTTGTGTAAATCATTTACAGTAGCCACATACTGATATGGCGCAGGTGGAATTTCCTTACAAATAACTTCACAGCCGCATCCCTTGCGCGGACAGACTGCAATAGGTGAACCAAAAACTGGAGTTTTCCACAAAAGTCCATTCAAATGTTGAAGCGGACCTTTTCTACGTGATGCTATAAACTGGAATAATTTTCCCAACAGATAAATTGCCAGTGCAGCAATTAGTATGAGGGCCCAGATGGGTAACGACAAAGTAATGCTCTGGCTAGCGAATTTTGAAAACCCCGTAATCGCCGCAACAATAACCAGCAATATCGAGATAATTGTTGGCCATGCCTTTGCCATGGATACTAGGAGATCAAGTAATTCTTTTAATTTCTTCATTGTTACTCCATTCGGTTTGCCGCCCAATGGCAGGCGTTACCGGCAAGGGCGGGATTTTGCGGGGAAAGCCACCAGACGCCGAATCTGCGTTGGGGCCGCGACCCTGAAAATGCGGGCGAAAGCCCCGCACTTTCAGGTGCACACGGTGTTGGGCAGTTTTTGGCTTTGCGACTCATAGTTTTGGCGGTTTTGAATAAACTCGTGCAGGTATTCGGACATCAATATGGTTACTGAAATCCTGCGCTAAAGCAGATAAATTATCACAAAGGTCAATGATTTCTACATCCGTCAAAATTATTTCTTTCCATTCTGTTACCAGAATCGGACTCTTAGGATATGAAGTTCTAATGCTGACTGATTGTAATCCCAGATGTTTAAGCGAATCTGGCATCAATATGCT
>CAIVSQ010000354.1 GCA_903908605.1 uncultured Anaerolineae bacterium
TGCAGCGCATGGGTGGGCAGGTTTGGGCGGAGAGCCAACCTGGACAAGGCGCCGTGTTTACCATTGTGGTACCAACATTATGAGGACTTTGTAACAAAACCGGACCAGACAACGGGCCGGTTTAGCTTTGTTGTTCGCGAAATTCAAAAAAACAAGCGATTATTATCCAACAATGCTTATTAAAAGACCGTGGTAATCATGAGGGGCAATTCGCAGCTTTCTCATGCTAAAATATTCAGGTTGCTTCATGAAAAAACTTTCTGTGCACCGGGTAATCAATAGACAGCCAACTTATAAAAAGGCCCGGTTTGTCCGACGTTGATACATGCTGGCTTTGTTTTGGAATATCTATGTTCGCTGGAGACACTAGATGGATGGCTTCGATTACACCGAGCTCGACCCAGAAGAACGCACAAACAAACTTCTGGCGCTCTTCTCAATCTCACTGGGCATTATCAGCCTGTGCGCGGCTTTGATCCCGATCTGCGGGGCCGCCAGCAGCCTGTTTGGGCTGGGTTTGGGGGCACTTGGGCTGCGCTCGGGTAGACGGAAGCTGGCGATCGCCGGCATGGCGGTTTCGAGCCTGGGGTTGATTCTCTCGATCGTGTACGCGGTGGTGGTCGTCCTGCAGCCGAAATAAACATAGTGTGTTTGGTTCATCCCCAACGCGATGGCAGGAAAATAGCCTGTAATTGCCAGACCACCTCGCGTAGAAAAACGCTGATGATCTGGCACGTTGTTTCAGGGGTGACTGGTTGGTACCGGTATGGGCTTGAAAAAATAGGGAGATAACATCTCTGATACGGCCCAGGTGGGCGATCTACGAATTGATGAGGTGACATTCGGTGTTATTTACCCCTACCGGGAATATATCCGGCAGCTCGCAGGGCGTGCCATTGCCCTGCTTGATTTTATCGACAAGTAAGGGTAATCTATTTTTTAGTTGAATATTTTCAGGTTTTCTAATAGATAGACACTCTTAACGTTCTGATTTTGACAAATTCAACGCCTGAGAGTCTAAAAAGAACTGGTAAGTTGGCCTGGTAGCGTGGTGGGCGGGCGCGTGCCTCGTGTGCCTTACTATATTTTGAGTGTAGGAGATCCGATGAAAAAGCTATTCCATTTTATAATCCTGTTGGCTTTGTCCCTGGCTGTCTATACACCTGCTTTCGCAGCAGATACCCCCGACCCCACCATGGTTGGAATCCCTGGTACTCACCAGGACGAACTTGGCTGCCCAAGTGATTGGCTGCCGGGCTGTGAGCAGACTTTGCTGAAGTACGATCCTGAGGATGGAGTCTGGCAGGGTGAGTTTGAGATCCAGCCAGCCAATGACGGGGATAAAAAAGGTTCGCGCTATAAGGCCGCCCTGAATGGTGCTTGGGACGAGAATTATGGTTTGAATGCCACCCGCGGTGGCACAGACATTCCCTTGGCGGTGGATGCGCCGCGGCTCGTTAAGTTTTATTACGATCATGAAACCCACTGGATTGTCGATAATTACAATACTCAAATTTTCGTCGTGGCCGGCGATTTTCAACAGCAACTCACCTGCTCCCAGAATTTTGACCCCACCTGCCTGCGTTCCTGGCTCAAAGATCCGGATGGTGACGGGGTCTTTTCATTTACTACCAAGGCGCTCAAGGCTGGTACCTACAATTATGTTTTAGCCATAAATGAGGATCCCAAGACGGATATCAGCCAGACAGCCACCTTCACTGTCAAAGCTGATGGCGCTGAGATTTACTTTGGCTATGATAGCCTGAACAAGGTCCTGACCGTCAGCAGCGAAGGTGCACCGCGCGGCAGCCTGGCCAAGCTCAAGGCCCATTGGGTTAGCCTGGATACGATCTTGTGGAATACCACTGGTTCCCCGCGTTACACCTACTCCCTGTTTTATTCCCCGGCAGCTGATCTCAAATTGACTGCCAGCGGTGTTGAAAATGGCGTGGAAATCCCACTTACCTACCAGAAGAGTGGTGCTGAGGCAGGGATAATCCGTAAGTTTCCAAACCTGGGCGCGTATACCGCGCTCAAGCTCACCAATCCCAATCCCGGCCAGTTGCGTGAGGCGCTCAAGAGCCAGCTGGCAGTCATTGTGCGTGATCAGAACGGTAAGGTAGTGGATGTAACTGGTGTGCAGATTCCAGGCGTGTTGGACCAACTCTACCCCTATTCAGGTGAACTCGGCCTAACCTGGGATGGTTCGACCCCCACATTGCGTGTCTGGGCCCCGACAGCGATTTCGGTCACCCTTGATCTATTTTCGGCACCAGATGCGGCTCAGCCCGAGAGGCTTGCAATGACCTGGGACCCGGCGACGGGTGTCTGGAGCCTGGTTGGCAAGCCCGAATGGAAGAATCTCTTTTTTCTATATGAAATCCAGGTTTATGTTCCTTCCACGGGTAAGCTCGAAACCAACCTTGTGACCGATCCCTATTCGCTCAGCCTTTCCATGAATAGTAAACGCTCGCAAATCGTGGATTTGCGTGATCCCGCGCTGATCCCCAGTAAATGGGCCGAAACCACCAAGCCCGCCCTGGCAGCGCCTGAAGATATTGTTATTTACGAGTTGCATATCCGCGATTTTAGTATTTCGGATGAAAGTGTGCCAGCCGAACAGCGTGGTACGTATCTGGCCTTTACCCAGGCGGATGCAAACGGCATGAGTCACCTGCGTGCGCTGGCAAAAGCTGGCTTGACGCATATTCACCTGCTGCCCGCCTTTGATATCGCCAGTGTCAATGAGGACCGCAGTACATGGCAAACCACTGACCCGACTTTGCTGGCAGCCATGCCACCCGATGGCGATGGTCAGCCGACGGCTGTGAGCGCTATTAACGGTGTGGACGGTTTTAATTGGGGGTACGACCCGCTGCACTATACCGTACCGGAAGGTTCCTACTCCACCGCGCCAGACGGAAGTCAGCGCATCCTGGAATTCCGTCAGATGGTTCAGTCCATTAACCAGGCAGGGCTGCGTGTGGTGATGGACGTGGTTTATAACCATACCAACGCCAGTGGGCAATCCGAAAACTCAGTGCTCGATCGGGTTGTGCCTGGTTATTACCACCGTCTCAACGCTGAAGGCAAGGTTGAAAAATCCACCTGCTGCGAAAATACTGCCACAGAACATGACATGATGCGCAAGCTGATGGTGGATTCGGTTGTAACCTGGGCGCGTGAATACAAGGTGGATGGCTTCCGTTTTGACTTGATGGGTCATCACATGTTGGCCGATATGCAAGCGGTTCGCGCTGCGTTGGATGCGCTGACTCTGGAAAAGGACGGCGTGGATGGCAAGTCAATTTACATCTATGGCGAAGGCTGGAATTTTGGCGAAGTTGCCAATGGTGCACGCGGCGTCAATGCTACCCAGTCCAATATCGGCGGGACAGGGATCGGGGTCTTTAATGACCGGCTGCGCGATGGTTTGCGAGGCGGTAGTCCCTTTGATGACCCGCGCGTGCAGGGTTTCTCCACGGGGCTGTTCCTAACGCCCAACGAGAACGAAAAGCGTCCACTAGAGGATCAGAAAACCAAGTTGCTCGATATCACAGCCTGGATACGCTTGGGCATGGCTGGCAACCTGGCAGAATTTCCAATTCAGCGCGCAAACGGTGATATTGTCCCTGGCCGGTTGCTGCTCTATAATGGTGCGGGTGCGGGCTATACCCTCGACCCCCAGGAAAACATCGTCTACACCTCGGCTCACGACAATGAAACCCTGTGGGATGCCGTAGCGGTAAAATCCCCTGCCAGTGCCAGCCTGGAACAGCGTGTGCGGATGAATGATCTGGCACTTAGCGTGGTTACGTTTAGCCAGGGTGTGCCATTCTTCCATGCAGGTGATGATATCCTGCGTTCCAAGTCGCTTGATCGTAATTCTTACAATTCAGGCGATTGGTTCAACCGCATTGATTGGACGTATGCCAGTAATAATTTTGGCGTTGGTCTGCCGGTCGAGGGTCGTGACCGCGCGGATATCTACCGCCCACTGCTCGCCAACCCGGCGTTGAAGCCTGGTAAAACCGAGATCAACACTTCAGCGGCGATTTTCCGTGAATTACTGCAAATTCGTAAAAGCTCTCCGCTTTTCCGCCTGCAGACTGCCGCGCAGGTCGGTAATTCCCTTAGCTTCCTGAATACCGGCCCAGACCAGACCCCTGGGCTGATCGTGATGCGTCTGCAGGATGTTGACCAACTTGACCCGGTCTATGATGGCATAGTTGTCCTGATTAACGCCCACCCGGAAGCCGTGCGCTTTGGTGCGAAAGAATTTGTAGGCACAAAGTACAGCCTGCACCCGGTGCAGCAAAATTCGGCCGACACGATCGTGCGCGATGCCGCTTTCAACGAGCAGAAAGGCGAATTCAGCGTGCCGGCTTATACCGCAGCCGTCTTTGTACTTGAGGATCCAGCAGGTGTGCAACCGATGACCATGCTTCTGGCGCTCATCGGTGGGCTGGTTATGCTGTTCCTGATATGGCGGCTTTTCTTCTCGCGCAAGGATAAATAATTGACCAAGACACAGGCCGGTACTCACCAAATTGAGTGCCGGCCTGTGTTATATTCCAGCCCGGGTGGTTCCAGCGAGGTGAGAGCACTAGAGCGTTTCCTCCAGTGCCAACTTTTTACACTTTACGTTATAGTGACTTAACCATCCGAAAAAACTTTTCGGATGGCAATCCAGCTATCTCTGACTAATGCATTGAATTTGAAAAATAAA
>CAIVSQ010000355.1 GCA_903908605.1 uncultured Anaerolineae bacterium
ATACCAGGCAAGAAACAAAAATCCAGCCACAAGCCCGAGGTTTGCAGCGACCTGAATAAAATCACCATGTACCCAACCGGAACCAGTCCAGCCAACACCCATAGGATGCCCAAGAGCCAGTTCAAAAGCATACGACTGCCTTGCGTACCGTTTTTCAGCACTGCTATCCAGAAAATAGCCGGTTGTAAGTGGTGTATATATGGAGTAAATTAATGCCCAGATTTGTGATGTAAAAAATTGACTGGCAACAAGCCAAAACAAGGTAATCAGCCCCAACCCCATCACGTCAAAAACAAAATAAGCAAGCATCAGACTAGTTATCAATAACATCAACCAAGCCATTCTTGTGCCGCTTATATATATTCCAATACAACTTATCATCGTGACAAACAGAGTCAAAGGCATAGCATTTTTCTTATAGAAACCTGGCACCAACAAAACCAGCGGAAGAGGTAAGGCGCCGACAATAATTGCAGGGTTAGCACCCCAAAAAGCAAAACTTGCTCGTGTAAACCCAGAAAAAGACACAAACCCTTCAGCATTGGTTTGGTTCAACCCTATTATGAGCCGAATGGCTGAAGGGAAATAAGCTTCGATGACCCCCAAAAAGCAAATCGTTACGCCGCTTGCCAAAAAGGTCATAGAAGCCAGCTTCCAGAACCCCGGCGCCCGAGATAGGTATAGAATGACAAAAAAAAGCGGCAACAGAAAGAAAAAATTCAATGCGTCAGCGAGCATCCCCATCCAGGGAATACCGGCGACCACTCCTGGAATAAAACCCCATACCCAAAAAATGCTAAATAACCATAACAGCAGGGGTAGATGCAATTCAATTTTCTCAAATCTTAATGAAAACAATAACATCACGAATAATATTGTCATTAATACCAGTAAAGGGTGAATAGAGAAGTTAGATGTGACATGAACCGTACGATAGCCTAACACAAACATCCATATCCAGGCAACAAATCCCACGCGCAAGCCAATCTTTCCCATAATTATTACAGCCATCAGCGTTACGAGAATAGCAAGGAACAGCAGATAACGAAAATCAAAGCCATAACGAACAACAACCCAGCTACCTATCACAGTTGAGACACTGACACAAAATAATATGATTGTTTCCCTGACGAGAGGAATTTTGTACATCAACTAGCCCTCAGGACACTTACCAAAGTAGTTTTTAATAAATCTTTCCCCACGATAAATAAACCCAAGAATATTTCTTTGCTGCCAATAATATAGGGGGTGTTTTACCGTTCCAAAATATTCTTTGTACTTGGCAATCCCATCTCTTCCCCCGCTTGTTCCAAAATCCACATTCTGGAATCCATCCACACATCCTTTTTCCACAACATCGGACAACAAGACATCTTCAGGATGATAGTTCAGAAATTCCGGCATAGTTGCCACAAAACCAAGTGTCACATATTTATTGTGATAAAAAACTATCAGGCCACCAATCATTTTATTTTTCAAAAACGCGCCAAAATACTTAACGGAAGGATTCGCATTAGACAATCGAGCTAAATTATGAAAAAGTTCCATTGGATAATTTCCCGAAGCATTTTTTCCCCATCGCTTCAATTGCGATAGATATATTTCATAATACGTTTGATAATAATCCAAAAATTCTACTTGTCTGACGCAAACGCCCTCCCTCAACGCCTTTCGTATCGCCCGCTGACGTCCATTCGAATAACCCTTCCAAGTTTCCGAGAAACCATACTCCAGCCCCAAGGTTTGTACAAACAGCTGCAAATGCCTGACATTAGTTGGCAAAATAGTCTCTACGAAAGGATTGCTTACAACCGATATATTTGTCTTTTCTCGAATCAAATCTGCAACCACCTCGTTATATTGTTCTTGAGACGGGGTAATTTCGAAAACCGGTCCGCCATAGGTTCCGATCACAGATGATTCATGCCAATAAAAAGGCAACGGGCGAATGATCTGGCGCCTAAACAGTGGGAAAATTGCCCTGTTACCGTCTTCAAATTCAAGCCCAAATGTTACGTTTTGCCAACGGGGAAACGTTTTACATAAAATATCCGCCCAAGCTGGTGTATGATAAAAGGTAGCATGAGGGCTTTTATCCACCACATCTTGCCACACTGCTAAACTAACATTTTCAATTTTCCTACATTTCATCTTCTGTTTCCACAAAAGCCGATACCGTGATCCAGTGCGAGAATGGGGTGAGTATGCCACTCCACTTCAATAGTTTTTCGATTTTAGCTCCTACCACGCCATAACGACGAGTTAGTGGTGTATTGACACCTCGTTTACGAAGAGTTTTGAAGCCTGATTTAATAAATAAATCATTAAGCTCCTTACTGGAATAATTATGGTAATAAAGATGCCCTAAATGCAAACCTTCACGTTCATAAATATCATCTTCAGGGTTTTTAATATATCTCGCCCTGAGTTGTTTTAGCAGAGAGTAATAAAAAGTAGATAGAACAAAACTAGCTTGGGGGCGCGCAACCCGATGAATTTGTTTCAGTAAAGCCAATCGGGTTTCTTCATCAGGAAATGATTGTACTAATTGAACACTAACAATAGCATCAAACAATTTATTTTTCAGGGCAGGTTGTGCTGCATCGACATGAATCAGGTGAACACTCCCGGAGTTTTCAACCTTGCGCAACTTTGATTTTAACAACCGCAGAGACTCCAAAGAAAAATCTATTCCTATCAGATTTTGAGCATACGGTATCAAAGACAATAAAACCCGACCAGTGCCACAGCCTAAATCGAGGAGTGTGTATTTTTTTCCTTGAGACAAATTCAATTCATCCATTACATAGTCAATTTCCAACTGGGCCTGGGCTCGAGAAATATTATCGTATCCCGTAGCATGTGTATCCCTGAATAACATTTCAGATTTCCGAATATCATAAATAGAGGATTCTAATGTGAGATTGGTTTCAGATTTTTCCTCGCTTTCATAGATTCGAGGCAACATCGAGGGAATTCCCCCTATGATTGGGAATCGAGAGAAGCAATCGCAGCATATTAGTGTCCCGAAGCTAATTTCTTGCCCTTCCTTTTTGGAGATTTGCAATTCAATTTTTTCACATCCGCAATTAGGACAGGCTAAGTAATCTAACAAATTTTCTTGCATAATTACTCCTTCGCGAAACGGCGAAAAGTAAAAATCAACCACTGGCGAACAACCCCATAGCTCCACGCGCATCCGGATAAAACCAAAATACAATAAACAACCGGCCAGACATACCAGGGGCGAAACCGAAACATCTGGAAGATCGGCTGATAAAATATTCTCAATACAAAATTAACCGTTTTTAGGGCATCTTTTATGGTGGCTATGCCATGAGGATAGACAGAATACATCTCTGGCCACTTCCAGCGCACCACATAATAAGCTTGCCCATACATATAAAACTGGTGTATTAAACCTCGTACTGTTGGCCGATGGTGGTGAATTACCTTTATTTCAGGGGAGTAAAAAATCTCATATCCTGTCAGTTTCATGCGCCAATTAAAATCAACATCCTCCCCACGAACAAGTGTCTCATCTTGCTGACCGACCAACAGTAAGGCTGTTCGTTTATAAGATACATTGACACCTGCTATGGTGCGCACGTAAGTAGCTTTTGATGGGGATGAAAAGACAATCTTATCCGCAATACGGCTCAACAGGCTATTGTCACTTTCGGCGCCGATGACCATCCCGCCTACCCCGCCGGCTTCGGGATGTTCATCATGCAAGCGTTTCATCTGGGTGACCCAATCTGGAAAAACATCAGCATCGTCATCAGTCATGGCAACGATATCACCAGTGCAATAAGCTAAGCCTATGTTACGACTGACAGCCAGATTCTTATTGACGGTCTTCACCAGTTGAACTTGAATCCCCGGCCAAACCACATATTTTTGGACAATACAGTCAGACCGTTCGTCTCCGCCATTGACGACGATTACCTGATCCGGTTTTTCATAAGTACGCTCAATCAATGCTTCGAGCGCCATGGACAGCATCTCTGGGCGGTTATAAGTACAAATCAGGACAGAAAAAATGGTCATACAATAAAACTCTGACGGCGTAGTTGGAACAGATCCGATTCTGGGCCATTGCCCCATCGGCTTGAAGCCCCCAAAGCGCAGGAGTACCCTACTGATCGGGCAGCCAGACGCACACGCGCATTGTGATAACCACCGGGGTAAGCCAGGGCCGGAATGACGACATCGAGCCTTTTTTGGAGGTAAATGAGCGATGTTTCAAGCTCATCGGCTAGTTTTGCATCAGAACATTCCTGCAACCGTATGTGATTAACCGTGTGGCTTCCATAAACAACCTGTTCACCCTGGCATTCTTCCAATTGCTTCCAGCTCATCGTTGGTTTTGTTTTGTCAAAAGTATCCCAAACTGCTTTCCCCGCCACCATGCCAGTGGAAACAAACATGGTAACAGGATACCCAAATTCACGCAAAACTGGCAAGGCGGTCGTATAAAAATCGAGCAGGGCGTCATCGAAGGTAATTACGTAAACATTGCGCAGAGGGCACCCATCTCGCAAATAGTCAAGTCCTTCGCGCAAGCTAACCACCCTCTTCGAACGTAATATTTTCATCTGTTGCGTAAATTCATCAGGAGCAATTGCATGCGGGTCGCGCGGGTTGTCTGAAACACTATGATACATCAATATTTTTAGCCGGTCGCCCACTAGCCATTTGGGAAGTATGCGCCAAGGGATAGTGAAAATAGCATTCGCAGTCATCAATTTGTATCCTGGCCAAGCTGACGTATTATCCTTGCCGGCACACCAGCAACAAGTACCGCCGGGGGCACCGAGTTCGTAACAACAGACCCAGCGCTAACCACCGAACCACTACCGATGATTACCCCTTTCAGAATAATCGCCCTCGTGCCAATCCAAACATTATCGCCAATAACGATTGGAGCACCACAACGATCTTCGGGGTTTTCAGGCCAGTGATTATGACGTTCACGCCAATCAACTGGATGTCCATCGTCATCCATTATTTCAACATCCGGGGCGATAAGGCAATTTCTCCCTATCGAGACAGAGATATTGCAAACAATATGAACACCTTCATTTACATAAGTTCCATTGCCAATCTGAAGAATGGCGCGATTTCCTACGTCTAATCGTATTGATCGTTCTTTTGTAGAATCAAAAATACAGACATTACCAATAATGATTTGGCCTATGTTTCTCACCCTGAATGGGCCTTTGACAAGCAGATTGTCTCCCACAAATTGACACTGCTTGGTAAAAATAGCGCAGTAATACGCAACCATAAATCTATGAAAATAACTTTTTATACGCAAAAATCCAGCCAAGGCAGCTATCCTATCAAATCCCGATATTGCTGGGCTACCTGTTGCCATTGACGAGATTCGATGACGCAACTTCGAGCTTCCAAGCCCATTTTGAGCCGGATATCTGGTTGGCCAATCAATCCGGTCAATGCCTGCACAATAGCCGAAATATTCTCTTCCTCAACCTTGATACCCCAAGCTGGATTGACCAATTCGTCAAAAGGCGGGCAAATTGATGTAATCGAGGGCAACTGGCAGGCCATCGCTTCTAAAAGGGAAATTGAGCTAGCCTCTCCTTTTGATAGAACCAACACAATGTCTGCGGCACACAGATACGGACTGACATCCAATTTCGTACCTAAAAAATGCACATTATCCGCAACACCCAAGTCATCAACCAATATTTCCAATGGCTTGCGGTACGCACCATCTCCAACCACCACATAATGTAAGTTTTGAACATCGGTCAATAACCTATACAGAGCTTTAATGCCCCATTGAATGCCTTTCCGTTCTTCCAATGCAGCTACAGATATTAAAACTAAAGCATCCGGGTGAATGCCAAGCTGTTGACGGATTCGAGAACGTGATTCTGCATCGGGCTTAAAATGTTGCACATTCACGCCATGCCCGATAACAGAGCAAGAACGCCCCGCCCACGGAACCACTTCACGGGCCGTAGCCTGGCTTACAGCAATAAGGTGCTTTGCATCACGAAGAAAGCCCCATCGCGCAAATTCCCGATAACGGTGCGGCACTAAACTGGGCGGAAAATGAAAAACAACTGAAAATTCAACCTGCCTGAGAAAACCCGCAAGAAAAAGGCTAAAACCCTCACCATATCCAGCGAAATGCGTAAAAACATGTGAATAATTACCTGTCATAATGTGTCGGAGATATAGCGGAATAGCTGCCGCTGCCTGAAAATAGCGATAATTGGGAACACGGTGAATACGGATTTCTGGGTGTTGAACATATTCTGGGATGCTTAGCGAACCGTCCCATGTCAAAATATCCACGCCTATGCCAGAATGAACCAAAGCAGATGATAGATTCCACAAGTAGGTTTCTATCCCGCGTAATAATCGCAACTGGAAGGGATGAATGAAAAGCCAACGCTTATTAACCACGATTCACAACCCTTTCATATACCTGCAAATACCTTCCCGCAACTCGTGGCCAGTCAAAATCGAGGGCAGCTGAGTAATTTTCCGAAACAGACAAGTCTCCAGCCAATGCCAAGGAAATCCACTCATCGAGCGCATTTTCCCAATCCGTAAGTTTTCGCGGAACAAGGCGATTGGGCGGGCAAGGCAGAAATTCAGGCAGACCGCCCACAGGGGAGGCTAACACGGATTTTCTGGCGGCCATCGCTTCGAGGGCGACGATACCAAAGGGTTCTTTTTGAGACGGCATTGCAACAAATAAGCTACCCGCCATGAGGCAGGCAACCTGCGCTTCATCCGCCCTGCCCCAAAGAATCACACGTCCAGCAAGACCGTACTCGTCACACAACAGCTCAAGTTGGGGCCGATAACTGCCCTCGCCAGCAATTATCAGTTGAACGGAGGAGTATTTTGCAGCCAGCGGGGCGAAAGCACGGATGAGTAGATCGAAGCCTTTGTGCGCCACTAATTGCCCAACGGCCAAAATATAAGGGGGGGCAAACGAAGAAGGCTGGGCAGAAGAAAAACGATCTACATCCACACCATTGTGAATTAAGTCAGTTTTGCCTTCTAGGGATGGTTCCAATGATACAGCGTTGCGAGCAAGAGAAGCGGAACAGGCGGTAAAAGCATTGGCTTGGTGCGCCAGCCGGGTGAAACGCTGACGGCGCTCGTGGCTCAAGCAAGGCTCGCCCTCCACATCCCCACCATGAAAAGAAATAACCCAAGGAGTTGAACCGAGAGCCAGCCCGGTCAATTCAGCGGTTTCGTTCAGGTAATGACTGTTAATCACATCCGGCTTGAAGCGGTTAATTAGGGCACGCAGGTTTCGCTGTGTGAAGTTGCGATACCATAATCCAGCCAGCCATAAATCAGGGCGACTGTTTCGCAAGTGCATAGCTTCCGGCAGAATAAAGTGAAACCGCCTTACCAGCACGCCATCTAGCTGCTCGCATGCTGGTAAAGAACGAGGGTAGCGATTCGTAACGATTTGGACTTCATGCCCTCGGCGCAAAAATTCTTCAGCCAGATGACATACGACAGTTTCGAGTCCACCACGGTGAGGGCGATAACGAGCTGTGACAAGGAGAATGCGCATGTTTTAAGCCGGCTTCCCTAGAATACTTTGATAAAAAGATAAGGTTTTTTCGACGCCAATATCCAGCCCATATTTCTGCACCACCCGTTGTCGGGCCGTTACCCCTAATGATGTTCGCAAAGTCGGATCATCTAATAAGGCGATTACTTTTTCAGCCAGGTCTTCCGGATTGCCCGGTTCAAAAAACAATCCTGATTTTCCCTCCTCCACCATATCTATCATTCCCCCGGCGCGGCTGACCACACAGGCTTTTTCACAGGACATGGCTTCCAAAAGCGTATAAGGGTAATTTTCAAATACTGATGGCAAAACAAAGACCGAGGCCTGCCGGTAATATGAGAGAAAAACTTCAGATGAACTGTGTCCCTGGAATTCAACACGGTTTCGGAGACCTGCCCGTTCCAAAAAACGCTCCAATTGAGCTTTTTGGGATGTTCCATCTTCGGCTAACCGGTCTGCTCCCAAAAAGGCGAAATGCGCCTGAGGATACCGGCTAGAAATCTGAGGGATGGCTTTTGCTAATATCATCGCCCCCTTAAGCGATTCCAATCTTCCTGCATACAAAACAAGAGTGGACTGCGATTCATTACTTAATTTTCCTGGAGAAAATTGCTCGGTATCTATAAAATTTGGCACAGGCTGGATTGATAAAGTGTTAGGTTTTAAGCTATCCATAACAGCCAGTTCCCCTAAATACAGACTCGGAGATGAAACACCTTGGGCTGCAATAATGGCTTTTTTTCCATCCACTCTACCCCGCCTAGCGAATACGATAATTCTCGGCCGTTATAGAACTTCTTCAACACCAAATGTGGGGTATGCAGCTTGATCACAACTAAGAGAGTAAATTGGTTTTTATTCTAGGTAGAGTCCGAAAAGAAATAGAAAGTATTTTTTACCTCTAAAAAACATTCTTCCTTCTAGGGTCACTGCGCCAACGTGATAGAAAGTAAGTAACTCAATTCTTCGCACAAATAAGCATAGGATTGTATTACGAATACGCTATCGACTAACATGGATTTTGGACAGGTAAGAAGTCTAATAGGCATCATAACAATAAAACCTACTAGACTTTTGAGTAGCGTTAGTAATCCTTTTACAATTCGTTTGATACAGTCAATTTTATCTTCAGGGTAAATCAGTTGGTACCGAACGGCCCTGGATATACCAAGTACATGATACCTTCCCAACAAATAATTTAGTGTTGAATGTTGCTTTGGTACAAAATGGTAAACAATTGCATCTGGAGAAAAATAAATCCTGGCTCCAAGCAATCTGGCCTGCCTGCAAAACTCAGAGTCCTCGCTCATCCTTTTCTTCGATCCACCATATGGGCCTAAAGCAGACATATCAAAAGTTACTCTTTGGGCAATTGAAACTCGATAAGCAATATTAGCTCCATTTACAGTGGGAACTTGAATTAGTGTGTCCCCAAGGTACTGTTTTCCCAAAGTAGCATCAAGAACATCTGGCAGCCAGGTTGGTCGGTGGGTTTCCCATTCCAATATAACCTGCCCACCAACCACGTCAACGTGAGTATTTTTAGAAAAAACTTCAACCATTTTTTCAAGCCAGGTTTCTTGTGCAGAACAATCATCATCAATCCAAACCAAAATTTCGCCAACAGCAACCTTCAATCCCGCTCTTCGTGCCCTAGCGGCACCTGCAACTGGCTCGTACAGATATTTAATTCTGGGGTTTGAATCCGAAAATTCTTTAACAGTCAAACTAGTCGCATCTGTGGAGGCACTGTCGATAACAACGATTTCATATTCTCCGGTAAAAGACTGTCTGTCAAGACTGGCAAGACATTTTTTTAACAACAGATGCCGGTTATGCGTTCTTACTAATACAGAGATCATGGCTATTATTATTTTACAAATAGGAAGAAGTGATGATAATAATTATATGGGTTTCGAAAATTGGTCTTTAACTTCATGCCTGCTTTCCCAGCAAGAGAAATAAATTCCCCAATCTCCAATCCGCATCCAAGTTCCCAAAAATGTTGGGAGTCTATAGGCACTGACCGAGGCGACCATCGTTTGGGAAGATGAAATATTTTAAAGAACCTTTTTGCGAATCTATTTTTCAAACCGGTATTATCGTCTGGTTCAGGGAGACTTAACACAACACCGATTTTGGATACCCTTGCTAGTTCTGTCAAACTTTTTTTTAGCATTGATACCGGGATATGCTCCAATACTTGGAAGCACATAACAACATCAAAGGAATTTGCCCCAAATGGCAAATAGGGCAAAACACCCATTAAATCAGGACCTAAGCCTTTATTATTATCAATACCAACAAACCTCTTGCCATTCTTAATGAGAATACCCCCCAATAGTCCAGAACCAATACCCACTTCTAGATATGTAGCAGCTTCAATCCCAAGGCTTAAATCAATTTGAAATCCTATGTTTTTCTTAAGTGCTCTGGTCGCCGATAGGCAAACAAAGCTACAGGCACAGGAGATGTCATTTCTTAACCAATCCAATATTTAAAAATCTTGAAAAACAAAATATGCAAGTAAATAACGAAAAGGGTTTCTTGCCAGACCTAGATTCAATTTAATAATAGATCATTGATCATCCCCTAATTGGTACAGAATATCTTGATAAGAAGGGTTTATCGTCAATATTGCTAT
>CAIVSQ010000356.1 GCA_903908605.1 uncultured Anaerolineae bacterium
AGATTGGCCGTTCGCGCGTGAGGGTAATACCGGTCATGGTGATGGTGATTTCCTTCACCCCGGTATTGTTTTCGATCCGCAGGAAACCTTTTGGCAGCCCGTCGGTATTGCCGGGAGATAAGGTGCCAGACCATGGAGTTTCTGTTGGCCCAACGGCTGGGTCGGCAGTGGCGGGGACCAGGGTGATGCTGGCTGGGTCAGGGGTGGGCGTCTCTGTTGGAAAAGCAGTAGCCGTTTCTGTTGGTTGCAGCGTATTTGTTGGTAGCGGGCTGGATGTGGGCTGTGCGGTGAGTGTCTCGGCGATCATTGTGGAAGATACCACCTCAATCGTTTGTTGAATATTGGGGGTGGCCATTGGCGTCGGGGCTTGCCCACAGGCCGTCAGCACAAGCGCAAAGACGATCAACAATCCAGTTTTTTTCATTATTCGTATCCTTATTAAGAAAAATGTCCCGCAAGAATTTTGCGGGACATTTGGTTATTAGCTCTTCCCGGCAACTTCCAGGAATTGTGCGACTGCTTCCTTTAGCATTCTTTCGGGCAGCGCACCAACCTGACGGTGAATGATTTTACCACCGGATATGAACAACATGGTCGGAATCCCTTGCACTCCGTATTTTTGAGCCCAAACTGGGTTTTCGTCTGTATCCACTTTGGCGACGACGATTTTCCCGGCGTATTCCTTGGCAAGTTTATCCAGGATGGGTGCGACGGCTTTGCAAGGCCCGCACCAGGGTGCCCAAAAATCAACGATTACAGGGGTGGGGGATTTGAGCACAGTTTGCTCGAATGCGGCATCAGTGACATGAACGGGGGTGTCTGACATGTTGTTTATCCTTTTTGATTTTGTTATTTATAAAGAGAATGAATTATTTGCGCGAGTGATTCCCGCTGAATTTTTTACCTGTTGATTGGATGCGTTTCACTTCAAAAAGTTGCAAGAATATAGCAGCCAGGGACGTAACTTTCGAGAGTATATCACAAACGGCATGTTATAATCTCGTCCCTATGACTGAATTTTTCTCTCGCTGGAAGAACGGATTAGCTCGCACATCCAAGGTCGCTTTTGGCCGCCTGGCAAGTTTATTGGGTGCCACTGAAATTAGTCAGGACACCTGGGATGACCTTGAAGCATTATTGATTCAGGCGGATTTGGGCCTGGAGACTACTGAATCGATCCTCACATCCCTTAAAGCTGTTGTCAAGCGCGAAGGACTCACCAGGGCGGAGGAGCTGCGTTCCTTTTTGAAATCGGAAATGCGCTCCAGGTTGTCCCCGCCCACCAGCTTGCCTGTTTTCACGGCCAACCCGGCTGTTATTTTATTGGTCGGCGTCAATGGTTCAGGGAAAACCACCACAGCTGCCAAGCTGGGCCAACGCTATAAGCAACTGGGTAAGAGTATTCTCTTCGGTGCGGCGGATACATTTCGTGCGGCTGCGGTTGATCAACTGCAGGTTTGGGGTGACCGGCTCAAAATTGAAGTGGTTTACGGAGCACCGGAATCTGACCCCGGAGCGGTTGCATATAATGCTGTTCAGGCAGCTGTGGCTCGTAATGTGGATATGGTCTTCATCGATACTGCCGGCCGCTTGCATACGCGTTTCAATTTGATGGAAGAATTGAAAAAAGTTAACCGTGTGGTTGGTAAAGCCCTCGATGGAGCTCCGCATGCAGTCTGGTTGGTACTCGATGCGACCACCGGGCAAAACGCATTGCAGCAAGCGAAAGCGTTTCGTGATGCTGTCAAGGTGAATGGAGTTATCCTCTCCAAGCTTGATTCATCGGCCAGGGGTGGCATGGCTTTTGCCATACAACGCGAATTGGGCTTGCCCATTTTATTTGCCGGCTTGGGTGAAAAACCGGAGGATCTTACCCTGTTTGATCCTGAAGCGTTTGTGGATGGCATCCTGGGGTAAATTAATATCCTGCTGGTCCATATCATCCCAAAATTTCAAAGTAGTAAAAGAACTTACCTTATTATATCGGAGGATAAATGCAAGATTTAATAGATCGTTCGCAGCAGGCTGGTGAGCTGACTTCTCAATTAATGGTGCGCCTTTGACTTACTGTCAAAGGAAAATAAACTTTCGGAACTTGATGAACAAATAGCTGCGCCTGGTTTTTGGGATGACGCCCAGGCAGCCCAGCGAATAAGTAAAACAGCTGCAGCACTGCGCGATGAATTGGAAGATTGGCAGGCTTTTGACCAACGCGTAAAATATGTGCGTGAACTTGCTGATATGCGCGATGAAAGCCTGCGCGAGGAATTGTTGGGTGAGATTAAGGCCATTGAGGAACAGCTCGAAAAACGCTCCCTCAAGACGATGTTATCAGAACGATATGATGCTGGCGATGCGATCCTGGCCATTCACGCAGGAGCCGGTGGGACCGATAGCCAGGATTGGGCCATGATGATCGAACGCATGTATTTGCGCTGGGCTGAAAGCATGGGCTTTTCTGCAGAAATAATTGATTTGACCGAGGGTGAGGAGGCAGGTATTAAAACCGTCACCATCGCGATTGCCGGAGCCTATGCCTATGGGTATCTGCGTTCTGAAAAGGGTGTCCATCGATTGGTGCGGTTATCCCCGTTTGATGCTGCTCACCGCCGGCATACATCTTTTGCGTTGGTGGAAGTACTGCCGCAAGTCGCGATGGATAGTGCTGAAGTTCCAATTGATCCGGCCGATGTAAAAATTGATGTGTTCAGGTCCTCAGGTGCTGGCGGTCAAAATGTGCAGAAAAACTCCACTGCAATTCGCTTAACCCATCTCCCAAGCGGAATCGTTGTAACCTGCCAGAATGAACGTTCCCAGATGCAGAACAAAGAAGTTGCCATGCAAGTTCTACGTTCGCGTTTGTTGCAAATCCAGCAGGCCAGGCAAGATGCCGAAATCGCTGTACTAAAGGGCGATTACACAAAAGCAGAATGGGGCAGCCAGATTCGCTCTTATGTGTTACATCCTTACCAGTTGGTCAAGGATCACCGCAC
>CAIVSQ010000357.1 GCA_903908605.1 uncultured Anaerolineae bacterium
ATCTTCACCCTGGTGGCGGCGATCGCGTTTGTCATGTATTTTGGGGTTGTCATTGGTCCAGGCATACAAAACAGCTACCTGCCAACCCCTACCATTACGCGCTCCCCGGAATCGTATGTCGCCGAAGCGAACGACTTCTTTTTAGCGGGCAAACTTCCTCAAGCCATCAAGTCCTATGAACAGGCTGTACAAGTAATGCCCAACGACCCTTCCGTTTATATTGCTCTGGCACGTGCACAGGTTTGGGCCGGTAAATATCCGGAGGCCCAGATCAGCGCTGAAAACGCGCTGCTGCTGAACCCGAATAATTCCACAGCATACGCTGTACGTGGCTGGGCCCTTTCAGCCCAACGCGATTACCTGGCCGCGGAAACCGCCATCAAACGTGCCCTGGAATTGGATCCCAATAACGCGCTGGCACACGCCTATTACGCCGAAATGCTGGCAGACCAGTATGTAGCAGGCACTGGCCCCTTCGATGCAATTGATCGCATGAGCGAGGAATCAAGGGTGGCCCTTTCACTTGGCCCCGACCTGTTGGAAACGCATCGGGCTCGTGGTTATGTATATGAAGTAACCGGCAATCCTGCCCAAGCCATTAGCGAATACGAAGCCGCCGTGCTGATCAACAAGAATAACGCTGACGTGCACATTTCGTTGGGACGCAATTACCGTTTTATGGGCGTCTACGATAAGGCTGTCAACTCGTTGACAATCGCCAACCAGCTCAACCCAACCGACCCAACGCCATTGCTGTTCATTTCGCGTGTTTATGCCACGGTTGGCGAATATGCCAAGGCCGAGCAATACGCACAGCAGGCGGTCAAAACCACCCCCAACGATACCGCGCTGCGCGGGAACCTGGGTGTCATGTATTATCGAAACTTCAAATGGCCAGAAGCCTCCACTGAACTGGGCTTTGTAGTGAAGGGCGGCAAGGACGCTGATGGTGTTGAAATTCAGGCCCTAGAACTGGTGGCAAATTCACAACGTATTGCTGAGTATTACTTCACCTATGGGCTGGTCCTGGTACGCTTGAACCGTTGTGGTGAAGCCCTGCCCATTTTCCAAAAGCTGCTCACTGTTGCCCAAAATGACGAAATCGCCTTATACAATGCGAATGAAGGTATCCGCCTGTGCACTGAAGCCGCTTCGCTAACCCCCACGCCAGAAGCTGGCTCACCAGAAGCAACCCCCACTGCTGGCGAAATTACCCCCACCCCCTGATTTAAAATGAATGTAAACCCCCGCCAGCCTATCTTTAATAAGCGGCCCGAAAATAATGTCTACCGAATCTTCATCTACTTGCTGATCATGATGGCGGGGGTGTGGGTTTATATGGGTGTGGGTAATGGCACCATCAAACGCCCGGGTGAACTGACCCCCACACCCACCCGGGCGGCCCAGTCTTACAGTTCTGAGGGTGATGCACACTTCACTTCGGGTGCTCTGGATGCCGCGATTGCATCTTATCAAAAAGCACTCGAAATGGACCCGAATAATGCTGAAATCTGGGCCACGCTGGCACGCATTCAGACATATAACTCATCTCTAAAAATTACAGTGGAAGAACGCCGCGCCATTCTGGCCGACGCAATGACATCCGTAGACAAAGCGGCTGCACTGGCTCCCGATGACAGCACAGTAGCGGCCACGCGGGCCTTCGTACTGGACTGGAACGCAAGCCCTTCCATTACCGGAGATCGAGCTGCCGGTTTGTTGGTGGAAGCGGAGCAAGAAGCCGTACACGCATTAAAACTGGATAACGCCAATACCCTGGCACTAGCTTATTATGCTGAAATTCTGATCGACCAGCAGCGCATCGCCCAGGCTGAGCAGAATATCCTTAAGGCACTGGAACAAGGCCAGGGGCTGATGGATGTTCACCGCGTATACGCGTATTTGCTAGAAACCCAGGGACAGTACAACCAGGCAATCGAAGAATATGGACGCGCAATTGAGATCACTCCCAATCTGACCTTGTTGTATATGCGTGCTGGCGCAAATTACCGTACACTGGCCTTCAATAGCACCATCAAGGAACAGCGCCAGGCACTTTACGATAATTCACTCTCATTTTTTGACATGGCAGCTAAAATCAACGAAATGCTGGGGGTAAAGGACCCGGGGCCGTATATTTCGATCTCGAAGACCTATTCACAACTGGGTGAGTTTTACGCCGCCGGACGCAATGTGCAAAAAGCCCTGGAATTTGACCCAGCCAACCCTGATATTTACGGACAACTTGGCATTGTTTTCACGCGCTCACGCAATTTTGAAGGAGCCATACCCGCTTTGAAATGCGCCATCGACGGATGCACCGCCGTGGAAAGCTGCGATGCGCGTGGGGGCTGTGGCAAAAATGAAACCGGTAACGAGGTAAAAGGCATGGAGTTGTCCCCCTCCAGCGTGGTGTATTACTATTCATATGTCTCGAACCTGGCAGCGCTTAGCCGTCCAAAAAACAACATGTGTCCCGAGGCAAGAAAAGTGATTGACCGCATCCGAAAAGGGGGTTACGACAGCGACACGGTTGTCGCAGCGATTTTGAAAGAAAATGAAAACATCTGTGCGCTGGTTGGCAGTGGCATCATCCGGTCATCCCTGACCGCCACACCTATGCCAGCAGACCTGACTCCCGGCGCTGCCACCCCTACACCCTCACCAACACCTGCACCAACAAACACACCCGCCAAGTAAGCAACCGAAATGCAATAGAGGCGGTTTTGCAGGCGCAGAGAATATCAGAAAAGTGTAAGAATTCAGATAGTTCCCTTGACTCTCATTCAGGACAAAGGTATCATAATATTTAGCACTCTGCATCGGCGAGTGCTAAAAAATTGCCGAACAACCAATAAAACACAATTTCCATAGGAGGCGTGTATGACAATTTCAGTAAAACCCCTCGGTAACCGCGTGGTCGTCGAGCCCATCGAACAGGAAGACGTAACCGCTCTGGGCATCGTGCTGCCCGACACCGCGAAGGAAAAGCCCCAGCAGGGGATGATCCTGGCCGCCGGCCCCGGCGACCGCGATGACGATGGCAAGCGCATCGCCCTGGATGTAAAAGTGGGTGACAAAGTTTTGTTTGCCAAGTATGCCGGCACTGAACTGAAGCTGGATGGCAAGAAACTGCTGATCCTGCGCGAAACCGACCTGCTCGGTATTATCGAAGCAAAGTAATCATTCTTACGGAGAAATAAAATATGGCTGCTAAACAACTTGTATTTACCGAAGAAGCCCGCCGTAAGCTTAAGAACGGCATGGACGTGGTCGCTAACGCAGTTGCCACGACCCTCGGCCCGAAGGGCCGCAATGTTGCAATCGATCGCAAATTTGGCTCCCCCACCATCACCCACGACGGTGTTTCGGTTGCCAAGGAAATCGAACTTGAAGACCCGTTTGAAAACATGGGCGCCCAGCTTCTGAAAGAAGCAGCCCAGAAGACCAATGACATCGCCGGCGACGGCACCACCACCAGCACCGTTCTGGCCCATGCCATCGTCACCGAAGGCCTCAAAGCCCTCGCCGCTGGCTACAACGCCATGCTGCTCAAGCGTGGTATCGAAAAAGCCGCCGATGAAATCGTTGCCCAGCTGCGTAAATCAGCCGTGAGCATCGACACTCGTGAAGAAATTGCCTCTGTCGCGACCAACTCGGCCGCTGACTCCGAAATCGGTAACCTGATCGCCGATGTGATGGACAAAGTTGGCAAAGACGGCGTCATCACCGTCGAAGAATCCAAGTCCATGCTGTTCGAAACCGAATACGTGGAAGGCATGCAGTTCGATCGTGGTTACATCTCGGCCTATTTCGTGACCGACACCGAACACATGGAATCTGTCATCTCTGATGCTTATATTCTGATCAACGAGAAGAAAATCTCCGCCGCCCAGGATATCGTCCCCATCCTCGAGAAACTTGTCCAGATTGGCAAGCGCGAACTGGTGATCATCGCCGAAGATATCGACGGCGAAGCGCTGGCTACCCTGGTTCTGAACAAACTGCGCGGCATGTTGAATGTCCTGGCTGTCAAGGCACCTGGCTTTGGCGATCGCCGCAAGGCCATGCTGCAAGATATCGCCATCCTGACCGGTGGTACCGTCATTTCTGAAGAAACTGGCCGCAAGCTCGAGACCGCCACCCTGGCTGATCTCGGCCGCGCCGAAAAAGTTTCCGCTGACAAAGACAACACCACCATCATCGGTGGTCGTGGCGACGCTGGCTCCATCAAGGGCCGCATCGACCAGATCCGCGCTGAAATTGACAAGAGCACCAGCGACTACGACAAGGAAAAGCTCCAGGAACGCCTGGCCAAGCTCTCCGGTGGCGTTGCCATCATCCGTGTCGGTGCCGCTACCGAAACCGAACTCAAGGAAAAGAAGCACCGCGTTGAAGACGCCCTCTCTGCTGCCCGCGCGGCCGTAGAAGAAGGTATCGTTGCCGGTGGTGAAATCTCCCTGATCAATGCCGCTTCCGTGCTCGATGGCATCAAGATGGACAGCGAAGATGCCCAAATGGGTGTCAATATCGTTCGCCGCGCTCTCGAAAGCCCCATCCGCAAACTGGCCGCCAACGCTGGTCAGGATGGCTCGGTCATCATTGATGGCGTTCGCCGCGAAGCTGCTGCCAAGAAGAACAAGAACATCGGTTACAACGTACTGACCGGTGAATATACCGACATGATCAAAGCTGGCGTGATCGACCCCGTCAAGGTTGTGCGTGGCGCACTTGAAAATGCTGCCTCCATCGCCGCGATGATGTTGACCACCGACGTCCTGATCACCGATGTACCCGAGAAGGATAAGGCCCCGTCCATGCCTCAGGGTGGTGGAATGGATTACTAGACCACAATTATTCAGGGCGACTCAAAAAGTCGCCCTGAATTTTTTTTAATTCATGGTAAATTTGTGCGAACCTGAAAAGCACAAATGAAAAACGTAAGACTTCTGCTCATCTCGAGCGCCCTGGTTTTCCTTACGGCCTGTTCCGCAATTACACCCACCGCTGCAGTCATAAGCGGAACAGTAACCGCCTCACCTTCGCCAATCCCCACGGCAACGGCGAGTTTAACGCTTACAGTCACCAGCCTGCCAAGCCTGACTCCTACGCCCAAGCCGACAAACACTCCGTCCCCAACCATTCCACCACCCACGCCCACCCCCGTCTTGCTCATGCAAGGACCCGGGGAAATTATTTGCCCGATTCTGTTGTATCACCGCATCGCCCCCCCCTCGTATAACGATCCTTATTATGTTACCCCTGAGGAATTCCGCGCACAAATGCAGGCGCTCAAGGATTGGGGCTACACAACCATCACAGCCACACAACTGGTGAATGCAATCAACGTAGGCAGCATGCTGCCCCAGCGCCCGGTGGTAATCTCCTTTGACGATGGGGACAATTCAGTTTTTTCCCAGGCCTTTCCTATCATGCGCGAATTCGGATTCGTAGGGGTTAACTACCTGGTCAGCAAGTATATTGGCGCCGAAGGCTATATGTCCATCGAACAGATAAATGAACTGGGTGTGGCGGGCTGGGAAATCGGCAGCCACAGCATTTCACATGCCGACCTGACCACACTTGAACACCCTGAATGGGAAATTATCCAATCACAGGAACGACTGGCCAAAATGTTTGACTGGCCAATCAATACATTTGCTTATCCCTTTGGAAAAGAAACCTACGACATACGCATCATGGTCAGCCGGAACTACATCGCGGGGATGGGGTTGGGAGTAACAGTAAAACAGCGTCCGGGCATCCTGTATTATTTATCACGACGCCCAGTCCCCTTGCACACAACCATCGAAACCTTCGGAACGTATTTACCCTGGAACACACCACCCGGGCAATAGTACTTCTTCCGGGAACCTGCCATAAAGAATCCACTGGTGGAGGATTGCCATGTTTAGAAATCCCGGACGAATCCTGCTTTTCGTTTTTCTACCTCTATTTGTTCTGCTCATCCTAAACACCATCTCGGATACCAGCACGTTGGATTACTTGCTGGCTGCCGCGCCAATCCTGGTGGTCCTGGTCATCATGATGGTTTTCCGGGTGGGTGGCCAATATGCCGGACCGATTGGGCTGCTGACGGGGCTCCTGGTGGCATCGCTGGCTTTTGGACTCAACTGGCAGGTGCTATGGGTTTCACAGTTAAAAGGCGTACTACTAAGCTTGTTTGTGATCGCGGTTTTTCTGCCAGCATTATTGCTTTATAACACCGTCAACCAGGCAAACGGCATTCAGGCAGTAGCCGTCGCACTCGGTAACTTAATCACCGACCGCGGGATCTTGCTGATCGTGATTGCCTGGGCCTTCAGTAGTATGCTGGAAGGTCTGGCGGGGTTTGGCCTGCCGGTGGCGATTGTCTCGCCCATGCTGACTGGGCTGGGCGTGGACCCCATCCTGGCCGTCGCAGCGGTAGCAATTGGGCATGCCTGGGCTGTCACCTTTGGCGATATGGGCGTGGTTTTCCAGACACTGACCGCTCTGGTTAAACAAGACCCGGCTGAACTGGCCAGCATGGTCACTATCATGCTGGGCATCGCCGGCCTGATGTGCGGATTGGCCGTGGCCAACCTCTTTAATCGCCGCGACCGTTGGCCAGTGGTCATTGTGCTCGCAGGTGTGATGGGTTTCGTGCAATACTTTTGTGCAGTCAACCAAATCCCCGCCCTTGCTAGCTTTCTTGCAGGTCTTGCCGGGGTTAGCGCAGGTGCTCTGATCAACCGTATCTGGTTTTCCAGCCGGGAACAGCAAACCACCCAACCAATTCCTCAAGCGAAAACAAGTTCAAAAATTTCTCCGTTGCAATCTGCGCTGGTCAGTTACGGGTTCCTGGCCGTCTTGATGTCAATCATCAACCTGGTGCTACCTCTGCGCCAGGTACTTGCCCGGGTGGTATGGTCAGTCTCATTCCCAGAAGTGCAAACCATGGCGGGGTTTGTAACTGCCGCCCGGCAAAACCAATCCTATCAGCCGCTGCTTCACCCAGGAACAACGATCCTGCTGGTTGCCTTATTGAGCTTTTTTATGAATAAAAGCGTGGGCTTGTACCAAAAAACAGGCCTGGGAACGATAGGTTCACTCACCTTCAAGGCAGCCCTGCCAGCCATGATCGGCATCTTCTCCATGGTGGGTCTTTCCACCATCATGGACCACACTGGCATGAACCTGCTGTTAGCCCGGCTGCTTAGCGGCGTGTTCTATTCCGCGTTCCCACTCATTTCACCGTTGATTGGCATGCTAGGGGCTTTTGCCACCGGAAGTAACAACAATTCAAATGTGTTATTCGCCAGTCTGCAGGAAGGCATCGCGGTGATCCTAAAAATAAGCCCCGGAATCATTGTCTCCGCGCAGACCACTGGTGGCTCACTTGGCAGCATGATCGCGCCTGCCAAAATCATTGTCGGCTTAAGCACAGTCAACCGGCCCGGTCAGGATGGAGATGTACTACGCAAGACCTTGCCCTATGGTTTGGCAATTGGCTTAATTATGGGAATCATAACCTTCATCTTTTCGAAATTTCGTCCATAGGCTGTCCCGGCGGATGACAGATCGAATGACACGGACCAGCACCAATATGACCATCAATCATTACGGAGCGTGAGATGCAAGTCAAAGACTGTATGAAACAAAATGTATTTTCAATTACGCCAGAAACTTCAACCGCCGAAGCCGCACATATTTTTTTCTCCCGGCATATTGGCAGTTTGCCCGTTGTGGATAAACAAGGAAAACTTATCGGGCTTTTGCAGCTGCGTGATTTGCTCAACCTGGTACTGCCAGATTTCCTAAACCTGGTGAACGATTTCGATTTTGTTCATAATTTTGGAGCAATAGAAAATCGAATGCCTTCCGCCTCTGAGCTATCAGCACCCATCCAAGGATTGATGCATGCAGCCATTTCTGTGGAGGCCGATAGCGGGCTGCTGCGTGCTTTTTCCATACTACACAAGCACGAGATACATGACCTGCCTGTTGTTGACAGGGCTGGCAATCTGGTAGGGATCGTCTCTCGTGTCGATGTGGGCACAGCTTTCTTAAAAAACTGGTTGCCAGAGACCGCTAGCGAATGATTACCGCCATAACTGCAGTTCTCATTTTTGCCGGCTTAAGTTCAACCTTTGAAAGTACTGGAATACTAAGCACTATCAGTATTAGAACAAAAACAATATATCGCTCTCGCTTGGTATCAATTTTATTTTTCATATTCTAAAAGGGGCTCTTCTCCATGGAAAACCACATCCTCACAGCAAGACCTAGCCCTGCGATCGCTGAACTAAAGTAGATTGCTCTAAAAGCTGGGTTAGACAAATTCTCTAACAACCAAAATCTAAGCTCGGGCAAATCAGCTGAGATATAATTCACTCCCTGTGGAATCTGACCCAAGATCATAA
>CAIVSQ010000358.1 GCA_903908605.1 uncultured Anaerolineae bacterium
ACCTTCCTCACTTTTGTAGTGAGTTATCTTGCGCCGGGTGATCCCATTTTAAATATGATGGGAGGCCGACAGGATCCGGTCCGGTACGCTTTTTTAAAGCATATGTATGGCCTGGATAAACCCTGGTTGGTGCAGTATTTTTCTTACCTGGGTAATCTATTAAAAGGCGATCTTGGATATTCTTTTAAATATCCAGAGCGACCTGTTTGGGATTTGATTGCGAATGGCGTGCCAGTTTCGCTGCAATTGGGTGGGTTGGCATTGATATTTAGCATCGTGGTTGGGGTATTGGCGGGGGTGATGTCTGCAATCTGGCAGAATACATGGCGTGATACTGGCATCATGGCTGTGATGTTGGCGCTCTATTCGGTCCCGTCGTTTGTGATCATTCCATTTGCGTGGGCGATTGACCTGGCTTTATACAGGGCTGGTCTACCGTCTCTGCCTGTAGCTGGTTGGGGTAAACCAGAGCAGATCATACTGCCGGTTTTTGTCCTGGCGGCAGCTAACGTAGGGTTTATTGCGCGTCTGATGCGTAATAGTATGCTGCAGGTCATGCGTGAGGACTTTATCCGTACAGCACGTGCCAAGGGATTGGCATGGAATGTGGTCATTCGGCGGCATGTGATGCGTAATGCATTGCTGCCGTTGCTGACTGTGCTTGGACCAACAACTGCGTTCCTGGTGACGGGTGCCTTTGTGGTTGAAAACCTGTTTGCAATCCCAGGAATTGGGTACCTGGCTGTGCAATCGATTGGGCAGCGTGATTACCCGGTCATCCAGGCTACCACGCTGCTTCTGGCGATGGCGGTTGTAGTGATGAACCTGGTGACCGACCTGGCTTATACCAGCGCAGATCCACGCGTGCGGGTGGAGTAATAATGAGCGCGATTGAGCCTTTGACTAATCGAACGAATTCCCAACATCATTGGTGGGTTGCGCTTATTCGCAATCGGGCAGCGCTTGCTGGGGGTATTTTTGTGATTGTGGCGCTTGTCCTGGCGCTGGCTGGTCCGTCGCTTTACCAACAGTCACTGCCCGTTGAGCAGCAGCGGCTGCGGGATGGGGTTTTTCAGGATTATGATGCCATTAATGCGGCCCCTTCTGCTGGACACTGGTTGGGTGCGGATTACCTGGGGCGCGATATGCTTACCCGTTTGCTCGTGGCGGTGCGGGTTTCTTTGTTGGTGGCTTTTGTCGTGGAGAGTTTGAATATCTTATTAGGGGGCGTACTGGGGCTGCTGGCCGGGTATTTTGGAGGTTGGCTGGATGTATTAATTTCACGCGCTGCGGACATGCTCTTTGCTTTCCCAGGGTTATTGTTGGCCATCCTGGTCTCTGCTGTTTTTGGCAGCACAGCCCGTGAATATTATGGTGGTATGGGGCGCTTACTACTGGTGGCTGGTGCACTCAGTCTGGTTTCGTGGCCGTTGATGGCGCGCCTGGTACGTAGTGAAACCCTCTCGATCAAGTCACGGGATTTCATCATGGCTTCACGCAGCCTTGGGGCATCCAATTGGGAAATTATTCTCACTCACCTGTTACCCAATGTAGCCTGGCTAATTGCAGTGGCTGCCACGTTGGATGTGGCGGGTGTGATTGTTAATGAGGCTACACTCAGCCTGCTCGGGTTGGGAATTGAAGAACCTGGGGCCAGCCTCGGTTTGATGATTTTTCGAGCAGCCGGCAAGATCGAACGTTATCCGCTGCAAGTTTTTATTCCAGCTGTGGTGATTACAGCCCTTGTGCTGGCATTTTCCTTCCTCGGAGATGGTCTGCGGGATGCCTTTGACCCGAGGTCACTCTAAGTCAGCCAGCCAGGCTGGCGGATGGCCAATTGATCCACCCATTCAGGGTAGTTGGGTTCCAGTGACAGGAAATTCGACGTACTGGTGATTCAACTCGTTGTTTCGCCTTCTATTCCGTAATGATCGGATTAGAAGGCGATTTTATTTAAGATTGGATCGAATTAAGGGCCTGGTTGAGATCGGCAATCAGGTCTTCGGCGTCTTCGATGCCAATCGCCAGGCGCACAAGGTTTTGTGGAATCCCTTCCTTCAGACATTGCTCCGGATTAAGGTCTGAATATGCCTGGGCTGCCACGTGCAGCACCAGGCTTTCAGTGCCACCCAGCGAGGCGGAAATAAAGGGGATTTCCAGCGCATCGATAAATTGAAAGGATCCCTGGCGTCCGCCTTTGACTGTCAAAGATAAAACGCCGCCAAAACCTTTCATCTGCTTGGCGGCAATCTCATGCCCAGGGTGATTAGCTAATCCTGGGTACCAGACTCGTTCTACTGCGGGGTGATTTGCGAGGAATTCGGCCACTTGTTGTGCAGTATGGTTCTGTTGTTGGACGCGCAAGCCGAGGGTCTTTAGTCCACGAAGCAGCAGGTAGGCCGTGTTTGGATCTGAAATACCTCCGAGAATGCCAATGCAGCCGCGGATGGGGTCTACTACTTTGTGACTGCCCGCTATGACACCGGCCAGCAGGTCGTTGTGCCCGCCCAGGTATTTGGTTGCTGAGTGGATGACTACATCAATGCCGTAATCGAGTGGGGTAAGGTTGATTGGTGTTGAGAAAGTGCAGTCAAGGACGGTTAGCAGCCCATGCCTGCGACCGATTTCGGCAAAGCGTTCAACATCGAGTACACGCAGGTAGGGGTTGGAAGGTGTTTCAGAAAACAGGATGCGAGTTTCAGGACGAATGGCAGCTTCGAGGGCGGAAAAATCCCCAAATGGAACAACTGTACAGGTTACATTGTATTTTTTCAGGTGATCTTCAACCAGCTGGCGGGTACGGCGATAACTGTCATTGGTGATGATGATGTGGCTGCCCCCTGGCAGGTATTGGATGAAGGTGTAGGCCAGGGCTGCCATGCCAGAGGCTGCCAGGATGGCTGTTTCAGTGTGTTCGAGGGCGGCAATGCGGGCCTCGGCTGCGGCAATGGTTGGGTTTCCATAGCGCCCGTATTCAAATTCATCGGCAACATGGCCCCTGTTATGGGCTTCCTGATAGGCAACCACGGCAGCCATGTTTTCGAAGGTATAAGAGGAGGTTTGAAAAACGGGATCGACGAGCGAGTTGACAGGTTTAACGCGCTTTTCACCGGCATGCACTGAGCGGGTTGAGGGTAAATATTTAGCTGTAATGGATGGTTTGGTAGTCATAGTTTCTCCTGGTTGTGAAATAAAAAGCCTCTTCCTAAAAGAAAGAGGCAAATATACACAAATCCGGAGATTGCCTCTCATCTTCCAGAAACCATCTGTCGAATTTGGCACCGTATCAGGGTAAGCTGACCGGTTGTCGAGGCATCATCGGGTCGTTCCCTCCGCCTCTCTGGATAAGAGCAAAGAACATATTTAATTTTTTGCTATCAAAATGCGACAACTTAAGCCGTTATTATATGGATTTCGAGTTGGCTGTCAAGAGGTTTTTGGACAAAGAAAAAACAGAGTCGCCTCAATGTTGCACGACGCTTGCCAGGTTGTTTGCCAGCTATAACCATGATCGCGGACCCCGCCCAATGGGTGAAGGCTGGGCGGAATCCGCGATTGTTTTAAGTATTGATTCAAATCAGCGAAAGCGCTGAATATTGGTGGGATGGCCTGCTGTTAAAGGGCTTCCACTTTGGCGGCGCTGTGGACTTTTTCAAGACGCACAGTTTGTAAATCTGCTTCGCTAATTTTGAGCGGTCTTCCAATCAGCCATTCGACCTTTTGAACCAGGGTCAGGGCATCCAGGCCGTATTTGCGCAATAAATAGGGGCGGCTGGCGCCGTGGGCATAGGTGTCTTGCAGGCCGAGACGGACCAATCGTTTGTTGACGCCGTTATCAACCATCATTTCTGAAACCGCGGTGCCAAGACCACCCTGGGTGGTATGGTTTTCCATGGTGATGATGCCATGCCGGGTACGACGAAGGGCATCCAGCACGATCGGGTCGTTGAAGGGCTTGTGAGTGCTGATGTGCAAGTGATGGATGCCAACCCCACGGCTTCGTAGGATTTCACTGGCACGCAGGGCTTCCTCAGTACAGATGCCTGAAGTAATCAACGCAATGTCGTTGCCGGTGCTCAATACGCGTGCCTGTCCGAGGCGCATGGGTTCAGATTGATCGAATAAGCGCGGAATTTCTCCGCGCAGCATACGGATGTAGACCGGCCCGGGGATGGCGTGGACTACATCGAGCACGCTTTCAACATCGGTGGCGTCTCCGCATTCAATAATGGTCATGTTGGGTAGTGTTCGCAGGATTGCAATGTCATCGGTGGCCTGGTGAGTTGCACCGCCAGGGGTGGTGAGACCCGGTAAAAACCCAAAGAGACGGACCGGCAGATTGGGGTAACAAATTGACATGGATAGCTGGTCGAGCGGGCGGCGGTAAAGAAATACTGCGAAGGTGTGCAGGAAGGGTGTGAAGCCTTCGCGGGCCAACCCGCCGGCAAAACTGAGCATATTTTGTTCGGCAATACCCATTGAGAGAAAACGATCGGGGTAAGCATCTTTAAACAGGTGCGCTTCTACAGAACTGGTCAGATCAGCGGAGAGCACCAGTACTTCCGGTTTGTCTTTGGCCCAGCGTACCAGGTTTTTGGCATGGACTTGCGAAACGATCTCCATTTTTTCTCCCTGTTCTGCGGGCTGCATTTCGGATAGAAGCGCCTGGAAGCGGGTTTTTTCGTTGCTTTCACTGAAGCGGATATAGTGCAGCTTGGGACGCCGTTCTTCGAGGATGGAGAAACCCCGGCAGGGGTCGCTGTAAGCCAGAACCACAAGCGGCCGCCCATCGGGGGCGAGTTCGGCAGGGGCGGACAATGCATCGACATCATGCGCATCGACCTTAAAGACCCGTGCGCCGAAAGCTTCAAGTTTTTGTTGAAGCGGTTCGATGTTCATAACATCAGTCATTTTCCCATCACATTGCTGGCCGTTGACATCCACATAGATACCGACATTGTCCAAATGATGGAAGGCGAGGGTTTGAAAAGCCTCCCAAACCTGGCCGATCTGGAATTCGCCATCGGACATAAAGACCCATACCCGGCCTTTTTCACCGCGCTGCCGGCGGGCAAAAGCGATTCCACCGGCCTGGCTAAGAGCCTGGCCGAGTGAACCACCCGTGACTTCGTGGCCGGGGGAATGCTCAGCGCCGATCATTTCTACGGTGGAGCCGTCTTTATTAAACTGGGCAAGTCCTTCTGGCGCCATGCGGCCAGTCTCTACGAGCGCAGTATAGATAACGACGGCATAATGAACGGCGCTGACGATGAAACGGTCAAACTCAGGGCTTTTTGGGCCGTTGTAGCCTGCACCAGTAATTGAGTTCGGATTATCCTGGTGGGGAACGCCAGGGAATGGTTCAGGAATACTGGGGGCGATGCTTGGTCCAAGTTTCATGATGTGTGTGTAAAGCGTGGAGAGAATCTCAGCCGAAGAGGCGGCCTGGCTCAGATAACCGCCGTTGTTTTTTATGGTGTGTTCCAGTGCAGTGCGGCGAATTGCACCTGCGACGCGTCTTGCTTCATCTTGCCAGCTGGAAGGATTGTTCGATGTCATACGCGATCCTCAATTTTTAGAGTGAATGATGTTACGGGGTAAGTAGATCAATGGAATAGTAGAGTTTGGATGATTGAAAGGATTTCTTTTACCTGGAAACTTGTCATCTTTTATCGAACAAAGCCAGGGTGGTCTTATTTTACCGCGTTCCGTCTGTGAACTTGTACATAATAATGGGTTGTTACAGGGATGGCTTTGGGTCATTAGAAAACCGATCCAAAGCGGATCGGTTTTTCGATCATGCGGAAGCAGTGTTAGCTTCTTCGTTTGTTCCCCGTTAATTTTTTTCCACTTGCTTTGCCATCCCGGAGACGTGAGCCGCCGCATGATTTTATTATTGGTTGTAAGAAGGATAATTCTATGCCCTTCCACGCTCGATCAATTTTTGAGGGTCAAGAATTACGATTTGGCTGCGTTCCATGCGTAATATTCCTTCGAGTTCGAGCGCGTTTAGCGAACGGCTCAGCACATCGCGTACGGTTCCGAGGCGGGTGGCCATTTCATCCAGCGTGGTCCAGGTGCGGCGGGGGATGATCAAAGCCCCCTCCCGCAATTCAGCGTGGTTCAGAAGTGTGTGAGCAATGCGTGACTGAACACTGCGTAGGCCGAGATCTTCCACTAACTGTACGTAATACAATACGCGGGTGCTCAAGTGCTCCAGGCAGGCCAGTGCCAAATCCGGGTAACGGCCGGCAAGTTTAACCATCGCAGCACCTTCTATTGCCCAGGCGCTTACCTTTTCAAGTGAAATCACTGTCAACGGGTATGCTGCCCCGCTAAAAACCGCTTCATCACCAAAAATTTCACTGTCGTGCAAAAAGAGAGCCGCCTGTTCGCGGCCATCCATGGCGGTGCGAACACCCTTCACCCAGCCTTTTTCCAGAAAATAGACATACTCACCGGGTTCGCCTTCCAGGCAAATGACCTGGCCAGCGGTGTAAGTGCGTGAAATCATTTGCTGTGCCAGTGCCTCAACTACTTCGGCTGGCAAGGCTGAAAAATGCCGCATTGCGGTTATGGCTTGTTTGGCGATAGAAAAATCAGAATTTTCGGCAGGCATTGGCTCTTCAAATTGTTCCCGCAGAATGGTCAATGCGGGATGCGTGAATAAAGAAATGGGGGGATGCAATGGTATTCTGATATTCTACCCTGAAACCGCTTTCTAATTTCCACCTTCTCTCAATATCGAGTGAATATGGTGAACACCGGATCTAGTTCGATTCCAGCCTAAAAAAGGATCTCGAAAAGAAAAAGACAAACACTTTTTCGTAAACCATTGGTTATGTCAGCCAACCGGGTTGTCCTCTATTCGACCAAAAATGAATTTCGACAAATACGACAAAAGTCGTACCAAAATATTCGCTCCGGTCGTATCCTTGCCTTCACGGAAACATCCCGTCCATATGTGTTGAAAGGAGTTTGACTGGTGCTCAACCAACCGAAAAGTTCAGTTTGGAAAATGAGAGTTGTTGTTCTGTCGCTTTTGCTCTTTTTTGTTGCCCTGCCACATACGCTGGAAGACTTCGCTTTGGGTGAACCCGCTAAAAATGGTGTGCCTGCCCCGCTTTTGGCGGGGGTTATTGCGGGCATATTTGCCCTGCAGGGGCTGGCGCTCTATTTCCTTGGCAGCGACCAACGGCGTGGTTATTTTATCCACCTGGGTATAGGGATTTTTTGGCCCCTGGCAGCGGGATTGGCCCAACTGCCGGTGATTCTGACCTTCCAACCTTATCGTTCTGGATTTATCTCGCTGCACTATGTATTTGGCATGATTATCCTGGGTATCCTGTTATTTCTGTCTTCGATTGGCGGCTTACGAGCCACGACCACGCGGGAGAAATAACCTGTGCACGACGATATAAAGGCTTGCTTATCAGCCAGCCAACCTCGCGATCGACTGTTGGAGGCCGGGCAAACTCTGTTTAGCGACCAGGGTTATGCTGCCACCTCGATGCGACAGGTGGCAGAAAAGGCAGGTCTGGCGCTGGGCAGTGTCTACAACCATTTCCCATCAAAAGAAGCCATTTTTCTGGCTATTTTGTCGGAATTCAACCCCTTCACCCGTTGTAACCTGCGCCCACTGCCCGAGAATTTTGACCGGAACCAGGTAAAAATTCTACTGGCTGAACTGGAAAAGCAACCTGAATTTTTCAATCTGATTCTGATAGAGCTGCTCGAATTTAAAGGTCAGCACCTGCCTCAGATGTTCGAGAACATTTCCGGCTATCTTCCACCATCAGAATCCTGGCGCACCTTGTTTAGCTTGGTGATTTCCTACCGTACCACTCAAATATTGCTTGCCAATACCTTACCGACTGGCAAGCAACCCCAAATTTCTCCAGACGCTGTGCTCGATTTCATCCTGAACAGCAACCTGGCATCGGAGTAGTTTATGAATTCTCGTCTCATCTCGATCATCCGCAAAGAGTTTATTCAAATCTGGCGCGACCCACGTACTTTGATGATTGTGTTGGTCATCCCTATTTTGCAGCTTTTCCTGTTGGGATACGCGGCTACCAACGATGTCCGCAACATCCCGCTGGCGATCTATGACCAGTCCAATAGTCCCGAATCGCGGGCCTTGCTCGAAGCCTACCGGGCTGCCGATTATTTCAAGGTCTCGTATGCAGTCAGTTCGGAAGCCGAAATGCGCAAGATTGTTGAAAGCGGCCAGGCCAAAGCGGGCTTGATTATTCCGCCTGACTATGCCCGGCAGCTGAAAAAGGGTACCGCACAGGTGGCATTTGTCCTTGATGGTTCGGACCCAACCGTGGCATCAACTTCGTTATCGGCAGCTCAGCTCATTGGGCAAAGGCACGCCACCAATATTCTCTCCGAAAAGCTGGCGCGTTCCGGACAGGGCTTTTCGGTACACGTGCCGGTGGAAGTCCGTACGACAGTCTGGTTTAACCCCGACCTGGCCAGTGCATACTTTATGATCCCTGGCGTGATTGGTATGGTCCTTTCGGCATTGACCGCCATGCTGACTGCCACCGCTGTTGTCCGCGAGCGTGAACGTGGCACGATTGAGCAGTTGATTGTCACGCCGATTCGTTCCTGGGAACTGATTGTTGGGAAATTGGTGCCGTACACGATCCTGTCTTTGTTCAATATGTTCGAAGTTTTGGCACTGGGTCATTGGTGGTTTGGGGTGCCGATCCAGGGCAGCCTGGCCCTGGTAGTGGTCATTTCGGCGCTCTTCCTGATTTCTGGTTTGGGGATTGGTTTATTTGCCTCAACAATAGCCAACACCCAGCAGGAAGCCATGTTAACGGTTTGGATGACGTTATTGCCGAGTATCTTTCTCTCTGGCTTTTTCTTCCCGATCAGCGCCATGCCCGCCGCCCTGCAAGCCATCTCGTACGCCATCCCACTGCGCTATTACCTGGTGCTCATTCGCGCTTTGATGATTAAGGGTGTCGGTCCGAATGTTCTTTGGAGCGAAGCCGTCTCCCTGGTTGTTTTTGCAATTGTAATCATGAGCGCTGCCACCCTGCGCTTCAAAAAGCGTCTCGATTAGTCTTTTCATCCCCGATTATTAAGGAGTATTCCATGCAAACCAAACGTCCCCTCAATGTGATAATTGTTCTCGCTGTGATTGCACTCGCCGTAATTGGCTACTATGCCTATACTAATTTCTCCCAGCCGGTTGTTGCTGGCGCGCTGACTGCTTCTGGTACGGTTGAAGCCGCAGATGTATTAATTGCCCCCGAACTTTCTGGTAAAGTGACCGAGGTGTTGGTGAATGAAGGCGACCAGGTTAAATCTGGCGATGTTCTTTTCCGCCTCGATGATGGCCTGTTCCAGGCTCAGCGCAAAGTTGCTGCTGCCGGGTTGGAAACTGCCCGCGCCGCTGCCCAGACAATTGAAGCGGCTGCTGCTGTGGCCCAATCTCAATACAACCTTGCTTTGTCTGCGGCCCTGATCGAGCAAAAAGCCAATCGCAGTGCTGATTGGACTGCACCCGTTCCGACAGAATTTGTCCAACCCGGCTGGTATTTTGAGAAACCCGAGCAGCTGGCCTCTGCCCAAACCGAAGTAACTGCTGCCGGGTCTGCGTTGGATTCTGCGCGTACCAAGTTGGCCGCAGTGGAGGAGAAAGCCGCCAGCGGAGATTTTATCGCTGCCGAAAAGCGTCTGACCGATGCGCGTTCCGCCTTCGCGGTCGCTCAAACTGTTCTTGCGAGCAGCGCAGCTGCTGACCAAAGCCTGAAAGATTCGGCCCAGAAAGCCTATGACGATGTTTTATCTGAGTTGAACAGCGCTCAAAAAGCCTATGACGAAGCCTCCACGACCACCGGTGCAAGCGATGTTTTGGCGGCTCGTGCTGATTTACGCGTGGCGCAAGAACGCTATGACACTGCGCAAGATATGGCCATGGTATTAAAAACTGGCAGCATGTCACCCAAAGTAGAGGCTGCCCAAAAGGTGCTCGACCAGGCGCTTGCTGCTTCGGCCCAGGCTAAGCTGGCGATTGCCCAGGCAGAGGCAAGCCTGGGTCTGATTGATACCCAGATCAGCAAACTGACTGTTATTTCTCCCATCGATGGCTTTGTGTTGACGCGCGCTCTTGAACCCGGCGAAGTGGTTATGCCTGGCGCAAGCCTGTTGACCTTGGCGCGCCTGAGTGACCTAACCATCACGGTCTATGTTCCTGAAGATCGCTATGGCGAATTATCCATCGGACAAACCGCCCAGGTTTCAGCGGATTCTTTCCCTGGGAAAACCTTCAGCGGCACTGTCATTAACATTTCTGGACAGGCTGAGTTCACCCCCCGTAATGTCCAGACTACTGCTGGTCGCAAAACAACTGTCTTTGGCATCAAGCTTTCCCTGGCCGATTCAAATGGAAACTTAAAGCCTGGAATGCCCGCGGACGTATTATTCAAATAAAAATTTTCGTGGCAGCGC
>CAIVSQ010000359.1 GCA_903908605.1 uncultured Anaerolineae bacterium
CATTATTAGTGCAGAACGAATGTCACCGAAAGTATCATTAGGGCTTATATAGGCGTTTCTATTAATCTCTTAATGTGTTGTTTAGGTTATACTTAACAAATTCTAAAAATTGAGTTACGGAGACGCAATGCCTACACATACGTCGCAAGCGGTAATAAAAAATTACCGCGGAGGGAAAAACGATGAATGAGCCTTCTGCCAATCCTGTTATTGTGGCGTTGTTATTCATCCTACGCTGCCTGGTTCCTCTGGGTATTCTTTTTGGGGTTTCATATCTCTTAAGGAAGTTTGGGTTGGTTACAATTGACGAGCCCGAACCACAGGAAGACCCCAGAAACGATGAAGACAACTCCTCGAAAAACGCCAAGGAGTCATAACAGTTGACAACCCGCTACCGATTACATCAAAAAATTGGCTTGCTTGCTGCAGGGGCGCTTGTCCTACTGATCAGCCTCTTGCTGGTATCCCCTGTCAAAGCCGTACAGCCATCCCAGGAAACAGAGAAATACTGCCTTTCCTGCCACGGTGATGAAAATTTAAATATCACCCTGCCGGATGGTGAGAAGCTTTCACTATTTGTATCCCAGGATGTCCTCAATCACTCCGTCCACAGCCCGCTGGGGATTGAATGCGAAGCCTGTCATACAGGGATCACCACTTACCCTCACCCAGCGCAATCCTTCCAAACGCGACGTGAGCTCTCCCGCTCTTATTACCTCGCCTGCCAGAAATGTCACTCCAGCAATTATGCAAAAGCCCAAGACAGCATGCATGCCCAGGCCGCTGCGGGTGGCAACCTGGAAGCTGCAATCTGTACTGACTGCCATGGGGCTCACGATGTCAAGAAACCCGATGAGCCACGCTCTCTGATCTCTGCAACCTGTAACAAATGCCATGAAGAAATTGTTTCGAAATACAAACAAAGCGTTCATGGTTCCGCACTAATCGAAGAGAACAATGTGGATGTACCGGTGTGCACCGATTGCCATGGTGTTCACAATATTCAGGACCCACGGACTGTTGATTTTCGCGTAAAAAGCCCTGAAATGTGCGCCAAATGCCACGCAAACAAGGAGTTGATGGACAAATACGGTCTATCCTCTGATGTTTACAGCATTTACAAGACTTCCTGGCACGGTGTGGATGTCTCGGTGTACAAATCACGTTGGCCAACTATTTGGCACGATAGCGCCGTCTGCACAGACTGCCATGGCACTCATGACATCCTGAAGACGGATGATCCTTCTTCTAGCGTTAATCCCAAAAATCTGGCCAAAACCTGCCAACAATGCCACCCGACTGCCGGACCCAACTGGGCAGACGCGTGGACTGGTCATAACAAGATCAGCCTGCAGCGCACGCCATTCCTCTTTTACGTGGAAACTTTTTACACTTCATTCACTCCGTTCGTATTGTGGATATGCATCATTTACGTGGTATTGCAAATCATCCGCTCAATTGTCGACCGCGTGAGGAGAAGCCTGCCATGACAACCAGCAAAAATACACAAAACTCAAAAATTCAACAGGAAAAAACCTTCCTACGCTTCAACCTCGGCCAACGCTGGGAACACATGATCCTCTTCCTCAGCGCAACCGTATTAATTCTCACCGGTCTGCCACAAAAATATCGCGAACTTTCGTGGAGCCAGTATTTGCTTTCCACACCAGAGCGGGTGGAATTAATTCGCCAGATCCACCACATTGCCGCCATCATCCTGACCATTGAGGCCGTGTATCACCTCGGCCTGGCGATTTACCAGCTCTCGAAGCGCAAGTTATCCGCCGAAATGTTCCCCACCACGCAGGATGTACGCGATGCAGGCCAGATGATCCTGTATTTACTATTTATCCGCAAAGACAAGCCCAAGTTCGGCCGCTATAACTTTGAACAAAAGGTAACCTACTGGTTTATATTTTTCGGTTTCCTTTTCATGATCATCAGCGGATTTTTAATCTGGTTTCCCATCTTCTTCACTCAGTTCCTCCCTGGCGGAGTGGTTCCAGCTGCCAAGTTGATGCACAGCACAGAATCGATCGTGGCGGTCATTTTCATTGTGATCTGGCACTTTTACCACGTTCACATCGAAAGACTTAACCTGAGCATTTTCACTGGCCGCCTTAGCGAACAAGAAATGAAAGAATATCACGCCAAGGAATTGGAACGGTTGGAACGTAAAGCTGGGGGTAAAGATCGCCCGGGAGAGAGGAATTAATGCGCCGACGCAACGCCTTCATACTGATCGGGGTGCTGCTGCTCATTGTCACCATGGGTGTATCTGCCAAAAGTGTCAGTGCATCGGCCCCAACTTTACCTCTTCCCGCTCAGGGAAATTCGCAGCCACAAGTTGGTGATAACAACCAATGCCTGGCCTGTCATCAAAATCCCCAGTTCAACACCATGCTGGGGGCCAATCAAGACGAACTATTTGAGTTATATGTCAACCCAGATGAATTTACACACTCTGTTCATGGAGAGCAAGGGCTAGGTTGTATTGATTGTCATGCCGGCTTTAAACCCGAAATGGGACATGGCCTTAAATTTGGCAGCCGCCGTGAAGCCACACTAAGACTCAATGAATCCTGCGGGCAATGCCACAAGACCCAGGCCGCCCAGGAAAAAGATAGCGTTCACGCCACCGCTCGTTCGGTAGGAAAATTCGAAGCCGCAATCTGCACCGACTGCCACACGGCCCATGCTGTTAATCGCCTTCAAGACCCGATCACCGGTCTGACCCTGCCCGCGACGCGCAAATGGATCCCAACCACCTGCCAGAAGTGCCACAGCGCAATTTATGAAAAATATCGCAACAGCGTGCATGGCTCAGCACTGACCGATGAGAACAACCCTGATGTCCCAACCTGTATCGATTGTCATGGTGTCCATATCATCGACGATCCGCGTACTGCGGCATTCCGCTTGTCCTCGCCTCAACTATGCGCGAAATGCCATACCGACCCCAAGCGCATGGACAAGTATGGACTTTCCACCCAGGTATTGAACACCTATGTTGCGGATTTTCATGGCACAACGGTTACCATTTTTGAACAAGTTTCGCCAGATGCAGCCACCAACAAGCCGGTATGTTATGACTGCCATGGCATCCATGACATCACCCGCGTGGATGATCCCAAAAAAGGTATCCAGGTCAAGGAAAATCTTCAAAAACGGTGTCAGAAATGTCATCCGGATGCCAATACTAACTTTCCAGATGCCTGGATGTCCCATTACATCCCAAGCGCGGAAAAATATCCGATCGTTTACTATATCAACCTATTTTACAAATTTCTTATTCCGGGCGTGTTGATCCCGATGGGCACTCTGGCCTTGATGGATTTCACTCGTATGATGATCAATCGATTCCGAAAAGGAAAACAATCCAAAACAAATGCCCCTGATGGACAAAGCGGGCATAATTCCAGTGACGAGGAGGCCTGAGATGACTAAAACGACCGAAACCTCGCCTACCCAAACTTTCGTTCGATTCACCCTGATTCAGCGACTTGAACACATCACTTTCCTGCTGTCTTTTTCGTTGCTTGGTTTCACAGGTTTGCCACAAAAATACCCGGTTTCCCCGATCAGCCTGGCGCTATTCAACGCATTTGGTGGTGTGGAAAACCTGCGCATGATCCACCACATTTCTGCCATCGTGATGTTGATCATTAGTCTTGCTCATGTCATTGAACTGCTCTACAGCCTGATCGTGACGAGAACACCCATCAGCATGATCCCATGGATCAATGATATTCAGCATGTGATTAATGATGTGCTCTACTACCTCGGTTTCCGCAAACACAAAGCCTATTATGGTCGCTACTCCTATGCGGAAAAAGCAGAGTACCTGGCGCTCATCTGGGGTACCGTCGTCATGGCACTCACCGGCTTTATGATGTGGAACCCAATCACAACTGTGCGCATGCTGCCCGGCGAAGCTATCCCGGCAGCCAAAGCCGCCCATGGTGGCGAGGCTGTTTTGGCAGTGCTGGCAATTATCATCTGGCACTTTTACCATGTGCACCTCAAGACTTTCAATAAAAGCATGTTTACTGGCAAGCTCAACCGCGAGGAAATGGAACACGAACACCCGGCGGAATTGGCAGCAATCGACGCTGGTAAACAACGGGCACCCATTTCAGCCGGCGAGCTGCGCAAACGCCAGCTCATATTTGCTCCTTTCGCGCTTGTTTCGATCGCGGTTTTTGCCTTCGGGATTTATTACCTGGTCGGATATGAAACTACCGCGTTGACAACATTGCCGACTGGGGAAACAGCGCCCGTCTTTGCGCCACTACCCACTGCCACCCCACTGCCGCCAACAGCCACAGTTCCCGCCCCCACGGCTGCCGCAGTACCTGTAGCCCTTACCTGGGATACTAGCATCAGCGCCCTTTTTCAACAAAAATGCGCGGCCTGTCATGGCGCAATGGCTCTCGCTGGGATAGACTTCACCAGTTATGCTGGCGCGATAAAAGGCGGTCTGAATGGTCCAATCATTGTTCCAAACGATGCCGCAAATAGTAACTTGATCCAGAAACAAGAAGCTGGCAACCATCCCGGTCAATTGTCCGCCGATGAAATTGCCCAGATCAAAGCCTGGATTGACGCCGGCGCACCAGAAAAATAATCATATACAATATATATCAAAGGAAGAAGGGCTTCTAACCGTAAAAAGGTTGGAAGCCCAATTTCCTTGTATGAATACAACGACATAGAAGGAGAATAAAAATGATAGCAAAAATGAAAGCTGGGTTGGCGAATTTCTTCTTTCCACCCACCGGATCTTCACGCTGGGCATACATCCTGCCCTATATCGTAATTATAGCTTTGGGAATCATTGTATTGGTCGGCGGCGTTTATGGCTGGGACTATACCAACTCCTCTGGTTTTTGCGGCACAGCCTGCCACACCATGCCACCCCAAAACGTCACATACAAACAATCTCCGCACGCTAACGTAGCCTGCGAGGAATGTCACCTGGGTAGGGCTTTTGTGGGCGACCAGTTGATCCGTAAATCGGAAGGTCTGCGCGAACTCTATGCGCAAACATTCAACTCATATGAATATCCGATCATAGCCAGCCGGTTACGCCCTGCCCGCGATACTTGCGAAACCTGCCACCTGCCCGGATCATTTAAGGATGACAAACTCAAAGTCATCACCCATTTCCAGGATAACCCCGAAAACACCATGTCCAACATCTACCTTGTTCTCAAAACGGGTGGTGGTGCAAAACGTGATGGCCAGGGAAAAGGTATCCACTGGCATATAGTCAACCAGGTCGATTATTATGAGACCGATGATCTCGGCCAAACCATTCCTTATGTGATTGTTCACAACGAAGACGGCACCCTGACCCAGTATATCGATGTGGAATCTGGTTTTGATCCACAATCAATCGATGCCAGCCAACTGCGCGTGATGGACTGCACCTCCTGCCACAACCGGGTTTCTCACAACTTCAAGTTCCCGACCGTCTCTATGGATGAATACATGGCCAAGAAGTTGATCGACCCGGCCATTCCTGATATTCATGCCCAGGGTGTTAAAGTATTGAGTGTCTCATATGCGACCCAAGCCGATGCGTTAAAAGCCATCGCTGGCCTGGAAGATTTCTATAAATCAACCTACCCAGATTTTTATGCTTCAAATACGGATACGGTTAAGAACGCAATAAACCAGATCCAAAATATTTTCACGAGCACCATTTTCATTGAACAAAAAGTGAATTGGGAATCGCACCCCAACAATGTTGGGCATGTGAATACCGCCGGCTGTTTCCGCTGCCATGATGGCAAGCACCTGGACGCCAACCAACAGGCCATTCGCCTCGAGTGCAACCTGTGCCATTCCATCCCGGTGGTTGCCGGGCAGCAAGATTTCGTCACCAAGATCGAGATCAGTCGTGGACCGGAACCGGATTCGCACCGCAGCCCGAACTGGATCAGTATGCACAACAAGGTATTTGATCAGACCTGCTCAGCCTGCCACAACACTGCGGACGCAGGATCGACAGCCAACACATCCTTCTGTTCAAACAGCGCCTGCCACGGCTCAACCTTCACCTACGCAGGTTTCGATGCTCCCAAGCTGCGCGAAATCATCCAGTCCCAACTGCCGACTCCTGCTCCCACCCCGGTTCCAACTGAACCTGCGGCTGGAGAAGCGTCTGGCTATACCACCAACATTGCGCCCATGTTCGTAAAATGTTCGGTCTGCCACAATACCACCATGGCAACCGGTGGCCTGGACCTGAACAGCTATGCATCCTTGATGAAGGGTGGCAAAACCGGCGCGATCATCACGCCAAACGATTCAGCCAACAGCACGTTGATTAAAATCCAAAGCGTACAGCACTTCGCCAATTTGACTCCAGAAGAATTAGATCTGATCAAACAATGGATTGATGCCGGAGCGCTGGAAAAATAGAACTAACCAAGGTAAACAAAAAAGAGGCCGCCTGAAAAGGCGGCCTCTTTTTTGTTTACTAACCAACCGTGCTTCGGTACTGGTCCGAAAAATATTATGATAATTATTCTTCAATCCGTCGAATACGGGCACCACACGCTCGACAGAAACGGTCGCCATCCTGGGCACGTTTTCCACATTGCGCGCAGTGCACCTGCTGATCATCACCATTGACGTCGGCATTCAAATTATTTATTGAATGCCTCTTACGCCCAACTCCAGCTGACTTATTGGTAGAGCGGCTGGTAGTCCAATAGACCCATCCTGCAACCAATAACAACGCTACGCCCAAGCCACCCAAGCCCCAAGGCAGATATGTAGTCCAGGTGGATTGCCCAGTGACTGCCTGGTCGAGAGGTGCACTGGGTTGAACGGTCAAGAATGAAGTACTGGGCGAATCCGTGTCTCGTTGATAGTTAACTGTAAATATCAGTTTTTCATCGACAGCCAGACCTGTTTTCTTATATTCACTGAAGTGAAAACCATCGGCGTCCACAATCGTGTTGCTCAAGGCAGGCTCAACGGTAAGGTTGGATGATTGCAATGGCTGCCGCAGCTCAAAACGGAAATTGCTGGCTGCCAGATTGCCCTGCCAATCAAACACATATTCGTGCTGGTTGCCGTTTTTCTTCAAGTTCTCATCATAATATTCAACTTGAACAAAGCGGGCGGCGGCATTGACAGTCACTTCTGTAAATTCCGCACCGGGTGTAAATTTGTAATCGACCCCAGAATCTGAGACAGTGTCCGCTGTATTTCCTACAGCCACAGCCGATAATTTCCCGACACGGGCAGGTACTCGGAAAGTAACCTGGGCAGGCAAGGATGCGGAGGGAGATAGAGCAATCTTATAAATCACCAGCACACTCGGGGTATCGTATTCAGGCCAAATACTTACATCCAGCGTATCAACAACCACCGCAGACTGAGCATGAACTCGGGCAGGCAACACAAATAAAACAAGCAACATCAACAAGGTAAAGAGCTTACGCATAAGGACCTCCAAGAATTGAATAGCGTGAAGATATTACCATAAAATTGTTTTTCTTCGCCGCAAATCCCTTGGGCGCTTTCAGCCAGGCGGCATGGAATGTATCAACTGCCACATTAACGTATTTACCGGCACCTGCACGCCACTCGCCTCGCCAATTTGCACAATTTCGCCACAGATCGCATCAATTTCGGTGGGAGCACCACGCTGAATGTCTTGAAACATCGATGAATGATTACTGGCGGTTGCCCTGACCACTTGCTCCACGACAGACCAGGGATCATCGTACGCCAGTTTGATACCTTGCGCGGAAGCTACATTAACAGTTTCTCGAATCAGCGCTGACATCACATCCCGTACCATAGGTCTATTTAATAATTCGCCATTTGGAATTCGTAACAAGGCGGTTAATGGATTGATCGCCGCACTAACCACCAACTTGCTCCAAATCAGCGACTGTGTGTCAGCCACCACTTCACAACTTATGCTGGCCTGCTGGAAGTAGCCGGTAATCTCCGCATGACGGGGATGAAAACCAAGTGAAACCAACCCTTCTCCGCCCAACCTGGCGATACCCGGCTCAAGCAGGGTTGCTCCGGTGGTTGTGACACCCAACACTACCCGCTGAGACCCAAGCGATTCTGCCAGGATCTGATGGTTGCCCAGGCCGTTTTGCAGGGTTACTACCAGGCAATCCGCAGGCAAGCAGGCGGCAAGCTGCCTGACTGATCGCTGTGTTTGCCAGGCTTTAACCAACACCACGGCCAGATCAGAGTCCAGACAATCCGCAGGATCATTGGTGGCCAACACGGGGCTCACTAACCACGATCCATCCGGCAACAGAAGCCTGGCGCCTTTGGTATTAAGTGCGTCCAATGCATGCTTCCAGGATCCCAGCATAGTCACTTGCAGCCCGGCAGAGGAAAATCGGGCTGCAAAAAGCGTTGCCAGCGCGCCAGTACCTACAATCAGGATCTTCTTTTTTCGCACAAAAACCATCCAAACAGCTACAAATCAACGCAGCGCAACTGGAACCTGTTCACCCATGACAGCCTGCGCGTTTCGCAGGAATTCTTGCCATTCACCCTCTTCCATACTGACACTATGTTCAAGCGCAGGGAACTGCTGCGACTGTACATCGGCTATGTATTCCTGAAATGCTTTATACATATCCACATGGAATTCGGCATATTTTTTCACAAATTTTGGGGTAAAGCGATCAAAAATACCAAGCAAATCATGGGTCACCAATACCTGGCCATCACAACCAGAACCTGCACCGATGCCGATGGTGGGGATGTTGATATGGGTGGAAATATATTCTGCCAACCGCGCCGGAACAGCTTCCAACACAATACTAAAACAGCCAGCCTCTTGCAGCAAGAGCGCATCTTCAAGCAAACGCTGGGCAGCTTGGGAAGTTTTCCCCTGGGTGCGGTATCCACCCAGTTGATTGACAGATTGTGGGGTGAGACCCAAATGCCCCATAACCGGGATGCCCGCTCGAATAATCGCGCGGATGACGTCCAGCCGGTCACGACCGCCTTCCAATTTTACGCAATCCATCCCGCCATTTTGCAAAAACCGCCCCGCATTGCGAACCGCTTCTTCCACAGACACCTGGTAAGACATGAACGGCATATCACCAACAAGCAATGCCGATTTAGACCCCCTGGCAACAGCGCGACTGTGATGCAGCATTTCTTCCATGGTAACCGGCAGCGTACTTTCGTACCCAAGCACAACCATACCCAGCGAGTCACCCACCAGGATGGCATCTACACCCGCCTGGTCCATGACCTGGGCGGTTGGAAAGTCATACGCAGTCAGCATGCTGATGTGTTCGCCACGCAGCTTCTTTTGCTGAAGGCTTATGGTGGTTATTTTTTTTCGATTGGAAACAATGGGAAATACACTAACTGTGGACATGGGTACCCTCCGAAATTTGGTAGAGTCCGATCCGGCACTTTTCTTAGCGCCGGTTGAAACAAACGAATAAAATTTACTCCAAATTCCCGTCACGGTCTATCGATCCATGCGGTAAAAATATTATACGACAATCAAGGTTGAAGAACGATACTTTCATTCAAGATCCAATTGAAGGAAATTCGAGATTGATGCAGGAAAACACATTTATTGGTTGATTCGGGCAGTATAATATTTTTAGATACTATTATTCAGGAGACAGCTATGCGACGAATGTTCGGATTCTTGATTGGGATTTTTGTTGGTTGGTTGGTTGGTTCGATGATCGCGCTGCTGCTTGCACCCGAATCTGGTGAAGACCTCCGTGGGCAGCTGCGCTCACGTTCGAGCAATTTTATGGGAGAAGTAAAAACTGCTGCTGAAACACGTCGAAAGCAGTTGGAAGATCAGCTTTCTGCCTTACGCGCGCCTCGCATGCAGGGTTAGCTCAAATTATTGGTCGGGTCAGCGGGCGTCCTCAACCCTGGATTCTTTCAGGTCATTAAACGCCTGTTCCAGCAAGACCAAAAACTCTTCCGGATTATCACGCGTGATCATCTGGGTTCTTACTGTGCGTGGAAAATGTTGAAGTTTTAGATATTGCAGGGCATGTTTTCTGAAAAGAACCATGCCCTTTCTTGTACCATAAAAGGCTAAATGTCTTTCCAGGTGCTGACGAACCATTTGATACACCATTTCATCCGGAACCTGCTCACGATCCAGGCGCGAGAAAATCCAAGGGTTGCCAATCGCCGCGCGTCCAATCATCACAGCATCACAACCAGTATGCTGCTTGAGCCGCTCAATATCGGCAACAGTCTTAACATCTCCATTGCCGATTACGGGGATTTTCACTGCGGCCTTAATCTCGGCAATAACATCCCAATCTGCCTCCCCAGAATAACCCTGTTCTTTTGTTCGCCCATGAATCGCAATCAGAGAACCACCATTTTCCTCCACGATTCGCGCGATCAATTTATAACTACGGCAGTTCTGCCAGCCTATCCGGATTTTGCCCGTGACCGGGACTGGCAACGCTGCGGTCAATTTTCGAAAAATCCGCGCCACGGTGAGTGGGGAACGCATTAATCCTACACCCGCTCCCTGGTGCACCACTTTACGCGCCGGACAGCCCATATTGATATCGATGATATCCGGTTTCCGGTCCTGCACTCGCAAAGCGGCTTGTAATAATTCCTCGGGGTCATCACCGTATATTTGGTATACCATTGGACGTTCGACCTCGTCGTAGGTCAATCGCATCGCCATGTGTTCATAGGCTTCAACAATATGCTGCGCTCGAACAAATTCGGTATAACTCATGGCCGAACCCAACGCACGGCACAAAGATCGGAATGGCCAATCTGAAAAGCCATCCATCGGTGCCAGGATGACATCCCCATAAACCGGCACATCCCGCACGTGGAAAACAGGCGTACGCTTGTTTTCTGCTGCTAATTGTTCAGCAGGTGAAACAATCTCATCTTGCGTGGATTTCACTATTTTTTCAGCCTATCAAAGAATTTCTTGCGAAACTTGGCGACCTTGGGTGCCACAACCACCTGGCAATAAGGCTGGGATGAGTTGTTGGCAAAGTATTCCTGGTGATAATCCTCTGCCATGTAAAACCTGTCAAATGGCACAACCTGGGTAACAATCGGGTCAGACCAAAGCTTCAGGGTGCTGAGTTCCTGAATGACCTCGGCAACGATAGCCTTTTGTTCATCATCATGATAAAAAACCGCAGAACGGTAAGAGCTGCCTACATCATTTCCCTGGCGATTTAACTGCGTGGGATCATGAATGGTAAAAAAGACACTTAATATATCTTTGTAAGTAATTATTGAGGGGTCGAAGGTAACCTGTACGGCTTCGGCATGCCCGGTGATTTCACTGCAAACCTGGCGATAGGTCGGATTAACCACATGCCCGCCTGTGTACCCAGATTCGACTGAATTTACACCAGCCAGTTCATCAAAAACCGCCTCAAGACACCAAAAACAACCTCCAGCCAGGGTAGCAATTTGTTTTGTGCTCATAACACTCTCCCAATTTTATTGTTAAAATGGACAGCCATAAAAATTACAAAACAGTTTTGTATTACTGGTCAAATTACTCTATCTTTCAGGCGTATAATAAATTTATTGACATCAATTTTCTAGGAGAAAACAATGTACAGAAAACTTACTTTCGTGCTCGTCATCCTGTCCATGCTGGCATTGTTGGTTACCAGCGCTTTTACCACATCGCGAGTCACCAATGTCACGCTTCTTTCTGTGAGTTACCTGCGAGAAAAAGGCGTCACCTTCAAATTCCTGATGGATGGGAATTTCAAGAAGATCGACCTAAAGGGCAGTGTTTTCACCGACGGAAGAACCATACGTCTGTACTGCAATTACGGTGGTGATCCCGCCCCAGTACTGGTGGTTTGCACCGCAGACAGCGGAACCGCGAAATTTGCCGGTCAGCCTGCCACAGTTTCGGTTGCCGGCAGGTCATTCTACTTCGTCATCCCGGCGCGCACAACAGCCAGGTAGAAACCGATCAGGCCCAACATCCAAATATATAAGGGGCGACCAGCCGGTCGCCCCTTATATAATTCTTAGACGCTCGGCTCGGGGGCCGCTTCTGGTTCGGGGGCCGCAAGCCGGGATAGCACGACCTCACCTTCTTCATTCACACCCACCTGGATGTGATCGCCATCTACAAAACCGCCTGATAGCAGGTTGTCAGAAAGTTGGTCTTCAACCTTGAGTTGGATGACCCGGCGCAGCGGACGCGCTCCCATATCGGGATCGTACCCCTGGTTGCCAAGCAATGTCAGCGCCTCGGGTGTGGCAACAAGGGATATATTGTGATCCTTGAGCCTTTCTGAAACCTTGGCAAGTTCCAGGCTGACAATGCGCTGGATGTTTTCCTTGGTCAAAGAACGGAAAACAATGACACTGTCAACACGGTTAATAAATTCGGGACGGAAGGCGCGCTTGAGTGTTTCGGTCAACTTTTTACGCATGTCTTCGTAAGACAGGCGTTCTTCTGCGGCCTCATCACGCTTGAGAGCAAAACCAAGCGATGACTGTTTTTTGATCATATCCGCACCGACATTGGAGGTCATGACAATAATCGCATTACGGAAATCAACCTTGCGGCCTCGCGCATCTGAAAGATGACCTTCTTCCATGATTTGGAGGAGCATGTTATGCACCTCAGGATGCGCTTTTTCAATTTCATCAAAGACCACTATCGAATATGGCCGGCGACGTAAAGCTTCCGTTAGCTGACCGGCATCTTCATAACCAACGTATCCGGGAGGCGCACCTACCAGGCGAGCCGCCGTATGCCGCTCCATAAACTCGGACATGTCTAACTGCACAGCAGCATCTTCGCTGCCAAACATAAACTTGGCCAAAGTTTTGGTAAGCTCGGTCTTTCCAACACCTGTAGGACCAAGGAAGATAAACGTGCCAATCGGTCGGCGAGGATCCTTGAGCCCGGCACGGGCGCGGCGAACAGCACGAGAAATCGATTCAATCGCCTCGTCCTGGCCAATGATTGAGTTCTGCAATTCGTCTTCCATGTGGAGAAGTCGCTCTGATTCTTCCTGAGCTATCTGCATCAAAGGAACACCTGTCCACATAGACACTACTTCTGCAATGTCTTCAGCGCTGACAACCGGGCTATTAGCGCGGTCCCAGGCAGTGCGCATACGTTCCAACTGGTTCTCAATCCCCAGTTCTTGTTCCTGCCAGGATTTCACTTCCTCGACATTGCCTTCTTCCTGCGCCAATGAGCGGTTTTGGCGAACCTCGCGCAAACGGGTGAACAAATCCTTGGCCTGCTTGGCAGCCGGAGATTTATACATACGCACCCGCGATGAGGATTCATCGATTAAATCGATGGCCTTATCGGGCAAGAAACGCTCCGTTACATAGCGGGCAGAAAGATGCGTAGCAGCTTCGAGCGCCTCATCAGAAATCACCAGTTTGTGATGTTCTTCGTAAGCCGGGCGAATACCCTTCAAGATCTGAATGGTTTCCTCTTCCGAAGGTTCATCCACCTGAACAGGCTGGAAACGACGTTCCAAGGCAGCATCAGACTCGATATGCTTGCGATATTCATCGAGCGTGGTCGCGCCAATCACCTGCAGCTCACCACGCGAAAGGGCGGGTTTCAAAATATTGGCAGCGTCCACCGAGGATCCAGCTGCACCAGCGCCAACCAACATATGCACTTCGTCGATGAAAAGGATCGAGCCAGATTGTTTCAGCTCATCGATGACACGTTTCAATCTTTCTTCAAACTGACCGCGGTACATCGTACCCGCCACTAAGGAACCTACATCCAGTTGCAGCACACGTTTGTTCATCAAGGGAGCCGGCACATCACCTTCGGTGATACGTTGGGCCAACCCTTCTACAATCGCGGTCTTACCTACCCCGGGTTCACCAATCAAGGCCGGGTTGTTCTTGGTACGGCGTGCCAGAATTTGAATGACACGCTCAATTTCCATCTGGCGTCCAATCACTGGGTCAAGACGTCCCTGTTCCGCCTTGGTGGTCAAATCGGTGGCGAGTTGATCAACCATGGGTGTCTTGCCACCCTTTTCGCCTTTTTGAGCATCAGCATTTTTTGATGCTCCCACCGGTGCAGCAGGTGAATTGGTGGACGAGGATTCTTGCAAAACTCGGCGAGTTTGTCGCCTGGTTTCATCGGGGGTAACACCCAGGCGGCGCAAAGCCTCCACGGCTGTCCCTTCCGTGCGCACCAAGGCCAATAAGAGGTGCTCGGTACCAATATAATGATGTCCCAAGCGTCGGGCTTCATCAACCGCAAATTCCAACACCTGTTGGGTGTCATTTGATAATTCGAGCTTAGCTCCAGGGGGATTCTTACCTTCCCCGGTCAGGCGCAAAACCATTTCCCGCACCCGCTCCAGTTCCATACCCATTTCACGGAGAACACGCCCGGCAACACCGCCATCTTCTTCAATCAAGCCAATCAATAAGTGTTCGGTTCCAATCGAGCTCTGATGAGCGCGCTCAGCTTCCTGATGCGCGAGGCTCAACACTCTTCGTGCTCGCTGTGTAAAGCGTTCCATACCAGCCATAAAATTTCTCCTTGGCCGGGGCGAATATCCCGGCATTCCAATCAGACCAGAGAGGTCGATTTTCATTTTACCAAAAAAAGGTAGCAATTCGGTGTATGAAAATGATAAGAAAATGGCGTCGAGTACCTTTCTGGGTAAAATATGCCCCTCAATTTCAATAAGGGGGCTTTTTTCCTCCTGTTGAGTATCGCAAAAAGGGGCTTTCCATTTGGCACCCTGGCATTATTCCAATCAATCCGCTTGGGTTTCAGATCGTTTTCGAAGCTCATGCTCCAGAGCCAACCTGGACCGGGATGCTATGGGAGCCTTTAAATGGCGCTGAATGCCTTCCACATTTTTATTCTTATCGTAATAGGCACGAAACATTTCCAGGATGGAGATGGTCTCTTGTTGATATTTTTGTACCGAAACTGGCATTTCAACTTGTAAACTGCCCGGTTGAATGACACGGCAGTACAACCCAGGACGTTCTGCCTGCCTGTAGCGCTTGACAAATTGTGGATCACCCATGCGCGCTGCCAATGTCCCGCAAGGAATACGCGGCGCACTGACTTCAAGGATTACATCCCCCATTATCAAACGATCACCAATACAAAAATCAGCGCTCTCCAGGCTGCTGATGGTCAAATTTTCGCCAAATATCCCCGCTGGTAATTCATTCCCCAATTCACCAGACCACCAGTCATAATCAGCGCTGCCATACAGATAAATAGCCTGGTCAGGACCGCCATGATGACGCGAATCACAAATATAGTCGTCTTTTATACCAAGCCGGGTTACCTCCACTGGTCCATAAGTAGGGATTTTATAGATACCTGTTTTCTCACGGCGGGCACCATTTTCAAGTTCTCGTTCCTGCCCAATGTTAATACTGGTCAGTCTCATTTTTTCCTCCTTCTCTACCCGTTACGATCACTCATTACCTGTTCGGTAATACCAAAAGGGCAATAACATAGCCCGAATTTTCCCGAGCTTTATTCTTCTAAAATACATAGCGCCTGCCTGATTTCACCCAGGTGATACGCGCTGTGAACCAGTACAGCCATTACCCCGCCAACCGATTCCTCATTCCAGCTCGGGTTGGAGCGAAACAGGTCCCCGCAGCGCTGATAGGCCTCGCGTAGTTGTAACCTGAGCCTGTCCCAATCCTCAGTTGTTACTTGCTCCACCCTTCTCCAGATGTCACCCCAATCCTCCTTTTGAGATTCCTTACTGCGCACGATTCTCTCTAATACCTCCAGGTAAAAAGTGATATGCGCAACCTGGGCGGCCAGGGATGCGCACCGCTTCCCCACTGGAATAGATGCGGTTATCGCATTGATGCTCTCCAAAGTCTGAAACAAAGAAGTATTGGCATCAAGATATATGCCATGGTGGCTTTCAAAGGTCTCCTCCCATAATGCAAAAAATGGGTTCAAAAAATGCTGCTGTGCAATATTATTTTCATTCATACCATCAGCCTGCGCCTTCATACGCATTTAATATCCATCCAACAAGAACCTGGTCAACATCCTCCACCGAGGTAAGCCGCACAACGTAATTACACATGCTTCCCTTGGGCTGTTCAAGCAATCTCGCATCCGGATCAAGCGATTTGGCATTCAGACCCACTTCCACCCTGGTATTGGTTGTGGGACCAATCATAGCGAACTGCTTCTTACGTCGCAAGCTGACATACCCTTTTTTGGGAAGGGTCTCAAATTCACCCATAGCCTGGATGTAACTCATTAAAGCATCATGGATTGGTCTTAATGCTGCCTTCGGACCAGCATATATCTGATCCAATACTCCATCACCAACCAACCCTGAAGCCTGGGCGGCCCGGGCGCCATCTGACTCTCGTACAGCGTGGACAAGTGCATTGGCATCCCCATACCCTAGTGAAAATTCCCGCATAAGCATTTCACGAATGGCAGCGTGCTTATCGAGACCACTGCCAAGTACCAGGGTAGCGAGTTCTTCAAACGATTTCCCTGTCTTCTTTTGAATATTAATAATTTGTGCCTGCACAGCCTGACCAATACTACTCATAAAATATCTCCTGTGGAATAAAACGACGGTACCTATATTTTAGAACATATTTTCATATTGAAAAGAGCTAATTTACAGCAAACCAAACAAAAGACTTCAGCCAGGCTTTATGGAAGAATACTCAGCCCAAAAAATGCCTATGGAACAAAATATGTAAAAAAAGTACTTGACATGGCCCATTTTTGCGTGATACACTCTTAATCAGAAATTAATCTTACCGAAAGGAGGCGCGTCTTATGGTTCATAGTAATTACAACACCCAAAAACTCACCCGTGCTGCCGGTTTTTCCAGTGGTACCGTCGTTGAACCTTGGATTGCGTCTGTTCCCAGATAAGTTACACGAAATTTTGTAATTACTGGCCATGGCGCACCTGCCGTGGCTTTTTTTATCAGGTTTTTTACTGATGGCCACCGGTAGTCCAGGTGGCCATTTTTTTTGTAAAAAGGATTAATGAATGGAAAACATCTCCAGCCCTCTTTTTGAAAGCAGCAGGATACGATTTCGAGCTATTGATTATGAGAATGACCCACAAGTCGAATCACGTTGGAGTCACGATCCTACTTTTATGCGCATGATGTCCAGCGAGCCCATGCGCCCTTTATCCGCAAGCCAATATAAGAAAAAATACGAAACTCTGGAAAAACAAACGCATGAAGATCAAAATTTATATCACTTTCGCATTCAACACCTGGAAAGCGGGCAATTGTTAGGCGTGGCTGAAATTCGAGGGATTTCCTGGCCTAATAGCTGCGCTTTTGTTCGCATCGGAATTGGTTCTGCGGGAGACCGACACCAGGGTTACGGGACCGAAGCCATGAGGCTCTTGCTGCGCTATGCATTTTCAGAAATCAACCTATACCGCCTGACTGCCATCGTACCCGCCTATAACCTTCCGGCTTTGGCATTTTTTTCCAAAACCGGGTTTGTGGAAGAAGTGTGCCGCCGGGAAGCACTTGCCAGGGATGGACAACGTTGGGATGAGTACCGCCTTGGCTTGCTGGCATCAGAATGGAAGCAATAGAACGGAGAAAACTATGTTGAGCGAAAACCTTCTCAATGGAAAACTTGTACGGCTTGGCGCACTGAACCCGGAAACCACAGCCAACCACTGGGCCAAATGGCGCATGAACAGCGAATTTTCACGCCTGTTGGATACCGAACCTGCCACAATCCCCTCTGGCAAAGCCACCCAAGATTGGATGGAAAAACATCTTGAAGATTGGTTGGCCTTCGAATTTGAAATACGCACAGTGGATGGTGACCAGGTAATCGGCAGTACCGGGCTGGAAGGAAACATCAAATTCCACGCCGACGCATTTGTGGGTATCGGGATTGGAGAACCAGAGTATTGGAGCAAGGGCTACGGCACGGAAGCCATGCGCCTGATTCTCGCTTACGCTTTTTTGGAGATTAACCTACACCGAGTCTCACTGGATGTATTTGAATATAACCCGCGAGCAATTCGCGCCTACGAAAAAGCGGGTTTCACACATGAAGGCCGCGAAAGAGGCCGACTTTTGCGTGAAGGCCGTCGTTGGGACTTATTATTTATGGGCATTCTACGTGAAGATTGGCTAAAAACATACCAGCCAATTTAAAACAACCATAACTGGCTATGATCATCCATTTCATAACCGCACTGATTAGTAAAGGAGTTCTACATGCATACGAACACAACCAACAAACCACGCGCCGGCGCGCCGGAAATCGCGCGAACCATCCTCAGATATTTATTGACCTTCGCGGGCAGCAGAGTAGACCCGCCTTCAGAGACACCCTGACACACGTCAGGAATAGGAGTCTCTGGTGCAACTCCAACATAACAAATAATGGAGGCCTAAATGGCTCTGTTCCAGTCACCAACACGTTTTCTCCCGGAAGGCTTCACCTTCCGCGGTGCCAATATCAACGACATCCCGAGCGTGGCAATCTTGTTTCACCAGCACAACAGTGCAGCCGGGTTTGTGGACAGTATTTCGATGAATGAATTAAGAATGGAATGGCATACGCCGCATTTCAACCCCGCAGTGGATATTCGCCTGGTGCTTGACCAACGTGAACACCTGATCGGGTACATTGAAGTGTGGACCCAGGGCGAAATGGCCATGCATCCTTGGATTTGGGGATGTGTGCATCCCGATTATGAAGGCCGCCAGATTGGCACGACCCTGCTAATCTGGGCAGAAGCGCGGGCCCGGCTGTCCGGTGAACTGGTACCGGTCCACCTTCGGGTAGCGCCTCGCTTTGGCATTTACAAAGCAAGCAAAACCGCCCCGGCCTTATGCCATAACCTGGGCTGGCAGCCAAGCCAAACTGATAGAGGCATCAATCAGCATCTACTTGGGTTGAGCAGTGCAACGCGACTGCTTGGCCACTCTTGCCAGGCGGAAGATCAACTATACCTGATATTTGAAAAAGAAATCCGCCCTGGCGCTGAGCTGAACCATTAATTACAAGGAGTAAGAATGACAGTAAACGATTTTTTAACAAAAAATATTATCCTGCCCCCAGGCTGCAGCGCGCGGCCTGGGAAATTGGCAGACTATTTATTGGCTTTTGAGCTTGTCAATACCTATTCGCGTCATATCAACGGACGCGACGACCTGACCGATGCCGAACTAGTCCGCCTGGATTGGCAAAATGAGGATTTCAACCCAGAGACCGATCTACACCTGGTATTTACCCAACAGGGTGTAATGATTGGCATGGTTGAATGTTGGCTGGACAGCCATCCCCCGGTCCACCCATGGAACTGGGTTTGCGTCCACCCGGATTACCTGGATTCCAACCTCTGGGAATATTTGCTAACCTGGTCAGAAAATCGCTCAAGGGCAGCCTTGGACCTAGCGCCAGCCGAATTTCGGGTAGCACCCCATACCGGCACCGAACATCACAATTTTGCCGGGACTGATGCCATCCGCAAGCTTGGATGGAAGCATGTCCGCTCATATTATCGAATGGAAGTGAATCTGGATTCACAACCCCTTGTACCACCCATTCCAGCAGGAATCGTCATTCGCCCTTATCACCCCGAGACTGAGACCGAAGCGGTGTACAACACATTTGTCGATTCATTCAAAGACCACTACGGTTTCGTTGCCCAACCCTTTGAACATGGTTTCGCCAACTTCAAGCACAACATGATCGATGAACCCGGTTATGATCCTAATTTCTGGTTTGTAGCCGTGGATGGCGACACCATCGCCGGTATTTGTATCTGCCGGCCGGTCAGCGCTGAAGACCCCAAAGGCGGTTGGGTCTCTGAGTTAGGTGTCAGGCGTGCATGGCGTAAAAAAGGACTTGGCACCCTGCTATTAAAAACCGCTTTCGCAGCATTTTACGAACGAGGGCAAAAAAGAGCCGGCCTGGGTGTAGATGCAAGCAGCCTGACAGGGGCTTTACGCCTGTACGAGCAGGCCGGTATGCATGTCTCACGCCAGTATGATAACTTTGAAAAAGAATTACGGTCTGGGCAGGAACTTGCCACCCAGGAGCTGGCATGAATCAGCCAGGTTTGCCAGCCGGCTTCAGCCTGCGTCCTTCAGAATGGGCTGACCTGGCTGGGGTTGCCCAATTAATACATGCTGTCTGCGTCGCAGATGGTGATGCTGCCATGGCTGTATCACCTGAAGAATTGGCCCAGGAATGGAAAGCCCCTGGTTTCCAGCTGGCTTCTGACTGCTGGGTAGTCACGGATCCATCAGGTAAGTTGGTTGGCGTAGAAACATTCATCAACCGCTTCGCACACGCCTCCCTGCAAGGTGATGGCTATGTTCACCCCGAATATACCAACCTGGGGATCGGTAGCAGCTTGTTAGCCAGGTTGGAGCAGCGAGCCCAGTTGGAAATTGCCCTTGCCCCGCCCAATTTACGGGTATTTCTTCGCAACTGTATGGGAATAAATGAAAATAAAGCCTGCGCCATCCACGAGGATGCAGGTTTTATGGCTATCCGATATTCCTGGCGGATGGAAATAGCTCTGTCATTGCCCCCATCCCCGCCCAACCTGCCAATCGGGCTCGAACTACGGAGATTCGATCCACACAGCCAGGATTTATTATTACACCTGGCGCACGAAGATGCCTTTCGTGATCACTGGGCGCATACCCCTCGCAGTTACGAATTCTGGCAAACAAGCGTGCTTGGCAAGTCGGACTTTGATCCTTCCCTTTGGTTTGTAGTATGGGATGGCGGGCAAATCGCCGGTTACTCACTCTGCAGATCCCGGCAGAGAATCGGTTGGGTAGGATCCTTGGGCGTACGCAGACCCTGGCGCAAGCAAGGTCTTGGAATTGCGCTCTTGCAATATTCCTTCCACCAGTTATACCTACGCGGATATACAACCATCGGGCTGACCGTAGATGCGTCCAGTCCCACCGGCGCTACCCGCCTTTACGAACGGGCAGGGATGCAAATTGCCAGTGAATACGTGATTTATGAAAAGGAATACCGTACCGGTATGGACCCTGTGGAATGACCAGATCGATGCCTATTGGAGCTATATCGCTAACCACGTGATAAACTAATATTACAAGGAGATAAATTATGCAAATCAAATGTGCTTTTTGTTCTATGCCATTCGCACTTAGCCAAGAGCAAGTCGGGCAGGCCATCGAATTACTTAAAAAAGATAGCCACGCCCACTATGATGCCCATTGTCCCAAATGCCGGCATGCTACCAAACTTTCCAGAAAAGCGTTCGAGTTAAATCCAATTTACAAGAAAATGCTCGCTGCATAACCAGGTTGTCACGGATGGATATCAAGGCTATCTTTTTTGATCTAGGTGGCGTCATTCTACGCACTGAGGATAAGACCCCGCGAGCTAAGCTTGCCAGCGAGTTTGGCATGAGCTACGAAGAGATGGACCGGTTTGTATTTGAATGCAAAAGCTCCGGCCAGGCTTCCATTGGCAAAATAACCGCAGAAGAACACTGGCTGGATGTCACCCACCGTCTTAATCGCCCCGAAAGAGACATGCCGCACATACGCGACACCTTTTTTGGTGGCGACCTGGTTGATCACAACATCATCGACCTGTTACGATTGCTGCGCAAAACTCACAAAACCGGCCTTATCAGCAACGCATGGAATGATTTGCGCAACTGGCTGGCAGCCAACCAGATCGAAGACGCCTTCGATCACCTGACTATCTCGGCTGAAGTCGGGTTTGCCAAACCTGATGCGCGCATCTACCAGTTTGCACTGGATCATCTGGGTGTTAAACCTGCTGAAGCTGTTTTTGTGGATGATGTTGAAAAAAATATCACCGGATGCGAAGCCGTTGGAATGCATGGAATCCTGTTCCGCAGCGCTTCCCAAACGATCGGAGACATTAAGCAATTGCTGGAAAGCTAGTTTTCACACCAACAGGCTCCTGATATCTACTGCACTGGCAAACACCACATAAGCAGCACGAAAAAGGAGATAAACCTCCATGCAAACTCCAAATGAAACCCCATTTCTCCGCGACCTGGGAGGCGGTTTAATTTTACGCCGCTCCACAGCAGGTGATGCCGAAAAATTATATGCATTTAATGCCCAGATCCATGGCGATGATGGCCCGGATGAACGAGTAGGACAGTGGGCTCGCGATTTGCTTGAATTGCCACACCCCAGCTTTGGCGTTCATGATTTCACCATCGTAGAAGAAGCCAACACTGGGAAAATTGTTTCATCGCTCAACCTGATTTCACAGACTTGGAGCTATGAAGACATCCCGTTTCGTGTTGGGCGTCCAGAATTAGTCGGCACCCTGCCCGAATATCGCAAACGCGGATTGGTAAGAATACAATTCGAGGAAATTCATCGTTGGAGTGCTGACCGGGGGGAATTGGTTCAGGTCATTACGGGCATCCCTTATTATTACCGTATGTACGGTTACGAAATGTGCGTGGACCTGGCAGGCAGTCGTTCAGGGTATTATCCCAACCTGCCAAAACTACCAGAAGCAACCAGCGAACCTTTTCGGCTGCGACCCGCGGAAAATCACGATATTCCATTCCTGGCAGAGGTCAACAAAACTGCCTCGAGTCGCAGCCTGCTCAATACGGTACGTGATGAAGCCGTTTGGCAGTATGAACTAACAGGGCGTAGCCAGAAAAACGTTCACAAACTGGTTTGGATGATCATAGAGCGCATCTCCACCGGAGAAGCTATAGGCTATCTGGCGCATCCCCTGTTTTCCTGGGGTAATTGCGCACCAGCGATCTTTTTTGAGCTAAAAGCTGGCACTTCCTGGTTGGAAGTCACCCCCACAATCGCACGCTGGCTTTGGAAACTCGGCATGGAAATTTGCGAAAAGGAAGGCAAAACCTGCGAGTTATTCACTTTCGCCCTCGGCTCCCAGCACCCTGCTTACGAGGTCCTACGCAGCAATCTTCCCAAGGTTGAACTCCCTTATGCCTGGTACCTGCGGGTGCCGGATTTGGCTGCCTTTTTACAGCATATCTCACCCGTGCTGGAAAAAAGACTCACACACTCGCTTATCCCTGGTTATTCGGGAGAACTAAAAATCAACTTCTTCACGCATGGTCTGCACCTGTTCTTTGCGGCTGGAAAATTGATTAACATCACCCCATGGCAACCAGACAGCAAAAATGAAGGCGATGTTAGTTTTCCCAATCTCTCGTTTTTACAAATATTGTTTGGTCATCGTGGACTGGATGATCTTAAAAACGCCTATGCGGATTGTTTTTGGGAAAAAGATGAAACCCGCATCTTGATCCATACCCTCTTTCCACGAAAGCCATCGCGCCCCTACGGGGTGGCTTGAAAATCCCAAACATCTTGCCCCACAATCCCCAGAGTAATAAAAGTATTTCCTACTTTCTCACCTATTATCCAAAGGGCATTTATTTTGGGTGTTGATCAGCCCATCAGGATTCTTGAATGATAAAAAAACTGGATGCCTACAAACTTTACCTTGGGTTGATGTTTTTCACATCTTTGTTTTTTAGTTTGATATTTGTGGTCACCTCACTTTATGAAGCCAGTGTGGTCGGGCTAACCGGTTTGCAGCTTGTCTTGGTCGGTACCACACTTGAAGTCACCATCCTTGTATTTGAAATTCCCACCGGCGTGGTTGCAGATGCATTTTCGCGGCGACTTTCGATCATTATCGGCTATTTCATTATGGGGGTAGGTTTTCTTATTGAAGGTCTATTTCCAACCTTTTTTACAGTCCTGGTTGCCCAAGTTCTATGGGGCCTGGGATACACTTTTACCAGCGGGGCTACACAGGCATGGCTGTCTGATGAAATCGGAGAAGCACAAGCCAACCGGGCTTTTTTACGCGCCAACCGCTTCGAATTGGTTGGCGGGCTATTCGGAATGTTGCTGGCTGTCCCCCTTGGTAACCTGGCGGTGAATGTTCCAATCGTGGCGGGAGGTGCCTGTATCGCCATAATTGCGCTCATATTGGCAACCTTCATGCCAGAGAATGGATTTACCCCTGTGCGACAGGAAGAACGGAATAACTGGCAGCATATGACAGATATCTTCAATAAGGGTCTTGCTGCTGTACACGCCCGCCCCTCTCTGGCTGCGATCCTGGGTGTCGGCCTAATCTACGGCCTTTATTCTGAAGGTTGGGACCGGTTATGGGTGAAATTTCTGGTAGACAACTTCACCATACCATCACTGCTGGGGATGAATACGGTGGCATTTTTCGGCCTGCTGCGCGTGGGCTCGATGTTACTTTCGCTCATCGCTAATAAGTTGGTAGAAAAACGGTTGGATATCAACAGCGCTTCAGCGGTAGCGAAAGCGATGATAGGGTTCACCGCAGTCCTCTCTTTTGCGATTTTTATCTTTGCCTTCTCGCCCGCCTTGTCGATAAGTATTGCAGCCGTCTGGTTGGTTGGCATCACCCGGGAAGTGATGGGACCACTTTACAACGCCTGGGTCAATCAACGCTTGAACTCTGATTCCCGCGCAACCGTCATCTCCATGTCCGGGCAGGTGGATGCTATCGGTCAAATCGTTAGCGGGCCGCTGGCAGGCCTGGTAAGTCTCTGGTCGGTTCAGGCAGCCATCGCATTTGCCGCACTCCTGATCACCCCGGCCTTACCGCTCATTCAGCGTGCCAATCGCATCCACGCGGCTGAAGATTGGCCTATGACCCCAGCCAATAACGGGGTGGAATAAACGACCCGTAACGCAAACTACCTCAACCCGGGTTAATCCTTTTTTCGATAGCGCTACGAATCATTTCCTTCAACGACCCATATGTTTTGAGATCAAACTGCGGGGCAAGCGACCAATCATAAAACCAGACCGGGCCACCGGCAAATTCCTCTGGCTCAGCCTCAAAGCGTGGGCAAATATGCGCATGCAGGGCTTTCTCACTGTTACCCAATATCTCGTAATTGATTCGGACTGCACCGCTCACCTCAAGCAGTGCATCACCAATAATCGACATATCCCGCAGGAAATCAACTCTGTCATCTAGCGACAGCGCATTTAAATCCGGCGGAACGGGGTCAGGTAGCAGCAGGCAGTAACCATTGAGTACCTGCACATCCCCAAGAACCACCCAGCCGGATTTCATACGACAAATCACGGCGGGATTCTCGCCAATACGGGCTGCTTCAACACGCTTGTGAATAAGGGTGGTCATACTTATCAATACTCCTTAAAAATACGTAGAACATTATATAGCCCAACAAGACCAGCTGGGTTAAAATCGTTCGTTAATGCATACAGGTATTTCCACCAGCTTATATTAAGCGCATGGAAACCTGAGGGCGACTTGAGGTGATCGATTTTCGCTCACCCATCAAGTATAAAACCTTACCCTCACCTTCACAGGAGAAATCAATGAGCCCGGTCGTCGGTACGGATGTTAGTTTCTATCAAAATGATCTTGAAACTCCCAAAAGAATTAATTTCGTCAAAATGCGAACGCATGCCGAATTTACAATTATTCGCGCAGGGCAAAATACTTGGATGGATAGGGATATCAAAAACAATTGGAAGGATGCAAAAACGGCCGGAATACCACGGGGGTCTTACTGGTTTTATGACAGCCGCGCGGAACCCAAGCGCCAGGCGAATCTTTGGATGGAGGCGCTGGCTGGGGATCTGGGCGAGCTGCCCCTCTTCCTCGATCTCGAAGAAAGCTACGGAGGCCGATTCGGTGGTTGGCACGGCTGGATAGCTTTCCTCGAGCAGCTAAAAAACCTGGCACCAGGCAAAGAAATCGGAATTTACACTGGTTATTATTACTTCAGGGGGCAGGCTCCAAACCCATCCAGCCAACCC
>CAIVSQ010000360.1 GCA_903908605.1 uncultured Anaerolineae bacterium
GCAAGCGCATCAAGTGGTTCGGTATATTTCTCATATAGATTTTCAATGCGGTGGTTGATCTGCTTCAGGTGAATACGAGTGGCATAAACGCCTTGCAATATCTCGGAATATTTTCCCCACCGAAATTCACCACAAAAAACAGGCAGGGTGATGCCATCACGTGCAATCTCTTCTCGCACCGTATTCAGGTGCTCTTGTAACGAGCCATGCTGAAATTGGCAATCGGGCATAGCCTGATTTGCCATATCGACGATCTCAGGTATGCGTGGTTCTGCCTCTTCATGGTCAATGCCATTCATGAGCAAACAGGCAAGGGTATTACTCAAAGGGGTTAAATGGTCTACTGCTTGACGTATCTGCTTCAATGCCAGATCGGGGTCGAAAACCATTTGCGACGTATCACCCCAATGAATAGGAAACCCTAAATTGGATATATTATGATAGCCCCATGGCATCCAAATTGTGGTTACGCTAGAGCCATCCGGAGCTTCCCAGGTAAACTCGGTTCCCAACTTATCGCCTTCTTCGCCCAACCCACGCCAGAAAAAAGCGTTATCAATGCCAAATCCATTAAGAATCTGGGGCATCTGAGCAATATGTCCGAATCCATCTGGGACATATCCAAGCTTGCTTACCCCACCATATTCCTGGCCTATTCGATGTCCTAGCTGCATATTACGGATCAATGCTTCCGGGCTGACAAGAAACTCATCCGCCAGAACATACCATGGTCCTACTTTCAGGCGACCTTCAAGACAAAGCTCTTGCAAGCGAGCCTTGCGTTGTGGGCGCACTTCCAAGTAGTCTTCCAGTACGGCCATTTGCCCATCTAGCGTATAAATACGGTAACCAGGCTGCTCTTCCAATAATTTCAACAATCGATCTACGAGTCGCACAAGGCGGGCGCGGAACTCCTGAAAGGTGATGTACCAGGCGCGATCCCAATGAGTATGGCTGACAATCGTAACGCGGTAATGTTCGCTCATATTTCCTCTAGAAAGTAACTCCGGCGATTAAAATGACATTGGCGTAGGGTGTAACCTCACCGGTGCGGATAATTGCAACAGCATGATGAGTAAGGTCCTTAAACAAATTGTGCGTGACTTTTTCTATTGGCAACCCCGGGAAACTTTTCTCTAAAAACTCATACACCTGAGGGCTGCGAGATAGCATTTCTTCAGCAATGATTAACCGTTCAACTTGCATTTCACGCTGCACTGCTTCCACGGTCTGGGAAAATGTCGGAATACCTTCGACAAGAGCCAGGTCAATACGCATCACGCTGGATGGAATTGGTAAACCCGCATCACAAATCACAACTTGATCCAAATGGCCAAGCCCGGCGATAAGCGCTGAGATGGGTTGGTTGATGACCCCAATTTTTTTCATTTGATCCTCCTGCGTGTGATGATCACTCGATCGGATAGACACCGCTGCGCAAACAAGCTTGTTGCATCGCAAGCACATTCTCCATTTTGCAAGAACGAGCAAGTGAATTGCTGCTTGAAAGAATCAAGCGTCCATCTCGTCCAACGTTACGGATGACCTCATTCGTCAAGACTTCCACTTGCTCTGGCGTGCCGAGTGAGAGAACGCTGATATCAATGTTTCCGACCAACGTCAGACGATCGCCTACCAGTTGCTTTACATGCCGGATATCGACGGCATCGGGTTCATTGGGATGCAATCCATTCATCCCCAATGTTAACAAATCGTCCAACAGGGGTAGGAAGTTGCTATCCGTGTGAAATATCCAAGGCAGGCTGATATTTTCAGCCACCCGCTTGAAATATGGCATAAAAAACTGACGAAAAAAACGTGGGGAAATCATTGGCCCACTGCGAAAAGCAATATCATCACCTGCCCAGATAAAATAAAACCCCATCCCACAAAGATGCCGAACTGCACGAGCAGACCAGTCACTGTAGACATCAAAGAGCGTGTGCAACATGGTGGGGTCATCATATAATGCATAGGAAAACTGGTCCCAACCCATCGACAGCGTTACGGGATCTGCACCAAGATTGATAAAACAGCCTAAAGCCAGCCCGGTAGGACGATATTTTTCAAGAAACCGCCGTGCAGGTTCGTATATTGAGAGATCATCTGGATCATGTAGCTGAACTTTCGCCAGATCAGCCCGTTTGCGCACCTGCCCACCGGTAACAAAATACTGTCCATCGCGAATGTCAGTCTCGAAATAAATCTGCGGCTGTGCGCTGATCAACAAAGACTCTAATCCCAGGGTTTCAGCTAGTTTTTGCGGGTCGTAACTGCTCCCGCCAAAATAGTCTACAGTGACTGGGCGATCGCCAGACATGCGCGATGGCTGAGATACAGGGGGCAAATTCAAGGCCCGGCGAGCCAAATGTTCATCAACGTACAATTCCATATAAGGCACACGATCGTGTGGCAAACCCATTAGGGCTGCTAAAACACGCTCTCGTGAGGTCATCGTCTCGCTCATCATACTACCCCCAGTTCCATCGATCCGTCCTGGTCCGTAACGTTCCACCCATCATCTATTTCACTGGCAGGCCCAATGTTGGGATGAATCCGGATACTGAGTGTTCGCTTTGATGGACTGTTCCACATTAGCAGTACAGAATTTGCAGTTCGTTTTACCGAAATACGAGTTTCGCCTTCATCTTCATTAACATAACTTACAGTCTCTTCGCCTTCATCACCAGGAAAGATATGCAGAACCAAAGGATCCACAATCCCAACCGGGATGCGGCTGGCGGGCTGCATCATCGCTATAACCGACCCCGCGCGTACATAGATCGGAATTCGATCTATAGGGACTTCCAAAGACATGGTCAGCGGGCCATGGAACAACTGGTCTGTCCAATAATCAAACCAGTTTCCGGGGGGCAGATATACTTTACATTGGTCATCCTCGCGAATTACTGGAGCAACCAGTATATCGGGGCCAAGCATAAACTGAAAATCCTTATCTGCGCAGTTGGGATCGTTTGGAAAAGCAAGTGGCATTGCTCGCAGCACAGGCAAGCCGTTTCGAGTTGATTCGTGAGCACACGAATAAATATAAGGAAATAACCGATAACGCAAATTAGCAAATTGGCGAAAAATCACAAGCGCTTTTTCGCCGAAATGCCATGGCTCGCGCTGGCTTTCGCCGTGGCAACGTGCATGCGAACAAAGTAAACCAAATTGAGCCCAGCGAATATACAACTTTTCATCAGGATGTCCCCGGTATCCTCCAATGTCATTGCTCCAAAACGGGATTCCTGAAAGGCCCAGACTTAAACCGCCACGAATAGTGAAGGCCAGGCTATCCCAAGTGCAGGCTGGGTCACCTGACCAATAAATCGGGTAGCGTTGGCTACCAGCCCAGGCCGAACGTCCCCATATCAAACCATGCCCTTTTATTTTTTGTGTCACTTCGAATACCGCTTGATTGTATAAAAGGGGATATAGATTGTGTATTTCAGCGCCGCTGCGTCCATCCGAAAAGCAGGCATCGCGCGGAATGTCCTCACCAAAATCGGTTTTGAATACGTCTATTCCTTGTTTTAGTACAGGTTCCATTAACGATTTGTACCACTCCACCGCATTCGGATTAGTCAAGTCAATGATCGCAACACGGGCATTCCATGAGTTATGTTCATTAGCTACCTCAGTGACGCCACCAGGAAGCGTGGAAAGAGACAGGCCGTAATCAATCGCATATACTTCTCCGTCCTGGCGTAGCGCAAAGTAACCATGCTCACAGCCTTCGGAAAATAACTCGCTCTCCACCGAAATATATGGGTGCTGCCATACAGATAACTTCAATCCTGCGGTATGCAAATCTGTTATTAAGCCTTCTGGATCGGGAAACGCTTGCAGATCCCATTGGAAGTCAGCGTACCGTCGCCAACGCATCCACCAGGGATCGATGTGGATCACATCACAAGGGATACCATTTTGGTCAACTGCCAGTGCTAACCGGCGAATACTGACATCATCGCGGTAGATTCCGCTGCCCGAAAGCCAGAGGCCAAATGACCAACGTGGTGGCAGTGGAGCACGCCCAGTCAAATCAGTGTATAAGCGGAGAACATCCGCAGGGATCTGCCCTGCCATAAGGAAGTAATCGAGTGAATTACCTTCTACTTCGAATGTAGCGCTCTCGCAGGATTGTGCACCCAGGTCAAAGTGACAGTGATTGGAGGTGTTAACGAACAACCCAAAACCCTCACTGCTTATCAATAGGGGCACGTTTTTATAAGCTCTTTCACTAGCAGATCCCAGCGCATCAAGTGTCCAGGCGTCAAAGCACTGTCCGCTTTTTTCTATACGGGTAAATTTCTCTCCTAAACCATAAAGTCGTTCCCCAGGTTCGAGATGAAAAGCCTGAGTCATACTTTTAATATCTCCGTTTAGAGCGCGAACAAACCCGAAAGGTAGAATAAACAAGCGGTTGAGTCCATCAACATCATCCGGGTTCTCTCGCCACACTATTCTACCGGTCGCGTCCTGTAATGACAGCCGCCATGGCTCACGCCGGATCACCAGGCTAGTTTTGCCACAAGAAACTGTCAATCCGGTCATACTTTCGACGACGTTTAAAGATTTAGGTTGGGGCAATTCAACCAGGATCGGCAGTTGAGGAAAGTCATTCCCCCCTGGAGCATAACAAACTCGCCAGATACCATCCCCATGGCAAGCAATCGATACTTCTGCCAGGCTCGAATCTGAGTTTTCTACCATCACTTTCAGCTTATCGCTGTCAGTCATGTTCCAACCAGCCAATCTACGAACCCAGGCAAAACCGGGCGGGGCATTCAAAACTGCATTAGCCATTTTGTTTCCCCAAAATAAAAGCATAAATTTCACTGAGGTCTGTTTCTGGCCAGTCATCACCCAAAATACCGTTGGTAACATCCACATGGATAAACAGACCACGATTGGTACGCCGGGCAGCTAAAATTTTGGAAACATAAGCAGCCATACTTTTAAATTGAGCATCCTTATTAAACCCAATCCTGCATGCCAGTACAATTTCCCCACCAAAACGATTAAGCACCGTTTCATAGGGCACCTCACTAGCGCCAAATTCAAGACCACGCAACCCACGCACCTTTTCCAATGCAGGGATTTGGTGCAACCAATTACCACACGAATGAATGAATACGCCGCCAAAAGCATCCGAAAGCTGATTAATATACGGGACACCAAATTCGGCCATATGCCGTGCAGAGATCATCACCGAATCATCATTACTGATTGATACGCCCCACCCATCAGGTATCCATGGTTGAAACAATACAGGCACAAAATCGTTTTCTGCCTGCCGACGTTGCTCACGAACCAGTTCTATCGTTAGATCCGTAATCATCTGCAATAATCGATGAGCTTCATTCGGATGCGTTCTTAACATCAACAAGAAATTATTGTGCCCCATAATCAAGGAAGCGTTATCCAACGGTCCCTGTATGTCCGTTAAACGAATCGGATAGCGTCCCTCAGTTTTCTCACGGAAATAACGGGTATAGTACAAGATGCGCCCAAGCTCTCCATCCTTGAGGCCCGGCAAATTGAGATCCATTATTTGTTCAGGGACAATATTTAAAGGAGTTACTGCGGGGAAATCGCTTTCCAACCAAACAACTGGACAACCGAAAGCGGATGGTATAGTCACCACACCAATTGTAGGGGTTAACGCCGGGACAAAATCACCTTCAAACTGCATTTGCCCATTGATTTCAGCCAGTTGCGCCTGAAGAAACTTGGCGGGATCTTGTAATCGATTGCGGACGGTATCCTGCCCTTCAGTTGAGAATAATGCCGAAACAACCGGAGTCCCACCACGCAACCTGGGACCGGTATAGCCGATCAAAAAACCGGGTCGCTCATCGTTTTCGCATTTCCACATTCTGGTTAAAAACTCACGATTGCGACTAATTTTCTCAGCAATTTCCATTTTTGCACACCACTTTTTTATTCCAACAATAATTTCCCAATCATTTCCCGGCTTCTATACTCGGTGAATTGATCCACTGCCTGGCTCATCCCTGACCAAAATATTTGGATGCTGCCATCATCGCATTGATATTTTCTATTGGCGTTCCAGGGGCGATATTATTGCCATCTTGAATAATCAACCCTCCACAAGGAGCCAACTTTTCCAACACCTTAAGTGTGGCTAGCTTCACTTGTTCTGGAGTGCCACTTGCGATCAACATCGGGCTAACGTTCCCCAGCAGAACCACCTTTCCACCCATGATTTGCGCGATACGATCCAGATTAACCTGGTAACTGAATCCTTGAAGTTCATTGATTTTGAGTTTGTTGGCAAAGATATCCAATAAATGGTTGGTCTGTCCACACATATGCATACTGGCCCAATCAAAATGCTGGCGCAGGCGCAGATCGTGGGGCAGCAAGACTCGCTCCCACACATCAGCAGAAAGGTATGCCGAAAGATCATCTGTCCAAGCAAAGCTCCGGTCCGGTAACTTCTCTTCTTCCCAACAAAAGTCCAACCACTCAATGATCTTGGTTGTGACAATGCTCATCAATTCACCTGCAAAATCTGGCCGCTCTAACATAGCTGTAAACATTTGCACCGCTCCAGTCAACGAAGCGGAAACAGTGAAAGGACCATGTGACGTGTGTGTCAATGCCGGATTGGCACCAGGATAGAAGATTGGCCCACCTTGAAAGCGTACTGGATATTTATCGGCAATTTTTATCATTTTCTGCCGAAACTCAATTTGCTTGCCGTTCAGTCCGCTATTAATGAAATCCATCTTTTCCAGACGGCGCAAATCGGCATCATTGCGTACCCACCCAGATTCATCTACGACCGGAATATCATTTTCTGGATACATCACCGGACAACCTAGAGCGCTTGATTCTGTTGTATTTTGAAAATCTGTCCACCCACCCACCCATGCGCCTGTAATGGAGTATGCATCGGTCTGAACATTTTCCATTAGCCACTTCTGCCCCAAGATTTGAGACCGTAACATAACCTCAGGATCATTGTAATAATCCTGGAAACGAACGCCTATTTGGGGAAGCAGAAAACGATAGTTAATTGCTGGTATTACCGGTGTGCGATCGGGTTGTTCAAAACGTTTTGCCTTAAGCACCCTCGCTTCGCGGGCTTTAATTTCATCAAAGGGAACCTGTATCTCAATCACGGAGGTCATAATCTTTACTCCACAGAATTTCTATGTGATAGCGTCTTTCGTCAGACATTGACGATCAATCGCTTGAAATTATTACCAGCTACAGTACAAGAATGACCACGGTTACCAATAAAGTGTTAATCCATTCAGCGCTCCGCGCCGATGATATGAAAAACACAAAAATCAAACACTCAACGCAGATATTCATCACATATACAAAGGTATACCAACACAACTTCCTTATTACATCGCCATTCATACGAAGGTCGCTGGATACGGGATTACTACCTCGCAAACGCAACCAGGGATGCTTGAACCAGGAGTTGATCGAGTAATATCCAGCTTGCCAGGTGCATAGTTGTATTGTTCGCTAATTCACTTGACTGTAGAATTAATGGTTTTGCAGGTGTTTATATACTTGACTGCTTCCGGCTCTTTCAGGAATGTTGGGATGCAAAACCCAAAGACCGCAGAGCGATTTCAACTTGGCCGTACTTATGCACATTCTTGCTTTCCCATTCAGCAATCACCGACATTTGGACGAAAATTGGAAAAACCCGAATTAACAGAACCCGGGGATTTTTAATTACTACCTGCAATAACAGCTCGCGGTTTTTGTTGCGTCGGTGGTAGCAGCAACAGCAATTGTGCCGATAATTTGCAAAATGTCACAACAGCTAATTACGGGAGCTTTCTTTTTCAGCATAGAATCTCCCTTGGCATTGAACCCAAAAAATAATGAACAAACGGGTTGGACAGCAAAAACAGACCAATTAATTGCGGTTTATCATTTACTAATTATTCTGACCAGCGCCTATGGGTCGTGCACACGGGTCTATCTATTTGGTAATTCTCACATCGAAAAAATAGCAATAACTCACTCTACCGATTTGCTTCCGCAAGATTTTCGAACCACAAGGGTTGGCTGTAAAAATTCTCGCCGGCTGATCAATTCCTGGTCACCGATCTTTTCCACCAGCATACCAACAGCGATCTCGCCAATTTTTTGTTTATCCTGGGCAACTGTAGTTAATGGAGGATTTACATAGGCAGCCAGTTCAATATTATCAAACCCAACTAACGCCAAGTCGGATGGAATCTTAATACCCAGGTCCGCAGCAGCACGCAATATACCAATTGCCATCATGTCATTACAAGCAAATATGGCAGTCGGCCGATCATCCATTTTTAATAACTCAAGCCCCAGTGTCCAGCCAGATCCGGCTAAATAATCACCATGTTTCACGATTGTTTCGTCGACAGGTAAGCCAGCTTCCATCAGCGCCTGGCGGTAACCGTTGAGACGTTGAGCGCTTGGGCTAAAAACCGATGGTCCAGCCATGCATGCAATACGCTTATGACCGAGATTTATTAAATGACGGGTTGCCAACAAACCGCCACTCAAGTTGTCGGTCAAAACGGTATCGATTGCCAACCCAGGCGAATCTATACGGTCAACCACCACCAAAGGCGTTTTCTGATCGTGTGCTTGAATTAGCGACTGGGTCAAAAGACCACCCGAAACAAGGATGATGCCATCGACGCGTTTCTTTGCCAGAACCTCCAGATAAAAATCTTCTCTGACTGGATTGCCTTCGGTATTGCAAAAAATTACGCTGTAACCCTGGGCAAAAGCTTCACCCTCAACCGCCCGACCAATTTCAGCAAAAAACGGGTTGCCACTGTCAGGAAGAATTAGACCAATAGTATGAGTTTTGCCACGTCTCAAAGAGCGTGCCAACGCATTGGGTTGATAATTGGTGTCTCTGATAGCATCCATGACTCGCACTCGTACATCTTCCGAGACAAAACGAGTGTTATTAACCACGTGAGAAACAGTGGTGATGGAAACTCCAGCTTTTTCGGCAACTTCACGTATGTTACTCATCAAACAACTCCTGGTCGATCTATCAAGCAAACGTTTGCGCAACCGTTTGCTTGATAGATCGAAATTATAAGGATTTTCAATGTCTAAGTCAAGCCAAGTAGCTCTGACCTAGTATTACACATACCAATTTCAAGATAGTAACTACGCTGCTCACCTGGTTTCAGGATTGTTAGGGCATCTCGCTCCCGCTCCTTCGAACGTCCCGAAACCAGATTAGTCGCTGGCTCCAATCCAACAGCATAAACTCCCTGGCCCATCATCTTCCATTCGACAAAGCATGGCAATTCAGCTTGGCGATAGCGCACATACATCCCGAGCGGCTTGTCACCTTGCGAGACTGCGCTGTGCAGGTCCACCCGTACAAAACCATCTTCATCAGCCTGCATAGTATGGTAAAAAACTTGCTCACGATACCCAGCCGACGGCATTTCGAATACCGCATGCTCATTGAGACCTGCTAGAGCATCCTCATCTCGCGCTGTTACTTTCAATGACGGAGCTTTCAAGCAGGTACCAGGCGTTACAAGCGGGAACCCGGCATTGATATGATAAAGTAGCATATGGGGTGATGACTGGTAACCTTCATTGACAACTGTATCTTCGATTATGATGCGTGGTTCGCCCAACCGTGCTCTGATCTGCCGCTTTAGCAGCAGATTTTCTCCGAAAACACGTGTTTCACGCACCTCACCTTGTAAAAAGACAGTGTAATCATCACCTTCCCAGAAACCGCCATAGGTTACATGCTGTGCAGGCAAATTGGACAGACGACCATGCAGCCCCAATTCCTCACCATTATCAACTTCTGCCGGCCCCACATTGCTCAAACCACAAGTCATGAGCAAACCGCCATGAAAACCTCGCAACCAGCCCATGCCTCGAGAATCATAATATGCAGGATTTGTTGGGCCAGTGGATGAAACCCATGCCAGTGGAACGCCAAGAAACTGAGCTCCGGATAAGTCGAGTCCACGATCTATTAAAACTTGCAATGCCAGGCCGCTGCTATTATGCATTCTCGCCGTGCGAACACCGCGCCCTGCTCCATCGCTTAGTTCAGCCATTTCAAAACCAGCGAGCTGTTCCATGCTACCAACGTAATGCTGTAACTGCTGACGGGTATAACCAGATACAAAAACATGCGCCATGGGTTATGTCCTCATCGTTTCATTTTCTTGGCATACGGTCTTTTACTGCAAGCAGCGTAGGGAAAGGCTCATGAGGTTCCACTTGGTACCAGTAAGCGGTTGACGAATAATCATTTCCAAGGCTGTTGGCGTGACCATGTTCGATCGTTACCCGAATCGATTTCTCAAAATAGATAGGATCTTCAATATGATATCGGTAGGAGGAATTCTTACCTCGCCATGGCCATTCTGGATCACCAGAGCAAACCGTTACACCAACGTAGGGTGAGTTATATTCCTCGTGCGGGCAGAAGGCCGTGCTGAAATAATCCTCAGTACCGGTTCCATGCAAGCGTGGTGGCCAGGGCTCATCATCGATGAAGATCATATCATCGCCCTCGCCATACCAATCATTCTTTTCTCGCTGGAAACAATCAATATCCAGGTGGCAGCCCACATAATGGCCCTTCCCCTTGGCATCGAGAATTACATAATTACCAGCACCATCCAGGTTGGGAGTATTCCAAACTTCCCACATATATGCATTATCTTCGGCAAACCGGCGCGTTGGGTCCCCAAATCCGATCGTGGGGTTCTCCCTTCGCCATTGGGCATGGAAACGACCCAGCCCCTCGTCCAGCGATGTATAGCGCTCATAATCAATGTAAAAATATAAGTTAATGTCACCATCGCAATCGTTTTGTATCTCGAACCTTGCCGACCGGGCAAAAGGCATCGGAAACCAGCAGTTGAAAGCCCGTCCATCCTGAGGGCACATTTGCAGCGGCAAACTAAAGAAGTTCTTGTGAATTCCGTGGCCAATTCCAAAGAAATCACCCAATGGACATTCCACACTGGGGGAATCTTCTCCATCCCAGTAGGCTCGCAAGACGATTTTTCGAGGAAAAGCTTCTTCACCTGTCCCAACCGTCATCCAAATATGCTTTACACTCCCAGCACCTTGAATGTCAGCAATCGTCACATTTGAACCCGGGGTGATCACCCACCAATCACTGTTGCCGCCTTTGATATCATAGCTGGAGCAGCGCTCAGTGCGAACCCCATTGCCTAACCTCGCCAACCCAGAGAGAGAAGAAAATCCAGTTTGCATCAGAATGTATCCTTAATTTTCAACAAAGTTATTTTCGACATTGTGCTCAAAAATATTATTCTGCTGGACTGTGCCATCTGTATCCAACACCTCGACCGCAATTCGATTATCCTGAAAGATATTGCCACGTACAGCATGGTTATATGGACGACAAAAACGCTTAATATCCTGCCATTCAGGTACTTTATAAGGGCGGATACCATGGTCCTGATTAGCAGCGATTCGAATCCCCTTGCCATTGTGGATGAATGTATTTTCTTCGATTTGCCATGCATAGCTATTGTTATTGCCTGGGTATGGATCGAGAAACGCAGGAATATGCTTGGACCACAGCAGAATCCCATGCTCGTTTTCGCGGAAAGTATTATGACGTACCTGGAAATTAAACCCCATCTCAGTGGCAATACCAGCCTGCCGACAACCGGTCATCTGATTATTTTCCAATATACCATTGGATGAAAACCCAAGCCAGAAACCATAATTACAGAAATTGGCGTAATTGTTTATCCAGACGTTTCCCGAACTAAAAGTCGCCTCGAATGCAATATTCGGACTATATGAACCATCGTTTTCTTCAAAACGGTTATCGTTACAGGGTACTGGCTGCAACTGAGGGGAAAGTCCTGCCAGGAAAAAACCATCTCCCCCCAAACGAGCCAGGTTGCGCCGAAACAAGTTGCGACTGGAGTTATGAATGATCAGAAAACCGGTGGCATCTGCGCCCATATGCCCATATCGCTCCCCGCGCGGTTCCCATCGGCAACAGTAATCAGCGCTATTATCCTCGTAAAGACAGTCGCTGGTTTCAAATAGATGAAAACCGAAGCCAGAACAGTAATTGGCATTATTTCCGCGCACTTCCAGGTTACGGCAGCCGTAACTTAATAACCCGCACATATTATGCTGCAAGTCATTATTAATCACACGAATCTGGTTTGAATTCACCAGCAGGATGCCACCACCATAGGCTTTATCCCAGGGTAACCAGATATCGAGAAAAATAGTGTTCGCACGCACTTCGGCCGTGGAAGACACACGGCAATCTGTGATTAGCAGTTCGCTGCAATTTTCCGCAAAAATGCCATGCTCAAATTCTCGTACTGCCAGATTCTTAACGATCACACCTTTGCGCCCATGCATTGTCAGACCGCGACCCGCACGATTCGAACCGATTATCATCGCTCCGTTCCCGTCCACAGTAAGTCCATCGGCAGCGATGGTAATGCCATTCGGGAGAAAATACACACCGGGGTCAAAAACAATATCCTGCTCAATCAACATTCCGTCGGTCGGGATGGTCATCTAATATTCTCCTTCATTTACTTCCCAAACTGCTGCATCTTTACCACGCAACGGGAGGAAAACTCGTTCAAGACCGGAAGCCTGGAAAGACTCGCCATCCAACATGTTGCGGAAAACAGGCGGCTTGGAAAACACTCCGGGACTTAACCGAAATTCGGCGGCTTTTTCTTCCAAGCCATTGTTCGTTGCGAATAAATAATGAGTGCCATGCTGTGTTTTCCGCCGAAAGAGCGCCGCCGAAACACCTGAAGTAGCCGCACGAACGGGCACACGGGCTGTAAAAGTGCTGCATAGTCCAAGAAGCAAGTCAGCGCTTGCCTGTAGCCCAAGGTATGTAAGTTGACCTTTACCAATCAAACTGGTAAACCCAACCGTGTACAGGACTCCAGTTGGGATGTTGCAATGCAGTTGCATTTCTTCGATTGCATTCTCATCAATAGACGATCGCGCAGCAACCACAGGTATCCCTGGGACGGCATCAAAAACTTCAAACCACGCGGTTTTTATAGAGCAGACCCCACCTGCTACTTCCAATTGCAAAGTTATCGGCCCCATATCACCAAGAATGCCAATCGGCGGGGGAATTTCCAATAGATTAAGTGGGCGCATGTTGTCATCAAATCGAGGTGAGTTTCCAATGCACACAAGGTGCCCACCTGTTTGCATGTAATCCAGCAAGTAGCGCTGACCATCAGTCGATAGCCAATGTTCTCCAGCGTAGAACATAATGGGTTTATCTGTTACTCGACCAGATTTGCCAAGGCTAAGATCACAAAAATCGTAGTCAAGTCCGGCCTCATACAACCCAGAAAGAAGATCACTTTCGGCGTGAAAGACCGCTTGGTGGAGCGGATCGATGGTCACGGCTATCTCAACTTCTTTTTCGAGGGTAGTAGGATCCATTGCAGAATAAAGCGAAACGATCTGGGAAAAAACTTGATAAAGATCAGGCCGAATCCGACCCCATTCATTTATCGGTGACATATACCAATTGTCACGATTGGCTATCATGTACCAATTCCACCCAACAACACCAGCTTGCATGGCGCTGATGGCTGCCATTCGGTAATGACCTGGACCTGGCGCTCCAACCTGGCTCTCAACTTGCGCTCCATGCCAGATCCCCGCCTCAAATTCCGCCACGTATGGCAGGCATGAGTAAGACCGCAGGTAACGGGCAGCGTCCAAATATTTGCGATGTTCTCCCAGTTGATGAAAGTCCCGGGATGGATACAGGTCGACACCATTCAGTCCGGCAACACGTTCCATGGCTGCCCACGGCTCGTTTGAATGGACTGCAATGGTATTCGTGTACATTGGGATATCGATACCTAATGAGCGTAGGGCATCAACAGTCCATTGGATGCCGCGAAGAACATACCAATGCTTGAATCTGTAATAATCAAAGTAACGCGGCATCCAATCCGCACGGCCAGCCGGTATGGTCAGTGTAGCGCGGACACACTCAAATGAATCGTATGTTCCGCCCCAAGCTTCATTCAGCTTTTCAATAACCCCATATCTCTCACGTAAAAACTCCTGAAACAACCCGGGGTGACTTCCCAGACCGAGCGCTTCGGTATAGATGTGAGGCCAGCAATCGAGCTCATTTTCCGCCTGGCACAGGATGATTCGCCCACCACACGTAGCCTGGCGAGAATAGATGACCTGTGCAACCGCTTCCAGCCAGGCATGTGCCATCGTCAAGTAAGTCGGATCCAAACGATGGTAACCGGCTGCTAATTTGGGTACGCCTGCGTAGGCCCATTCAGAATAGATATAGGGTCCCGGGCGGATAATGATCCAAAATCCCATTTCCACTAAGAGATCAAGGAAGCCCACCAGGTTGCGTCTTGGGTCAGTACGCCCGTTAAAATCATATTGGCCAGGCGAAATTTCATGAAAATCCCAACAGACATAGGTCGCAACCACCTTAAGACCCAATAATTTCACCTTTTCAAGCACATCCCGCCAGTTTTTGGGATCCAGGCGCCAGTAATGTACCTCGCCACTCAGCAAGGGAATGGCCTGGCTGCCCACCCAAACTTTCTGGTCTTCGATCCGGACGCTCACTTTTTCCATTACTGCTTGAGACCCTGCATTTGAATACCTTCGATGAAGTACCGCTGTGCAATTATGAAGAGAATCACCATTGGCAGTAAACTGAGCACCGACCCAGCCAGAATGCGGTCATAATAACCCGCTGAACGGGAATATTGCTGGTTGAACGCATTCATCGCAAGGGTAACCGTGTAATATTTTTGGTCACTGATGTAAATCAGCGGGTCGAGGAAACTGTTCCAATGCCACCAGAAGGTGAAGATACCAGCCATGGCAAGGGCTGATTTGCTAAGTGGCAGAATGATGTACCACAGCACTTGGAAGCGGTTGGCACCATCCAGTGTAGCAGCTTCGTCCAGGTCATAAGGCAGGCTCATGAAGAATTGGCGCATCACAAAAATCAGGAATGCGTTGCCGAAAAAGGAACGCAGCCAGAGTGGAACCATTGTTCCAAGCAGTCCCATATCACGAAAAATGAGGTAGGTTGGCAGCGTAACGATTGTGCCCGGAATCATCATGGTACCAAGTAACACCAAAAAGAGCAGGTTTTTACCAGGTGCACGGAAACGCGCGAAGCCATAGGCTACCAGCGTGCATGAGATCAGGTGACCAAGCATATTCATCAGCACAACAAAGCCCGAATTGACAAAGAACATGTAAAACGGGGTTGCCCCGAGCTTCAGGCTAAGTACACGCAAATAGCCAGACACATTAAAGTGGATGCGCGTAGCACGGCTGAGCTGCTCGGGGTTGACATCCTGCGCATCTTTGACTGTTTCGGCCGGCACAATCAGGGCCAAATCCTGAATTTCTCCAACAAAAGCGGAGGGAGTAATACTTCCGTTCCGCTCATAATCATTTTGCAGTCGGTAAGTCAGCGTACCTAGATTGACACTTCCCGGTTCAATCAGATCGCTGATCGGCGCAGAGTACAGCTTATCCATCTCGGTGACAGGAATAACCAGGTATTCGGTTGAACCAGGAGTAAGAATGGCAACATCATACTCTGCCCCACCATCGGGCGGAGAGTATTTTCGGGTTGTCATATAAATGCCATTGAACTGCGGCCGGTTTCGTTCCGAAGAAAGCTGTGCATCAGTTGTCACAAAAGCCTTTTCATCCAGGACACTCTGCTCCATCAAAGGCTGCCAGTTTTCCTGTGCAAGCACCACAAAACGTTGTTCTTCAGGCTTATCAGCTATTTTATAAACAGCCAACTGAGTCTGACCAACGTCCATGAATTCCTTTTCGCCCAATCGTTCTGACTGGATGATCGTCGCCTGTTTGGCAACCTCTGGCGAACCAGCAATCCAAAGTTCCGATTCAGGGCCAAGCGCTAGCACCTGCCTGCCATCAGCCATGCTTCGACCATTCAACTTAATCCCTGAGATGGTTGCAGGGCTGACCTTGCTACGGTTGACCAAATCAAGCGGGAAACTGGCAAAGGCCGAACTAACCTCGGCCACATCGACGACCATCAAGTTGTTTTCATTTTTTGGGTCCTTGGCCAGGGCAACCACATCCCGAACTTGACCATTTATATTCCATTGGCGCACATTAACCAACAGACCATTTACCATCTCGGGCTGCGCGTCGCTGAGTTCTGTGCGATTTACAGATTGCATGTTGGTAACCTTGGACAGGTCAATCGTGGCGGTATAACGGCGCACGCCCATTTGTACTACCTGCGTATCCTTACCGTCATTGCCCTTTATATTCCAGAGCAATAACTGCCGGACGGTATCACCAGCTGTGACAGTCAACCATTCACGAGGAATCCACACAACCGGGTTGCTATTTATTTGCCAGGCAGGTTGAAAACTACCATTGATCAACCATAAGAGTGGCAGAATCATAAATAACGCCATAAAAGTTAGTACAACGTAACTACTGGTCTTTGCAACTACACTACTACCTGATCGTGACGTGAGATATTCATTCCATCTGGGGTTTATCCGGCTTAATAACGATTTCCTGCGGGTATCTGGATGTTCACTCATTTCCGTTCTCCTTCATAATATACCCAGGCCGCGCTGGAACGAATCACTAACAATGTAATCGCCATGATGATTAGGAAGAGAATCCAGCCCATGGCTGAAGCTGAACCCATCTGAATTTCCACCCAACCGCGGTTATATAAATGAATCATGTAGGTACGAGTCGAATCATCGGGACCGCCCTTGGTCATCACCCAGGGCACATCAAAAACCTGCATCGCACTGATAATTCCCAAAATCAGGTTGAGAAAGATGGTGGGGGTCAGAAGGGGGATGGTGATATTCCATAGTTTATCCCAACTGTTCGCACCATCAATTTCAGCGACTTCATACAATTCTTGGGGGATGCCCTTAATGCCTGCCAGAAAGATAACCATTTGGCCGCCAAACCCTAACCAGATATTAATGATGATCAGGGCTACCAGTGCCCATTGAGTTTCACCCAACCAACGCGGCCCTACTATTCCAAACATCGCCAGCAGCCCAGCCAATGGGCCAGTTTCAGGACGAAGTACATAGAACCAGGTCAACGAGACTGCCACCATCGGCATGACGCTGGGCATAAAATAAACCGATCGAAAGAAATTAATCCCACGCAGTTTTTGCGAAAGAATTAATGCAAGAGCCAGAGCAAGAATTGAGATTCCAGGAACGCTTATTAGCGCGAACTTCAAGGTAACGGCGATCGAATTTAAATAACGAGGATCGGAGAACATGCGCCTGTAATTCTCAAGACCAACCCAGAACGGCACTCCGCCAATCTCGTAACGTGTAAAAGAGTAATACAAAGACATGGCAAGTGGGTAAAGGAAAAACACAAGAAAACCAAGAATCCACGGCGTAACGTACAGGTAGAACTCAAAAGCTTCCATACGCTCAAGCCTGGTCATCTTATATTTGGGCTGATTTAATGTCATGAATACCTCCGATCATTACCGGATAGACTGTTTTCCATTATGGCAAAGCAAATAAATATTCGAATAATACCAATGTTCTTTTCAGGAAAATATTCAGGAGGGGAAGGTGGACCTAACCCTTGCGGTATACCGAAAGAGCTAGGTCCACTATCCTCAAAAAACACCTACGATTTTATTTCATTTTCTCGATCTTGGATTCAGCCAGGCACTTGTCAGCATCCGCTGCAAGTTTATCAAGTTCAGCCTTGACATCCATAGTCTTACCACTGTCCTGGAACATCTTACCAAGCAGGGTGCTGGCAGGCGTATCAACACAGGTGGTATAGAACGGGCTTGTGCCGTCATCAAGAATAGCCTGATGAGGAACTTCAGCGAGGAATACAGACCAGTACGGATCTTTCTCCTGCTGCAGCTCAGCGGCGGTGCTTTGGTCACCAGTCAAGGCCTTGAGGGCGAAGACACGCTGTCCGGGATCGGTGGTCAGCCATTTGAGCAGCTGCCAGGCCTGATCCGGATGAGCGGACTTGGCATTGATGCCCCAGCCCATCCACATGATAGCGCCAAAATGTCCACCAGGGCCAGTCGGCAGTGGCACAACAGTCCATTTCAGGCCTGGAGTTTGATTAAAGGTATCCTGGAACCAAGGTCCCCAGTAGGTACCAGCAATCGCCAGTTGTCCCTGGGTGAAAAGTTTGTCGTTGCCAACGCCAGATGCGGTCAGATTGGTCGCAGAAGGAGCAACCTGGCTTGTATGGATCATATCGCGGTACCACTCCCATGCTTTGACTGCTTCGGGAGAGTTGATTGATCCAGTGGTAGTTTTACCATCGCTGCTGATGGTGTGAGCGCCCCAGGAGTAAAGGAAGCTTTGGAAACCGCGCCACCAACCGGTGTCGCCACCCCAATAGGGAGAGCTGGTGCCCCACTGGACTATGTTTTTCGAGTCGAAATCAGGGCTGGTGGCATTGTTACCATTTTTATCCACCGTCAACTGTTGGGCCAGGCTCAGGTATTCTTCGTAAGTCCAACCTTCTTTTGGAATTTCAAGACCAGCCTTCTCGAACAGGCCAGTGTTTACGTAGAATGCAGAGACCGAATAATCCTTGGAAATGGCGACAGGTTTGCCATCAACAAAACCGGTCTTCCAGACTGAATCAAAGAATTCTTTGGTAGCATCAAATGCGGTGTCTTTTGCCATAGTGGATGTCAAATCCATCAGGGCGCCCATCTGGTACACACGAGGTAAATCGGATGAGTCAAAAGCTACCAGGTCTGGTGCAGTGCCAGCTGAAATTTCATTCAAGCGAACTGCGCGATCTTCGGGCAGCTTGACGCTCTCAGCTTTGATACATGGATTGGCATCATTAAAAGCTTGGATAACCTGATCCCAATACTGCTGGCGATCAGCCGAAGACCAGTCGTGCACACGCACTGTCACAACTTCACCAGTGCAGGTGGCTGGTCCCTTGGTGGGTTCAGGGGCCTTGGTGGGTTCAGGAGCCTTGGTGGGTTCCGGTGCCTTCGTGGGTTCAGGAGCCTTGGTAGATTCCGGTGCCTTGGTGGGTTCTGGTGCTGGCGTGGCGCTTGGCGCGCAGGCTGCGAGCAGCATACTGACGACCAAAAGAGTGCAGAACATGTTCCACAATAACTTGCTCTTCATTTTGTTCCTCCATCTAATTTTTAGCGTTCTGGTTTGTGTTGATTGAATTGAATGGCACGTAACTTTTATTACTCCTGCTAAATTACCACCTCCTTTTTTGGGTATTGCAACAAGGTATAAAGAAGAACCTGTAGCATAGCTCCGCCTGCCACATTTCGATTCCAGCCAAGTGGCTGAGCGCCCATTCCACCCTGAAGACGCAAGGTGCAACCAATCAGCAAACCCTGCCCTACAGTAGCTTCAAAAACATAATCGCATAGGTGGAACTCGCGCGCATCCAATCGCCGCATGATAGGACGGAAGACAGTACCTGGCGGGAGAACTTCAGCCAACCTGGGTGAGTCAAAAACCAGGTCAGTTGCCAGTCCAAAGAACTGCAAATCGGTAAAACCTTGCTGGGGAAATTCTTCCCAAACAGGGTGGCTGGAAAATAGATTGACTGACTCGCGCCAAAACGGCGCACGCCGAACGGGCAAGGGGCCTTCACCAAGTTGAAGTAGCAGCACCCGCCCGCCCGCCTGGATATAATCCCAAATGGCTTTATCCAGAGCTGTGACGATCATCACACCTGGGGCGGCGGATATTCGTGGGCTTGTATCGAATTTCTTGGCTGATTTGAACCAGTCCCCAAAATCAGGCAGCAAACCGGATGGGTCATAAATTGCCAACCCATCGTCAATCGTTTTTGGCTGTGGGTAAACCCACATAGGCCAGGAGTTATTAACGCTCCGATCGCCCGAATAAAGTTGCACATTTAATCGCATTTCAAGAGGTTTTTCAACCTCAGGCAACGAAACGCGGATATTGCCCACCTGAACAGGCCTGCCAGGTAAAACATCCCGCAGCAATTCGTTTTTCCCGGCTGATATTTGCTTGCCATCCAGGTCAACCAGCGACCAATTCAGCTGGCTTCCCGCCGGAAACCCACTGGCACTGTCAGTCAAGATCAGGTACCAATTGGCTTGCTCGCCACTCCAGTAATTATGAGGATCAACCCGGTCAGGGCGATCACCGCCGAAACGCCACAACCTGCGCCGGACCACATCCAGGGTAAGAACAGCTTCTCCATTGATCTGGATGAATTCTTCTGGTGTCCACTTGCTCTTGCCAAAGTCATCCCATATTCCCGATGTGGAAATTGGCGTGTCTCGTAGCCCGGTGACGATATAGCCCCCCATGCCACTTCTACGCCGCAACGTTTCAAGTGTATATTTTCGAATTGTGTAGGATTGTTTTATGGATGTCTGGACCAGCTCATAAAGTTCCTTACCGTGCTTGGTAGCATCCAGGCGATCTTCCCAATCCAAAACAGCTTTCGCCTCGTTGCGCCAGGTGGTGACAGGATTTTCAGCGGTCAACCACCATGGGCGCTTACCATGGTTGGCTGCGATGATCTCGTTTAAATTTCGGAAGGTGTCCGAATCGCAAAACTCTCCAAAAATCCACGGTCGCGCTGTTTGCCAATCTCGACGCCAATTATCCAACAGCGACTCAAAATAATGCAAATCATAGTAGGGGTGGTAGTCGGTGAAGTCAGCCAGGTCGAAATCCAAACCACCATATGATTCACCAGAACCGCTGTTGTCGCACAATAGCACATCATTCACTTCTTTACGAACCGCTGTGTTCAGCTGATCTATCAAACCACCGTCTACATCCTGGTTTAGCTCACAACCCAGGCTGTAGAGCACAATCGATGGATGATGCGCCAGCAGACGGGCGATTTCAGCATACTCTATTGGGGCTTGGGCACGCAGTTCATTGGTGACCACGGGCAGCCACATGGGCAGCTCTTCCCATATCAGCATACCTTCTTCATCAGCAACCTCAAGATATTCTGGGCTGGGAATAACCAGGCACATCTTAATCAGGTTAAATCCCAGGGTCTTTATCCTGCGTATCTCTTCACGCGCCTGTTCACGACTATAGGTTGGGCAAATTCGTTCAGGGACCCAACCCCAGGATAAAATCCCACGCACCATGATAGGATGCCCATTGAGTATCAGCTGATCCCCTGAAACTGACAACTGCCGAAAACCCACCGAACTGGTTGCCCGGGCGATATCTGCGCCATCATTAAATAAAGATACTCGCACGCTGTACAGGTTTGGATCTTCCGGAGTCCAGGGTAGCGCCTGACCTACCACAAATTTGACATTGAGGGGTTCTTCCCTCACACAAGTCCATGTCTCAGCCTGCACTCGTTGGTCATTCCAGCAAACTTCAACATTCCAAACCGGGTTTATAAAAGTTTGGTCAGGAACATCTACCTGGGCCTGCACATGGATGGAACGTGATGCATATTCCGCACTAACAGAGAATTCAGTGAAGACGGTGTTTACTGCAGACAATCGGGCAGATTGCCATATTCCGCCAAAAGATGTCGCAACATCCGGGAGAAACCCTGCCAGGCTCGAACGCATCTGAAAGCGTTCACCCGGTTTCCATATTTCAAATTCAATCAGATTTTCAGTTCCAGGATTTGCCCTGCCAGTTAATTCCAGCTTAAAGGGAGTCCATAAACCGATGTGATGACCGATTTCTTGCCCGTTCAAATAAATCGAGCAAAAATAACTAACTGCATCAAGCTCAAGAAAAATTCGTTTCCCCGCCCACCCTGCCGGGATATTAACAATTTTCCGGTACAAGGCAGGTCCATCAATAAATTTAGAATAACCTTGTGCCTCCCAACAACCAGGCACTTGAATTTCATTCCAGCTATTTTCTTTCCCCAGTGAAAATTGCCAGGCTCCCTCAAGAGAGATATTTTCAGCCAGTTCGTTCAAAATCATGTCGACCC
>CAIVSQ010000361.1 GCA_903908605.1 uncultured Anaerolineae bacterium
AGTAGTACGGAGTTTTGGGAAAGACCTGCAAAAAAATAACCTGAATGCATAATCATCCATAAAAAGGATGAGTAACCCTCCACCCGTCCTGTAAGCTCAGTAGGTATTATGTCGCCAAAACGAGCGAAATTGCGAGAAAAAGCGAGCGTAATACCACTGTCGTCCCATGTGTATGGCCATGACCTCCAAATAAGACTAAATAGACCCAGTAAAATCATCAGCACGAGTGCTTGCTGGTAATAGTTGGATATGAAAGATATGTATTTGTTTCGTGTCAGTGATGATGAGCCTGGCAGCATGGTTGAGAGGTAGTTGTTATTTTAGATACGATTTTTGCCACTCGTACAACTTGTTGATGGCTTCAATTGGGGACAATGTGTTGATATCTACTTTTTTCAATTCATCCAGCAAAGGATTGGTCTCAGGAAAAAGCGCAACCTGGTGGGCGGCTACTGGGTTGAGACGCACTGCCCTTCCAGATGATTTCTCGAGTTCTGCCAAAATTTCGCCGGCCCGTTGGATGACTGGGCGGGGTAAGCCGGCAAGTTGAGCGACGTGAATACCGTACGAGCGATCTGCTCCACCAGGAATGATTTTATGCAAAAAAATGACCTTATCGTCAGCTTCTGTTACTGCTACGTTGTAATTTCGGACTCCCGGTAATAAATCCGCAAGTTGAGTTAATTCATGATAATGCGTGGCAAATAATGTTTTCGCTCGTAAGTGAGGGTGGTTGTGAATATATTCAACTACTGCCCAGGCAATTGAGACTCCATCATAGGTGCTGGTTCCGCGGCCAATTTCGTCCAATATAAGCAGCGATCGTGGTGTGGCATGATGTAGTATGTTGGCTGTTTCGATCATTTCTACCATAAATGTTGATTGACCGGCATGAATTTCGTCTTGAGCACCGATGCGTGTGAATATGCGATCAACCAGTCCGACTCTGGCTGCCGAGGCTGGAACATAGCTGCCCATTTGCGCCATCAGCGATATCAATGCGACCTGGCGTAGATAAGTTGACTTTCCTGCCATGTTTGGCCCAGTGATTACTCTTACCCGTTCTCCCGGTTCGAAAATGATGTCATTTGGGACGTACCTGTCATCTTTTAGGCTTTGTTCAACAACTGGATGGCGACCATCTCGAACTTCAATGATGTCGTCTTCAACGACGGTTGGTCGAATATACCCATTTAACGCAGCAGATTCAGCCAGAGTCGATAAACAATCCAACTCAGCGATTGCGCGGGCGGTATTGAGCAGCCTGGTGGCAGATTTAGACAACTCGTTGCATACTTCCTTGAAAATCCGCTGCTCAATTTCGCGTATTCGTTCTTCAGCATTCAGCACCAGGGTTTCATACTCCTTCATTTCTGGTGTGATATACCTTTCAGCGTTAACCAGTGTTTGCTTGCGGATATAGTTGGACGGGGCATTCGCAGATTGGCCCGCAGAAATTTCCAAATAATACCCAAAAACTTTGTTGTAACCGACCTTAAGTGTTTTTATCCCTGTGCGTTCTCTTTCAATCGATTCGAGGTTATTAATCCATTCTCTGGCATGTGCTGATGCCGAAATAACTCCATCTAATTCAGCTGAATAGCCATTTCGGATGATACCTGTGTTTTGTAAAGTGGCAGGGGGCTCATCTGAAATTGCTTTCTCAAGGAGTGCTAATTCCTCAGCACATGGCGATAGCAACATAAGTGTAGGTTGAAGTGACGATGAATTATTCGAAATTGTGGTGGAAATGGCAGGCACTTGCCTGAGTGTTTCCCGGAGGGCTACCAGGTCACGTGGAAGCGCGTGGCCAGAAATTATTCGATTGGTTAGCCGTTCAAGATCAGATAACGGCTTGAATATCGCCCTAATTTCAGAACGAAGCATACCATTGTTGAAAAAGTATTGCACCCCGTTTTGCCTGGTTTGGATTTTCTCCAAATCCAATAACGGCTGACTTACCCATTGACGTAATAACCTTTTTCCCATTGGGCAGGTCGTGTAATCCAGCGTGCCAAGAAGAGATCCTTTTACTTCGCCCCGAAGAGTTTCGGTGAGTTCAAGGTTTCGGCGGGTGGCAGCATCAAGGGTCATAAATTCATTCAGGCTGTAATGCCTTAAGCTAGTCAGCAGTGTAAGGGCAGCCGGCTCGGTCTCTTTTAAGTATTGGATTATTGCGCCAGCAGCACGTGCAGCCATTGGCGAGTTTTTTAACCCAAATCCTTCCAAGGTTGAAGAGTTAAAATGACGCAATAGATTTTCGGTAGATCGTCCGGCTTCGAACCGCCATGCCGGCCATGGCGTAACTTGTCCAGGTACGCCATTTGGTAAATTGATAGTGTCTGGGACAATAATTTCTGCAGGGCTAAGTCGTGATAACTCGGCTCGAAGTGGAGCACCGCCTGCCAACTCAAGCTCTGTGACCGCAAATTCCCCGGTTGTAATATCAGCGTAGGCAATCGCAGCGTGTGTATCATCCATCACAACTGCTGCCAGATAGTTATTCGCATCTCCTGGTAACAAGTTTGCTTCAATCAATGTTCCCGGAGTAACAACGCGAACAACTTTCCGTGGAAAAATTCCTTTGGCTGGCTGATCGCCAACTTGCTCAGCAATAGCGACGTGATACCCTTTTTCAATTAATTTTGCGAGATAGCTGTCAACTGCGTGATATGGTATCCCGGCAAGGGGAACGCGAAGGCCATTTCCCACCGGTCTTGAGGTTAGGACTATATCCAATTCTCGGGAAATAATTTGCGCGTCTTCATCGAAGGTTTCGTAAAAATCACCCAGTCGGAAGAAGAGGATCGCATCCGGGTATTGGCGTTTTGTATCAAGATATTGTTGTCGGACAGGAGTCACATCATCGTTTGGCATATTTGGATTCTACTACGTGAAACTGATATTGAGAAAAAATGATTGGTAAATTCTTGCCTGTTTTTTATACCAAATTAATTTGAATAAAGCAGAGAAAAAGTGAAGATTTTAAGCTATAATAAAACCACTATATCCGATTGAAATGGAGGAGTTTATGGCTAGTGTAACGTACGATCATGTAACAAAAGAGTTCGGAAATGTGCGTGCTGTTAATGATTTGAATATGGAGATCGCCGACAAGGAATTCCTGGTGTTTGTAGGTCCATCGGGATGCGG
>CAIVSQ010000362.1 GCA_903908605.1 uncultured Anaerolineae bacterium
AAATTATAAAAAGAGTACTGAGTTTAATATTCCAGATGAATTTCAACATAAGCTGGATGAAATCCCTGCTTTGAGAACTGCTTTTGATGGACTGACGCCAGGACGGCAAAGAGCCTACCTGCTTTACTTTTCAGCGCCAAAGCAGTCCAAAACACGGGAGGCTAGGGTTGATAAATTTTTACCGCAAATCCTGGACGGGAAGGGCCTGGATGATTAGGAATAAAATGCCAATAGCATAGCAGGGGAATATTGATTCGTTCCATCAGCTCAAGCAATCACCTTCCACCTTATGTCCGGGCTGGGTGAGGCGGTAATAAAATTTTAATAGAAAGCTTCAACCCGGTGCAAATGGATGACAGAAGATTGAAATTTAATTGCCAGGCAAAGTAAGCTTTTATTTAGGACCGTAGCAATTTACAGAAGCTACACATGTATCTCAAAATCATCTTTCCACGAAATGTCACCAAGAAAAATAAATGTAACCAGAGAAGAGCACGGTCTACGATCGAGCAATATTCAGGCTACCCGAAACTCCATCATTGCGACCCTGCCAACTTGAATACAGACTACTTGCTTCATCTTTATTGAACTATGCTATAGTGATGAACCAATTCATTCGAATTGCCTGGCTGGTTTCTTTATATGCAGTGGAGGATATACATTGAAACTCAAAAACGTGGTTACTAGTATTTTTCTGGTCATTCTGGTTGGAGCTGCCTTTGCAGTTGGGCAGGCTTATGCTACGCTTTGTTATTCTGATACGAACACTGTGGCCGCGTGTTGGTTGAAAAATAATGGCATTGCGACTGCTTACGGGGATGGAACATTCCGCCCACTAAATTATCTCACGCGAGGCGACGCAGCCGTATTCCTGATTCGCGCCAATAAGGTGCCACCAGCTACCGGAGATATATTCTTTTCCCAAAGCCTGAGTTCACTGGTTCCCCTTGGAGATTACAATACCAGTGCAAGTGTCGTTTATTATGCCGACATGGACAAACTGAAAGCGACCGATCTCGGCTTCACAACAGTCAAATATTTTCAAATCGGTCTGAGCATACCAACCGACCTGTATGGCCGAGCCACATCGCTAAAAGGAATACAAGTTTGCTACAATACAAATTACAGCGCTTCGATAGTTCAGGTGTCGCTGCAAAGGTGGATCAACGTGGCTGGTGATACAAGCATGGCAAATTCAGTCACTGATGATACGGTACGCACAGATAAGGCTTGCCGCGTATATAGTTTTCCATCCCCCGTCAAACTTTCAGGCAGCAATCATGTTGTCCTGTATCTGGCAGGTAATTTCCCCACGCTATCCGCCTGGGTTGGGGTCAACTCCATCACAGCCATCCTTTCGCCGACAACAACCAACGGTATTTTGGCACCAGAAGAAACGCTTACGGGAGAAATGCCTGTGCCAGACCCTGCAACCCTTTCGGGCACAACCCCTTAATATCTCTCGCGTTAATTCCCACAAAACTCCCGGTCTTTTTTGCCGGGAGTTTCTTTTTTTCTGCACAGCAGGGCTCAATATTTGGTTAAGGAACCCATAGGGTTCGGCTTTTGGAGCTCTTTAAAAGCGCAATCCAGACGTGCGAATGATCTGGATTAAAAATCGCTATCCATATTGTTACAAGGGATCACCATTTTAGGATTCCAACGCCCCGAATTCTAAATTCAACTCCAGAAAAATGCTGGCGTAGCATTTTAGCAGCAAATCGTCCACTGATTTTCAGTAGAGATATGCGTATTTGCGCAAGAGAGAAAATTACACCATATAAAGCAATCGGCGAGTCCTTTTGCTGAAGTATCACCAAGAGCTTGACCTGCCCTGTCATTTGTGTGATAAATGAAACATGCTCGCAACCACCGCATCCACAGCCATCGCCATTGCCGCCGTACTGACCTTTTACACTGCGCTGCTGCACCTGACGCGTCCAAATAGCAGCCGCTTCTACGCGTTCCGCATTGCGCGAGATCTGATGGTGGGCACACAAACCCTGCAATTGTATTTTGTAGCCACCAACCTGCACCTGAAGTACCCGATCGTGTTGTACCCTTTTATCACCCTGCTGTTTCTATCCGGCCCGCTCAACTATATCCGCTATTTTAAATTTTTTTACCCTGAGGGGAAGATCCCGCTAAACGTGCTGGTACAAATGATTCCAGCAGGGTTGGTATTTTTGGCGGAGACCTGGTTTACTTTTTTTACAGACAGCCAGTCGACAGTGCGCAGCCTGTTCGCGAACCCGGCCGGGTATGCGGCGACCTACCTGGTGCTGGCCGGAGTGGTGGTGGCGTTGATTCAATATGGGGGCTTGCTGCGATTAGAAATCGGCTTTGCCAGCCGGCAAACCACCCGTGAGCCTGTTTTACTCTCAAGCACAATCCTGGTTCTTTACATGATCAACACCATGCTGATCGCGTTTGGGTTCTTCTTCACCAACCAGGATGTGACAAACCTGGGCATCCTGCTGTTGGGGATCGCGGGCATCACCTATCTCTTATTCGAAAACCGTTATCCTGATTTTTACCAACTGGTTGCACGTGAGCAGCGACAGCAGAAATTCAAGAAATCACTTATCCAGGGGCTCAGCCGGGAAAAAATCATTAACCGGCTGCGCGAGTTGATGGAAGATGAGAAAATTTACCGGCAATTTGACTTGAAGTTGGACGAGGTGGCGACGATGCTTTTTATCACGCCGCACCAACTTTCGGAGTTTGTAAACGACTGTATGGGGATGAATTTTTCAAGTTACATCAACCAGTACCGGGTGGAAGAAGCCAAAATGTTGTTGATGGAGAAACCGGAGGAGAGTACGCTGGTCATTGGCTTCCAGGTGGGGTTTGGGTCGAAGCAATCCTTTAATACAATTTTTAAGCAGCAAACCGGCATGACGCCTTCAGGCTATCGCAAGAACAACCCGCAGGCGGGGTAATAAGGGCGGCTTTAAGAGAAGGAACAAAATATTTCGTCACCAAAACGTCAAAATTTATAATTTTTGACGACATTTATTTTATTTCCAGATAGGATAAAAATATGCGATACCAAGCAACCCTCGAGTCCGTAAAAAGCCACCCCTTACCAGATTGGTACCAGGATGCCAAGCTGGGGATTTTCGTGCATTGGGGCGTCTACTCTGTGCCGGCGTTTGCGCCCGTTAAAAACAAGGGCAACAGTCACGAAGAAGCGAGCCTCAGCGAAAATAAAGGCTGGGGGCAATCGCTGTATGCCGAATGGTATCAAAACTCGCTGCGCATTGATGGCAGCCCAACACAGGAATATCACCGAAAAAAGTACGGCGAAGGTTTTCGCTATGAGCAGTTTGGGGAACTATTCAACAAAGAAATTCAGAAGTGGAACCCGGATGCAATGGCCGAACTATTCGCCCAGGCCGGAGCTCGTTACGTGGTGCTGGTCAGCAAGCACCACGATGGGTTCCTGATGTGGAAAAGCGGCATCTCCAACCCGCGCATTACGAACTGGCAGGTTTCGCGCGACGTGGCTGGCGAGCTGAGCCAGGCGGTCAATGCACGTGGCATGAAAATGGGCTTGTATTACTCCAGCCTGCTTGACTGGAGCTTTACGAAGAAACCGATCAATTCGATTGAAGAATTGGTGGCTGCAAGCGATATCAGCGAAGAGTATGTGGCTTATGTGGAAAAGCACTGGCTGGAACTGATCGAACGCTACGACCCCTGGATTTTGTGGAGCGATATCGGCTACCCACCCGGGTATCAACTGCCCAAGCTTTGGGCTCATTATTACAACCATAAACCAGAGGGCGTCATTAACGACCGGTGGATACAAATGCCAAAAGGTGCTTTCAGCCGTTTCGGGCGTTTCCTGATTCGCAAGTATATTGAGATTGCAAAACCAACGGCCATACCCGAGCCTGCGCACAAGGATTTTGTAACGCCTGAGTATGCCACGCTGGACCACATCACAGCCCATAAATGGGAAACCTGCCGGGGGATTGGCAATTCATTTGGATTCAACCAATTCGAAGATGCCAGTCATTATGAAAGTGCGGATGCTTTAATTCGACTGCTGGCGGACGTGGTCAGTAAAAACGGCAACTTGCTCTTGAACGTCGGCCCACGCGCCGATGGGTCGCTGCACCCGCTGCAGGTGGAAGCGTTGGAAGGGCTGGGAGCATGGCTAAAGGTGAATGGGGAAGCCATTTACGGAACAAAACCGTGGAAACGTTTTACTGACCCCAATGCCGATGGCGCGGAAACCAGGTATACATCCCGCGACGGCGCGCTATATGTGATTGTGATCAAAAAGCCCGAAAATGGGGTCCTCTGCCTGCCCGTTGAAATGATCGATGCGCAGGTTAACTTGCTCGAAACAGGAGAGGCTCTGCGGATGGAACGTTCCACCGAGGGCCAGCCGATGGTCAAAATTGCAGACGAGTGGCAGGGCAGTACGATACCTGTCATAAAAATCCATATTACGTAAAACTGAGGAGATGGCATGGAGAAGAAATTGACCTTTGGCTATAAGTTGCGTTTTGCCCTGGCTGAGCTGGGATTTAACGTCCTGCGCGCGGCAATGGACTTCTTCCTGCTGTTTTATTACACGGATGTGGCTGGAATCAACCCGGCGATTGCGAGCAGTGCGCTGCTGGTAGGCAAGTTGACCTGGGATGCAATCAACGACCCGCTGACCGGTTATTTCTCGGACCGGACAAAATCACGGTTTGGGCGCAGGCGCATCTTTATGTTGATTGCCGCTGTTCCGATCGCACTGGCCTCGTGGATCCAATTTTCGCTACCGCAGGGGATGAGTGGGGTGGCGGCATTTTTTGCGGTGCTGTTGACTTTCTGGCTAAAGGATACCTTCGTGACACTGGCAATTGTGCCATATGCATCCCTGGTTGCGGAAGTGACGCACGATTACCAGGAGCGTTCGAGCCTGGCCTTGTACAAGAGCCTGAATTCGGTGGTCGGGTACATCGTTGGCGCGGGGAGCGTGCTGGTTTTTGTGGGGATTTTCAAATCGATGGGGTTGGGCCTTTCGGGGTCGTGGAGCGCAACCGGGGCGGTTTTCGGGATCATCGCAATGATTACCCTGCTGGTCAGCACTTTTTCGATCAAAGAAAGTGCCGAGCAGCAAGAAGAAGCAAATCCCATCCCGGCCTGGGAAGGGGTCAAGTTGTGTTTCAAGAACAAGCCGTTCATGACGCTGATGAGTGTCTTCCTGCTGGGGTCGTTTGCCTTCACAGCACAGGCAGCGCTGTTCCCTTATCTGATTCAATACCAGTTGGGGATGCAAAGCCAGCTGACCAATATCATGGTGCTTTCACTTGTAACAACCGGGCTGTTCTCGCCGGTCGCCAAGCTGCTGGCAGACAAAATTAACAAGGGGCCGGCTTATGCATTGGGCTTGTCGCTGACAACGGTGACGTTTGTAATGGCCTTTCTTTTCCTGCCCCATCAGCCCACGCCCTGGGTGTATGTTGTCGCAACCGTACTGGGAATCAGTTTTTCGGCACAGTGGGTTTTACCCTACGCGATGATGCCCGATGTGATCGAATACGACGAACTGCTGACCGGGAAACGCCGTGAAGGAATCTATTACGGAATTTCTAACTTTCTGACCAAGTTTTCCAATGCGATGGGGGTGGCAATTCCGGGCTGGGCGCTGAGTTGGTATGGCTATGTTCCAAACGCTGTGCAATCAGAAAGCACGCTGTTTGGGATCCGTTTCTTTTACGCGATTGTGCCAGCGGCAGCGATGTTGATTTGTGTACCGCTTTTGCTGCGCTACCCAATCACACGCGACTCACATGCCGAATTACTCAAGGAACTGGCAGCCAAGCGCGCCACAGGAACAGCAGAATGAAGGCAGGTAAGGGTGAGGCGTTACCACACCTTCCCTCACGCCCAAATATCGTAATCATCAACTGTGATGACCTGGGCTACGGTGATCTGCCGCCGTACGGAAATACGGTGATTAACACACCGCACATCAACAACCTGGCGGAAGGCGGGGTGAAGTTTACTTCCTTCTATGCCTGCAATTCACTGTGCACGCCTTCACGTTTCGGGCTGTTAACCGGGCGGTATGCCGACCAGGCAGGCCTGGGCTGGGTATTGGGCGCAAAACGCGAAGGCTACCGCGCACCGGTCAACTCGCGCTGGGAAGATTTGCAGGGAAAAATCTGGTGGGAAGTCGCCAAGTTCGTTTCGCGGCGTGGTCTGATGGATTACAGCAACGAGCCCAGGGAACGCGGTATCGCCGCGAAGGAAATTACGATCGCCAAGGCACTGAAGGCGGTCGGCTACCGGACAGGGATGGTCGGTAAGTGGCACCTGGGTGAATTCCCGGTATATCCGCAATACCATCCGCTGCAGCACGGGTTTGATCACTTTTTTGGGGTGCCCCACAGCAATGACATGAAGGATTTCGCGCTGTACCGCGATAACGAGTGCCTGTCTCCGGATTTCACTGAGATGGAACAACTGACCGGGCTGTATACCCAGGAAGCAACGAAGTTTATCGAGGAAAACAGTGCTGAACCGTTTTTCCTTTATTTTGCCCACACCTATCCACACCAGCCCCTGCACGCATCGGAGAATTTCCGCGGAAAATCACGGGGTGGCTTGTATGGCGACACAATCGAGGAGATTGATTGGAGCCTGGGTGAGCTGGAAAAAACCTTAAAAGCACGTGGGCTGTGGGAGAAGACGCTGGTGGTTTTCACCAGTGACAATGGTGTCTGGTACAACGGCAGCAGCGGCAACCTGCGCGGCCGAAAGGGTCAAAGCTATGAAGGTGGTTACCGCATCCCAATGATCGCGCAGTGGCCTGAGGTAATCCCGGCTGGCAGTGTGTGTGATGCAGCGGCAATGAATATTGACTGGTTCCCGACCTGCCTGGCGCTGGCAGGAGTCGATCTACCCGTGGACCGGGTCATTGATGGCAAGAATATCCTCGGTCTGCTGACCGGTGAGGAAGCTGAAAGCCCGCACGAGGTGCTGTACTACTATCACAACGAGAGCCTGGAGGCGCTGCGAGCCGGCAAATGGAAGTACATCCCGCGCATCCATACCTATGTATGGCCTGTACCACTGGATAAATTCTGGGCTTCGGCCGGAAGCGCGCAAGCACCCTGGTTATATGACCTGGAAAGCGACCCGCAAGAAGCCTACAACCTGAAACACAATCACCCCGAAGTGATCCAGGACCTGCAGAAAAAATTCCTGGCATGGGAAGCAAGAATGAAGGCGGATCCGGGCGGGTGGATTACGCTCAAATGACAGGGTTCGCACTGGCATTTCTTTTTGACTTTTTATATTCATTGGGTTTTCTACTATTCTGGAGGAAAGCATGTCTGATCATAAATTCGTTCCCAACTGGACAAATATACCACCCGTGGCCGGCTCATACCGCTCGATCGTGAAGGAGGGACGGCAGGATCAGGTAAAGGTGCCGACGCATGAATATTTCGAGCAGCTCAAACGTGATCTCAAACTGGAAGATGGCTACTTTAGCAATAAGCAAGATGGCAACCAGCCGCTGCAGAATATCCCCGCATCAAACCTGGATGGGACAGTTATTGAAGAAATCAAGGCCATTGTTGGGACTGAGAATGTGCAGGTGGATGATTACAGCCGGGTGAAATACAGTTATGGCAAGCTGGCAGAGGAAATGGTCAGTCTTAAACGCGGCATTTTGCACGAAATTACTGGCGCGGCTGTGCATCCACGCAACAAGCTCGAGGTACAAAAGATTGTGCAGTTGTGCAATGAAAAGAAAATCCCCGTGTATGTCTATGGCGGCGGCTCAAGCTGCAACATGGGCTTCAAACCCGAAAAAGAGGGTGTGACGCTGGTGCTGAACACCTACATGAACAAAGTCATTGAAGTGAACGAGCTGAACCACACCTGCCGAGTGCAGGCTGGCTGCATGGGTCCGCAACTGGAAGATGCACTGAACAACGCCCCCGAGAAATTCCATACAGTTCACCGCTTCACCAACGGGCATTTCCCCCAGTCCTTTGAGCTTTCCAGCGTGGGCGGCTGGATATTAACACTGGGCAGTGGGCAGGCCTCAACATACTACGGCGAGCCATACAACCTTGTGCTTTCCATGGAAATGGTCACCCCGGCCGGTTTGATCAGTACGCACGATTACACCAGCACGGCCACCGGCCCACGGATCCTGGATATGCTGAAGGGCAGCGAGGGGGTTTTTGGTGTCTTGGTTGAACTGACAATCAAAATTTTCCGCTACATGCCTGAGAATCGCAAACATTTTGGGTATATGTTCAAGGATTGGGAGAGCGCAGTCAGCGCATCTCGTGAGGTATGCCAGGGTCAGTTTGGGCTGCCGGCCGTCTTCCGCCTTTCGGACGCGCATGAAACTGATCACGGTTTCCAGATGTATCCCCAACCACCGATCGTGGAATGGGGCCTGAACATGCTGGGCTACAAACCCAAAAAGCGCTGCGTGATGATGGGCACGGTCGAAGGAGAACGTGACTTTACCCAAATGGTACAGGGCAAAATTGCTAAAATCGCAGGTCAGCACGGTGCCTTGAGCATTGGCGGCGGTTTCTCAAAGAGCTGGGAGAAGGACCGTTACGAATCTTTCCTGATCGGTGAAGCCATTAGCGATTACGACATCATCATGGACACAGTCGAGACGTCGGTGAAGTGGGATAACCTCCACCATATCCATGATTCTGTACTGGCATACGCGCATTCCGTGCCCGGAACGCTGTGCATCAGTCACATGTCACACTTCTATCCATATGGGAGTAACCTGTATTTTATCTTTGGCATCAAAGGCAGCGTGGAAGATTATGTCAAGTACCGCACGGCACTGGTAGACGCGATGGTGAAGGCAGGTGGCTCACCAAGTCATCATCACGGCGTGGGACGATTGATGCACCAATGGATGGAAGGCTTCCTGGGTAAAAATGAGATGGATGTGTTACGCACGCTAAAAAACCACTTTGACCCCAACAACATTATGAATCCCGGTCGCCAACTTGGCCTGGATGTGCCCGACGAATTGAAACGGTAACCAGATGAACAGCCAACCACGCTCAAGTGACGATCTGATCCTGGCGTTTGACGCCGGAACCCAATCCGTACGCTGTGGGTTGTTCGATGTGACTGGGCGGATGGTGGATTTTACCAAGATACCGATCACGCCTTACTTCTCAACAGCGCCGGGCTTTGCTGAACAACATGCCGAGTATTTCTGGCAAAAATTCTGTGAAGCCAGCCTTGCACTGCTGGCCCGTAACACCGCCCTGAAGCAGCGCATCAGGGCGGTGACGGTAACCACGCAACGTGGGGTGTATGTAAACCTGGATCGGGAAGGCAAGGCACTCCGCCCGGCCATCTCGTGGTTGGACCGCCGCGAAGCCTACCCAACCCACTTTGCGCCGTTCTGGTTGGAGGCCGGTTTGAAAACGATCGGTCTGTACGGCGTGGTGGATAAATTAAACCGGAAGGGCTTTTCGAACTGGATCAGGCAGCATCAGCCGGAGGTATGGGAGAAAACTCATAAGTACGTACTGCTTTCGGGCTTTTTTCATTACCAATTGAGCGGGGTTTTTGCTGAATCACTTGGCACCAACTTTGGATACCTGCCAATCAACATGAAAACCTTTGGCTGGGCAGATAAATACGACATTATCTGGTTCCCCTTCCCAATCGAGAAGGATAAACTGCCCGAACTGGTGCCCCAGGGCAGCACAATTGGAACGGTAACCAGGCAAGCCGCACTTGAAACCGGCATCCCCGAAGGAATCCCGGTGACGGCGGCGGCGTGCGATAAATCCTGCGAGGTGCTGGGCAGCGGGACGCTGACTCCCGAGATCGGCTACCTGAGCTTTGGAACCTGCGCCACTGTTAATACGATCACGACCAAACCGGTGGATTTACTGCCGTACCTGCCGCCTTACCCGGGGGCAGTACCCGGAACCTACTGTACAGAAATTCCGATTGACCGGGGATTTTGGATGGTGAGCTGGTTCAAGGAAGAATTTGGCCACAAAGAAGTGCAGATGGCGGCTGAACGCGGGGTTGCTGCGGAAATGCTGTTTGAGGAAATGATCGCAGGGATTTCGCCCGGGTGCAACGGGCTGATCTTGCAACCTTACTGGAGCCCCGACCGGGTCTACTGTGATGAATACGGCCGAGGCGCAATTGCCGGTTTTAGCGAAAGTCATACGCGCGCGCACCTGTACCGAGCGATCCTGGAAGGAATTGTGTTTGCGCTGAAAGACGGTGCAAACATCACCACAGGCAAACTGGGCCATCCTTTTACGAAATTACGTATCTCAGGTGGGGGCGCACAAAGCAAAACTGCCGTGCAAATCGCGGCGGATGTGTTTGACCTGCCGGTTGAACGACCAAGTATTGCCGAAACATCTGCCCTGGGCGCGGCAATGATTGCCGCAGTGGGGTTGGGATACTACCGTGATTATAGTGATGCCGTAAAGGGGATGACCAGCATCCAGGAAGTGGTGCAGCCAATTGCGAGGAACCGCGACTTGTATGAGCAAATTTACAACCGCATCTACCGCAAGATGTACAACCAGCTAAAACCGATTTACAAAGAAATGGCGGCGATTACGGAGACCTATCCTGAATTGATTCCGCCAGCAAAATGAGGATCGCCATTGTCGGGTGGTCGAGGCGCAGCGCCGCTGCGCCCGCTAGCTGATGGAAAAGAAAGAGCTGGAGAGCCAGCAAGATACGCTGCCATTCACAGGCAGAAGGAGCCAGTTCGCATGAAACGCTTTATTGAGACACACAACGGCAAAGCCTACGATATGATCGTGATAGGCGGCGGGATCAGCGGCGCGGCAGTAGCGTATGAGGCCGCATCACGGGGTTACTCTGTCGCACTGGTGGAAAAGGGTGATTTTGGAGCGGGGACTTCGGCTGCAACCTCCAAACTGATACACGGTGGGCTGCGCTACCTGGCTAATTTTGAGCTGGGGTTGGTGCGCGAATCGCTGAAGGAACGCAAAACGCTTGAGAACATCGCCCCCAATTTTGTAAATCCAATGCCCTTCCTGGTGCCGCTGCACAAAACCGGTGTGCGCAACAAGTGGATCCTTGAACCAGGGATGATCATTTACGACATGCTGTCTTATGACAAGGGCTTCACCTGGGATAAGAGCAAGAAACTTCCCTGGCACCGGCTGCTCTCACGCAAAGAAGCGCTGGGGATGGAACCCATCATCCAGGCAGAGGACCTGACCGGGGCGATTTTGTATTACGATTGCGCCAATTTGAACCCGGAACGGCTGACATTGGCGTTTGTCAAGTCGGCGGTGAGGCATGGGGCTGAGGTGGCCAACTACACCCGGGCGGAGGATTTTATCCATGAGGCCGGGGCGATTGGCGGGGTGGTGGCACGCGACCTGTTAAATGATAAAACGACCAACCTGCGCGGAAAATGGGTGATCAACTGCGGCGGCCCATGGGCAGACATCCTGCTGGGTGTTGCGCGCGGGAAAGCCGGCTCAGGTCATATTCGCCGCTCGGAGGGAATTCACCTTGTGACGCGAAAGATCACCAATGCAAGCGCGGCGGTCGGTGGGCTGACACCTTCAGGGCGGCCATGCAACCTGATCCCGTGGCGCGGGCATACGCTGATCGGCACAACCGACCGCGAATACGTGGGCAACCCCGATCAATATTGTGTGACTCGGGAAAAAATTGAGGAGTATATTGGCGAGGTAAACGCGGCATTTGGCGACCCAGGTCTGGTGAAATACGAAGAGATTGTATATGCCTATGGTGGGCTGCGGCCATTGGTCGATGACCAGACAAAGGACGTCTACAAGAGCTCACGAAAATACGAGATTTTTGATCACGCCAATGAAGGTATGCCGGGGCTGGTGACGGTTGAAGGTGGCAAGTACACCACCAGCCGCAACCTGGCAGAGCATGTGCTGATGACAATAACCAAGCAGTGGGCGCAGCAGCGCTGCGCTACTGGATCGGTAAGTGCAAAGAAACCGCTGGCAGGCTGCGAAATCCGCGACATGGCGGCATTTTTGAGTTCTGCCAAAACGAAGAACCGTGACTTTGATGAAACCGGGCTGGACTACCTGGCACGCATGTATGGCACCGAGCTGGATAGGCTGCTGAGCCTGGCACGCAGTGAAAAGCCATTGGCTGAGCGTTTGAATGCGGACGGCGAGATGCCGGCCCAGGCAGTCTACGCCATTCGGAATGAAATGGCACAGACACTGACGGATATTCTCATACGCAGGACAGGCCTGGGAACCTTGGGCTACCCGGGGAATGCCGTGGTGGAGCAAATCGCCCAAATCGCCGCGCGAGAGTTACAATGGAATCAGGCAAGACTGGACCGGGAGTTGGAAAACGCTAAAAAGGCGATCTCGCTGCCCGGATAATTGGAAAGGACGCGATGAGCACAGAAAGCGAATTACCACCCGAGGATTCGGTCTGGACATACCGGGGCTATCATCTTAAGACAGGTGAATTTGTCACTGCGATGGTACACCTATTCCGGGCCGAGGTGCAGCGGGCCAATGTCTGGCGACAGCGACTGGATGCGACCACAAACTGGGCGGTGGTTGCGACAGGTGCATCGATTTCGCTATCCTTCAGCCAGCCAAACGCACATCACGGCATCATCATTCTGAACATCCTGCTGGTGACATTGTTCCTGTTTATCGAAGCCAGGCGCTACCGGTATTACGAGCTGTGGAGCTACCGCATTCGCCTGATGGAAACCGATTTTTATGCGGCCATGCTGGTGCCACCTTTTCATCCCTCGCCAGAATGGGCCGAGAGCCTGGCCGAAAATTTACTGCTGCCAAGTTTCCCGATATCGATGTGGGAGGCATTTGGGCGGCGGTTACGCAGAAATTACCTGGCCATCCTGGTGATCCTGGGAATGTCGTGGGTGGGTAAGGGTTTCCTTTTCCCAATACCGGCCACAAGTTGGGGAGAATTTGTTTCGCGCAGTGCAATCGCAAGCATTTCCGGGCAGGTGGTAATTGCGATGGGTGCGATTTACTATGGATTCCTGGTCATTGTCGCAATCGCCACCATGGGGCTGAACAAGGCAACCGGTGAGGTACTGCCCAGGTATGGAGCGGACGATGAAAGCAAAAACCCTTTTCAGAAAGAGAGGGCTGAAGGCGTAAAAAGTTGGTTGCATCCGAATAAACGACGCAGTCAGTTTTTGGCAATCATCATTACCGAAAAGCCTGAGAAAATTGCAAAAAATATCCTTGGGAATTTAAAACGAGGTGTAACGGCCATGCAGGGGAAAGGAATGTATACCGGAAGCGAGCGTTCCGTGCTAATGTGTGCGCTGACGGTGACAGAAATTCACAGCCTGAAAGCGACGATCGCCGAGGAAGACCCGCAGGCTTTTGTGATTGTATCGCCAGCCCAGGAGATCCTGGGGCGGGGGTTCAACCCATTAAAGGACGCTGCTGATTAGCCGACGGCGGGCGATTTCATTTCGCCTTATAAACGTGATTGCCGCGACCAAGCCCTGGAGGCTGAGCGCGGCAATCACGTTTTTTTATTGCAGTCGATGCTAGCTGACGACCTCAAACTCAGTTTGGAGCGAGGCCAGGCAGTCGGCGCCAACCCACAGGTCGAAAGCTGCGGCATCCTGGAGCCACTTGCCGGCGTTGGTGCTCCAATGACGGAGTTCGGCCGGGCCGAGCTTGAAGGTGACTGTTTTTGTTTCGCCCGGCTGCAGGGTAAGGCGTTCAAAGCCTTTCAACTCACGCATGGGGCGAGAGTCGCTGCCGGATTTCTGGTGAATGTAGAGCTGAGCGACTTCGTCACCGGCGATGGCACCAGTGTTGGTCACGTCAATGCTGACGGTGATTGCTGCTCCCACCTTGACCTGCGCAGCGGAAACTTTCAAGTTGGTAAATGAGAAGGTGGTGTAACTGAGGCCAAAGCCAAAGGGATACAGTGGGGTTGGCAAACCATCCCAGTAGCGTGAGCGGTACATCGGGCTGGTCTCGGGCTGGTGAGTGATGTTGCGCGCATAGTAAATGGGTGAGTGTGCGCCCTTGCGCGGGAAGCTGACCGGCAGCTTGCCACCCGGGTTGACATCGCCGAAGAGGATATCGGCCACAGCATGACCACCCTCCGTTCCAGGCTCCCAGGCTTCGAGGATGGCAGGCACGTTCTCGGCAGCCCAGTTGATGCTGAGCGGGCGGCCGTTGAGCAATACCAGGACGACAGGCTTGCCGAGGGCCACCACAGCCTTGAGCAGCTCTTCCTGGCGACCGGGCAGGTCCAACGAGGCGCGCGAGGCGAATTCCCCCGCCATGTTGGCGGATTCACCCAGCACCATGATGACAAGATCGGCGTGACGGGCGGTATCGAGAGCGGTTTGATAAGCAGCTTCGGCATCGGCCGGGGACTGATCGGGTTTCCGATCGGCCGGGGGAACAAAATCGTCAAACATGGAGGGGATATCGCGCTTGATTTCAGGCCCTGGGGCATAAGAGACCGCGGCAGCGGATAACCTGGCACGGATGCCTGCCAAAACGGTGACGGCCGCTGGCTTGTGGTCAAAGATCATCCATGAACCTTCGGTGGCTTCCATGGAATCAGCCAGAGGGCCGATGACGGCTACATTGGAGAGCTGCTTCGAGAGGGGCAGCAGGCCACCTTCATTGCGCAGCAGCACCATCGAGCGCTGGGCAGCAAGGCGGGCTTCCTGGCGGTGAGCGGGCAGGGCGATGACCTGTTCGAGCATGCTTTCATCGGTGTAGGGCTGTTCAAAAAGGCCCATGCGAACCTTGATGGATAGAATGGGGCGAACAGCGGCGTCGATTTCAGCAACATCCAGGCTGCCATCTTCGACAAGACCAGCGAGATGCTGTCCATAGGTGTTGCTGGCCATATCCATATCGAGACCGGCACTCAGCGCACGCAGGGCTGCATCGCGGCCATCGCGGGCAAAGCCCTGGATGACGAGATTGCCAACAGCAAAAGCATCACTGACCACAAACCCGTTGAAACCCCACTCGCCGCGCAAAACATCGCGCAGCAGGAAGCGGTTCGCGCCGGCCGGAACATCATTGAGATCCATATAGGCACTCATAATGGTGCCAACCCCTGCCTTGACAGCCGCCTCAAAGGGCGGAAAGTAGGTATTACGCAGCTGGCTTTCGGAGAGATAGACCGGATCGTAATCGCGTCCGCCATCAGAAGCACCATAACCGGCGAAGTGCTTGGCACTGGCAAGAACGCGATCCGGAGCGCCTAAAACATCACCCTGGAAGCCGCGTACCTGGGCGACAGCCATGGCGGCACCCAGGAAGGGATCCTCGCCGGCACCTTCAACGATGCGGCCCCAACGGGCGTCGCGGGCGATATCGAGCATGGGACCGAAACTCCAGTGGATGCCAGCGGCACGGGCTTCCCTGGCGGCAACAGTTTGGGCGCGCTCAGCCACCGAGGGGTCCCAGGAAGAGGCCATGGCGAGTGGGACAGGGAAGATAGTATGGTAGCCGTGGATGACATCGAGGGCAAACAGCAAGGGGATCCCAGAGGGGCTTTCTTCGACAGCAACCTTCTGGAGGACATTGAACTGCTTGCGATCGGTGAGCCAGAGGACAGAACCGGCGCCCCCCTTGCGGATGACATCTTCGGGCTTGGGACCAGGCATAAAGGCCATGGCACCAAGCTGGGTAAGTTGCCCGATCTTCTCCTCGAGACTCATGCGCCCCAAAATGGCGTCCACACGGGCCTTGATTGCGGTTTCGGTTGGGCTGATTGACTGATTGTCACGCTGATTATCCATAGCATCTCCTTGTAACAGCGCCGCTGGTTCAAAACGATCCTGCCCCACGCGAGGCAAGAACTCCACAACCCTGGCTGACGGCGATGAATTTTGCAATCATAATGGCACTGAGTGCCACTGTCAACACTATGTGCTAAAATCCCATTATGGTCCAGATAGAAGCCCCCAACATACAACCAAGAGCCAAGCCATTTGCCGAGGCAGTGCCTGCCGGCGTGGAGAACATCAAGGCGCGCAAACAGCAAGTGGTGCGAAACGCACTGAGCAGCGCCGCTGAGAAACTATTCCTGGCGCGTGGTTTTGAGAATGTAACCGTGGAGGAAATCGCGCTGAGCGCAGGCGTTTCACGGCGGACATTTTTTCGTTATTATGAATCGAAGGAAGATGTACTGGTGGAACGTTTCAGCCAGCTTGGGGAAGACTTGCTGAGCGAACTGGCAACACGACCCGTGGAAGAACCGGCGTTGCTGGCGATTCGCAACGCACTGGTGCCAACCATGGAAGCCAGCCTGGTAGAGCCGGAAATCATCCGCGATACGGTGCGCCTGCTGCGCGAGACGAACGCATTAAGGCGAGCCTTGCTGGAGCGCCGCAGCCGGCTGGAGGAGCGAATTGCGCGGTTGATGATTGAACGGATAGGGAGCAGCTCACAGGACAACACACCGATGCTGCTGGCGTTTATCACAAGGGCGCTGATGGATACGGTATTTAACGCCTGGTATGACCATGAAACCGATGACATCGCCGGGTTGGTGGATGAATTAATCGGCCGGCTGTGCGGGGTGGTGATGGCGATGCCAGCGGAATTTAGAGGGGCGGAGAATTAAGACCCGGCTGGAATGAGTGCAGCCCCGGCAGGCTGTTCGACCCGCAGGATGACACGCCAGGCCATGAGAGTCAACCAGCGAGAGGGTGTTTTCTTTTGGCCGAATTCCCAATCTTTCCAGGCGGTCCAAACTGATTCAATGGTAAAACAGCCGCGCGCATCCATTTGGTTCTTTACAATCAGGATCATATCGCGCAGGCGGTCATCGTCGCGAAGCCAGGCAAAACGGGAGAGGACATCCAGCACGTGAAGAAGATCGTACCAAACAAAGGGGACTTTTAGTTTTCGGAAATCCGTGCCCATAAAAAACATATACGGGTGACGATCGGCACTGTGCTGCCAGAGATCGAGGAGAGTCTCGGCGCCGGTGTGGCAAGCCGGGCTGTCATTGAAATCGGGCATGACGGAGAGGGCTTTCAACATCGCCAGGGTGGCAAATGGGCAGGGGTCGCCTTTGCGGCCTGGGCCACGGAATTTTCCTAGTTCTTTTGAGACTACACAGGGCCAACCATTTTCACGCAGCAACCCAAGCAGGTGTTGGCAGGCTGCCTGTACGGCAGGATGTTGCTGCAACCCAAATTTCGCCAGGGCATAGATTGAAAGGGGGGCATCGCAGAGCGCCCAGGCCCATTGATCCTGACCGGAGCCGCCATACTGGGTAGAGATGTTCATGGGCAGCAGGAAGGGTCCTGCAGGCTCTTGATGAGCCATAACGCGGGCGATGATCGTGTCAACAACAGGGTCAGTGGCAAGCAAGCCAAGATCAGCGAGGAAGGTCAGCTTGTGAAATGGCTGGCTGGCGCTTTTGTGGCTGGCAATGACGGTACCCGGCCAGCCGGACAAATCGATCAGCAGGTTTTGGACAAGCGTACTGTTTAACATGGCAGCGCGGGCGGTCTGTACAGCGGGATGACTTTCCGCCTGAGCGAGCAGGTCACGCCGTGTACGGTACTGGATATATGGTTCCCCTTCAAGCAACCAATCAATAGGAGCATTCATCCTGGAGGTCCTTTCTACGGATAGGGTTTATCTTTACCATGCCATATTAAAGCTTTGTTCCACGATATCGGTATAGGTAGAGAGTGTGCCTGGCTGAAAAAGCCGGGGACCAACAAACCGTTAAGAAAAGTGTATCACAGCTTGTTTTTAGCGACATCCAGACGGCACCATGCATAGAGGGCATCATAGACTTGCATCTGGTGCTCCAGGTTCTCCAGATCGGCCGGGTAACGCAGGCTGTAACCGGTGGCAATCGCTTCGAGACCGCGGGCAATGGGATCCGCATCGATATCTTCGCTGACATCCGCAGCGTGAACGATGCGAGCCAGGCGCAGGAGCCCCGGGTCTTTGAGCTCGTATTTCAGGATGATGGATTCGAACGAGCAGCGGTTTTCGTGGTGGCCAAGTTCAACACCGGGAGCGTCGAATGGGATTGCCCCGGTCTGGCGAACCAGCTGGTCGAGCTGGCTGGCAGGGGCAAACATAAATTCGGCTTCGCTATCGATAAAACGGGTGATCAACCAGGGACAGGCAACGCGATCAACGTGCACGTGCGAACGGGTAATCCAAAGCATGGCGGCACTCCTTGTGATAAATAGAAAGAGCTGGTTAGCCGAACGGGTCAGCGCGCCAATCCCAGCCGGCGGCTTCGAGTTCGAGCAGGGCGGCAAAACGGCCGCCCTTGCGGATTAATTCCTCGGGGGTGCCCATTTCGAGAATATGGCCATGATCGAGGACGATCACGCGACCGGCGGCGCGGGCAGTGGACAAACGATGGGCAACGGTGAGAATGGCGCGCTGGTGCTGAGCGGATTCACGCTCGAGGGCCTGGCGAAAAACCGCTTCACTGGCGCTATCAATGGCTGAAGTCGCTTCGTCAAAGAGCAGCACGGACGGGTTCCAAACCAGGGCACGCGCAAGGGATAACAACTGGCGCTGACCAGAGGAAAGCTGCACCCCGGCACCCGAGCCGCTGCTGATAAGGGTGCTGTAACCCTGGGGCAACGAACGGATGAATGCATCCGCGCCGGCAATGCGGGCTGCGTTTTCGACTGTCTCGAGGGGCACATGCTGGTCACCAAGGGTCAGGTTTTCGAGGACGGTGCCGCTAAAAAGTTGAACCGCCTGCGGAACCACCCCGATGACCCGGCGCCGGTCGTCTTCGGGCAAGCCACGCGGGTCAAGCCCTGCGACGCGCAGCTCGCCCTGCCAGGGGCTATACAAGCCACCAAGCAAGTTGACGATGCTGCTCTTGCCAGCCCCAGTACGCCCGACCAGGGCAACATGTTCGCCAGGCTGGACAGTGAATGAAACCTGGCGCAGAACCGGCTGGTCGGGGAAATAACCGAAGGTCAAGTCATCCACCTGGATGCCGGTGGGGACAGCCCCAACAGAGACAGGATGGGTACCATAGGTTTCGACAGGAGTATCGAGGACCTGGAAAATTCGTTCGGCACCAGAAAGAGCGCTTTGGACGGTCTGCCACTCTTCGCCCAGGGCAGTAATTGGATCGAAGAATCGTTTGAACAGCAGGACAAAGGCGGTGAGCGTGCCAAGGCTAATCTGCCAGCGGGTGGCGACCGACCAGGCTCCGCTCCAGAGCAGCAGGGCAATGGCGGTGGCCATCAAAACCTGCATAATCGGCTGGTAGAGGGCGGAATAGAGGGCAGCCTGGTTAAAGGCATCGAGTGTCTGCTTGAGGATACGGCGGAAGCGGGCAGCGAAAGCGGGTTCACGCCCAAAAGCGCGGATGACTTCCAGCCCGCCGAGCGTTTCCTGCAAATGGGTGTTCATAGCGCCTACCGCCTGGCGATTGTTGCGCTCCGCCTGGCGGATGCGCTGGCGGAAAGAGTTGGTGACGAGAAGCAGAGGCGGTACGACCAGGGCGGAGATGAGGGTGAGCAGCGGGCTGAGCAGGAGCATGGCAACCGAGACAGTCAGCAGGCGAACCAGGTCGGCTACCAGACCAGACACACCGGAAGAAAACAATGTGTCGAGGGTCTCCACATCGGCAGTACAGCGGCTGATGATATCGCCCAAGGGGGTGCGATCGTGATAGCTCAGGGGCAGGCGCTGCAAGTGAGCGAACAGGCGCACGCGCAGATCGCGCAATGCCCCCTGGGCAGCCATGGCGGTCAGGTAGTTGGAAAGGAAGCCGAGGCCCTGGACACCCGCCAGCGAGGCGAGGTAGGCAAAGGCCAGGGGCCAGAGACCAGCCGCTACCCCGGCAGCCAGGTGTCCATCGACAACCTGCTTCATCACCATGGGTGGGACCAACTCCAGGGCGGCGCTGAGCAAAATGGTGACCGCAATGACGGCAATGAAGCCGCCGTAGGGGGAGAGAATCTCAAACAACTGCTGGCGGGTGGCTCCGCGCAGGGTGGCTGGCGTGGTATTCATCGACCACCCCCATTCGGTTGAGCAATCCGGGCCTGGGCATGGTAGATACGGGCGTACAACCCGTTTTGCGCCATCAAGCCGGCATGGGTGCCGCTGGCTGTAACCCGACCCTGGTCCAGAACAATGATTCGGTCGGCAAGCGGAAAGGCGGCCAGGCGATGAGAGGAGAGCAGGATGGTGGCCCGGTGGTGCGGCGCAGCTTCGGGGCCATAGGCCTGGCGCAAGGAGGCGATTAACTGCATTTCGGTATCCAGGTCAACGGCAGAAAAGGGATCATCGAGTAGAAGCAGGCCGGGCGAAACGGGGGCGGCCGCCAGGCTGCGTGCAAGGGCAATCCGCTGACGCTGCCCGCCAGAAACGCGCACACCCAATTCGCCAATTTGGGTGTGCAACCCGGCCGGGAAGGTTTGCAAATCTGTTTCGAGGATGGCTGTTCGGGCGGCGGCGGTCACGCGCTGCTCATCACCGGCATAGTCCAGCCCGAAGGTGATATTTTCGTGGATACTGCCTGAGAAAAGATAAGGATCCTGGGGCAGGTAACCAACCCGACTGGCACGTTCGTCTGCGGGGTATGTGGCTGGGGGCTGGCCATCCAACAAGATGGTACCTGCTTCAAACGGGTACAAGCCCAGGATGGCACGCAGTAAGGCACTTTTGCCAGAACCAACCGGGCCGGTGATGGCAACAAACGAACCAGGTGGAATTTCAAGGGAAACATCGCACAGGGCGGGCAGGGCGGCACCGGGATAGCGAAAGGTGACAGCGCGCAGCTCAACCGCAAGGGGACGATGTTGCACCTGGGGCGCCGGGGGTAGAGGTGCATGCAGCCCAACCACCTGCCCGGGCTGGTAGGAAGCAAAGGGCGGCTCAGCATTCACAGAAAGAGCAGGGGACAGCAGGGGTTTCAGGCGCTTGTAAGCCACGCCACCGGATTGGATGGAGTTGAACATCTGGGGGATGCGGTAGGCGCGGCCGGTGAACTGCAAGAAAAGCTGCACATAACCGACAAAGGCTCCAAGGGTCATGGCACCGGCGAGAACTCGCTGGCCACCCAGCCCAATGGTGAGAACCACGCCAGCCACCATAAGGGTGGAATAAACGGGTTTGAGACCTTCTCGCAAACGAACAACGGACAAGTTGGCATCTGCCAGGCGCTGGGATTGGTCATTGACGCGCCCGGTGGACACGCCGGTGCGGCCGAAGAGCTTTAAGACGCGGATGCCGGCCAGGCGCTCCTGCAGGGTGGAGGTGAGCGTGGCATTGGCCTCGCGAACAGCACTGGTGCGAGCGCGTACCCAGCGGCCAACCACCTGGGCCAGCAACATGGCAATGGGCGTGGGCAGCAGCGCCAGGAGGGAGAGCCTGGGATCGTAGATAAACATGGTGACAACGAACGAAAGCGAGAAGAGCAGGGTATCCCAGGTTTCGACGCTGAATTCGCGCATGCCAACGCCCAATACTTCGACATCCCCAACGATACGGGACATCAGGTCGCCAATGGGGGAGGTGTGCAGACGTTCCATTGGCCAGGCCAGCACGCCGCGCAGGGCGTCGGTGCGCAGGTTGGCGCGGATACGGGCATTGGCGGTCATCAGCCACCAGCGTTTGCCCAGGCGGGGGAGCTGGGTGGCCAGGGTGGCAAGCAGATAGGCCAGCGCAGCCCAGGCGACGTCCGTCAAGGAGGCCTGATGCCGGTCAAATGCCAGGGTGACATCAATGGCACGGCCGAGCATGACAGCTGGCAGGACGATCATGGTATTCATGAGGATGCCGCAGATGGAGCCGAGCAACAGCTCACCGGCGACATGGCGAAAGTAAGGACGCAGTTCCCAAAGGTAATTTTTCAAACATTCTCCACGGTCAGGCGGGCATGCTGGGGAAGCCCCACGATAGGGGCCAAATCAGCAAGGCAAGGCAGGCCGAAGCATATTGAGTAACAAAAGCAGCCAGATGGATGGAATGATACTTCAGGCCGGCTTGCGAGCCAGCACACCGATCCATTCGGAGGCAGGGTCATAGGGATTGCCAGCCAGGTCGCCCCGCAGGTCTTCGACAACGAAGCCGGCGACTTGCAACTCGGCACCGATGGCAGCAGGGGTGTAGTCCTGAAACCAGTTGCGATAAATGCTGATTTTGCCCTCAGGCTCGACGACAATATACTGGTCGAGATAAATATCACCCGGGTAAGAGAAACCCTGTTCCAGTACCAGGTGAGGGCCAGGTTTCCAAAAGCCCTGCCCGGCCGCAACCCAGTGATTTTTTAAGCCATGGCGTTGGCGGTGGATGGGCGTTGAGACATCGAAGATAAAACAACCACCCGGTTTGAGGGCACGGAAAACATTGGCAAGCAAGCTGGCGCGCTGGGCAGGTGCAAGCGGGCAAAAATCACCGTAAATGAGCAAGACGGCGGAGTAGGCATCCTGATCTTGCAGCTGAAGATAATCCTGGCAGCGGTACTGGATGGCAAGGTTGGCGCGGCGAGCTTCTGAAAGCGCATAATCGATTGAGTTCTGCGAGAAATCGACCCCGGTAACCTGGAAGCCAGCCCGCGCCAGGCGAATGGCGTATAACCCGGGCCCGCAACCCAGATCTAGAATGGGAGCGTTGGGTTGCCAACGGTGTGCAGGGTCCGCCACGATGAGGGAAGATATCCAGGCAGCGGATCGATCGATGATTTCCGGGCGGCGGCTGGCAGCATCGTGACTGGGATCGAGATGGGCGGCAAGCATCTGGCGGGCAATGTGCGGATCCGTCCAAAAATGAGGTTCGCCCGGGGTGAATGGAAGCGGTTGTTCCTGCAGCAGGCAGAGCAAGTCTATATCTAGAAGGGCAGGCATGCCAGAAGTGGTCATGGATATTCCCGGAGGGGGAGGGGTAAGGATTGATTGAACAAGCGTGATGACATTCGCCAGTTTTAGGGCAAAGTGATTACAAATAGAAAGACAGGTTGCCAATGTGATTGTACAACTATTTAATGGAAGAGATGGAATGATATGGGATGAAGAGGCGATTTAAAAGAAAGCCTATTTGCTATACAATAAAAGAGGGGGCAGTACACTGTGCAGGACAGGTCCCAACCGGCGTCGGGCCAACGATCCGGGAGGAAGAGCAAGAATAATGCGAAATGGAGGTTTCCATGGCCAGTTATATCTTGAGTTTTTCCGATCAAAATGCCACACTCGAAACAGTGGGCGGCAAGGGAATGTCACTCTCCAAACTGAGCCGGGCCGGGCTGCCGGTGCCAGGCGGGTTTCATGTTTGCACAGATGCTTATAGATGTTTTGTCGATCAAAATGGAATCCAATCGCAAATTATGGAAGCGCTAAAGAATGTTGATGCCAGCGACCCTCTGGCCCTTGAACCGGTATCACGCGCCATCGCCGGGTTCTTTGGCGCAGGGCAGATACCGGCTGAGATCGCGGAGGAGATAAGGGCGGCCTATGCCATGCTGAACGGCGTGCCCGTGGCGGTACGTTCATCGGCGACGGCGGAAGACCTGCCGGAAGCCTCGTTCGCCGGCCAGCAGGATACGTTTTTAAACGTTGATGGCCCTGAAGCGGTCCTGGATGCCGTCAAAAAGTGTTGGGCATCGCTTTGGACGGCGCGAGCAATCGCCTATCGCAGCCGGCAGGGGATTGGGATAGGCGCGGTGGCCCAGGCGGTTGTGGTGCAGAAGATGGTATTTGCAGAAGCGGCGGGAGTGATGTTTACAGCCAACCCGGTCACGGGCAAACGCGATGAGATCCTGGTTACGGCTGCATGGGGGCTGGGGGAAGCGCTTGTAGCGGGTGCGGTGACACCAGATACGTTGACGCTGGCAAAGAAAACGGGAAAAATAATCAGGCGAGAGATCGCCCAAAAAATGGTGATGACCATCCGGATGGAGAGCGGCACGCGTGAAGCAGCTGTGCCAGATGCCAAAAAGGCAAAAGCCGTTTTATCAAACTTGCAGGCCGCCGAACTGGCCAGGCTGGGGCTGGAGATCGAAAAGCTGTACGGGATACCGATGGACATCGAGTGGACGCTGTTGGACAACCGGTTTGCCATTGTGCAGGCGCGCCCGATCACGGCACTGCCCGAGGTGTTGGATTGGCCGCTGCCCCACCCAAAAGCGATGCTGGCGCGCGGCAGCTTTGCGGAGTTTGTGCCGGAGCCGGTTTCAACACTGTTCGCCACCTTGGCCATCCCAATCGCGCGCAAGACAACTGCCAGGTTGATGAATATGATTGGGCAGAACGATGAGATCAGTTACCTGATGGAAGTGCTCAACGATTATGTTTATATTGGGTTCGTTTTTTCACCCAGGATGATCTGGTCGATGATGAAGGCTTCGGTAAAGATGATTGGACCGATCATTAAAAACACCGGGCAGCGAGCGATAGAGGCGCGGGCAACACTCGTGGCAGTGGCAGCCAAGTGGCAGGTGCGTGACTTGATGGAACTGAGTGCAGCGGATATGCTGAGTGGGGTGGAGGAGATTTTCACCGAAACAGCCCAGTACTACAACATGGCTCAATCTGGCACCATCCCGGTGGCGATGGGGAGCGAGATGAGCTTTGGCGCATTTTACAACCTGCTAGTACGACGCAAACAAGACCCGCTGGCTGAGGCGTTTTTGTTTGGAACAGAAAACCACGCCATGCGCATGGAAAAAGAACTGCATAACCTGGCAATCTGGCTGGGGTCACAGCCGGGGCTGGCTGAGCATGTGAAAGACAGCCCGGCCGCCGACTTAGCACGGGAAATTATTGCTGGTCAGCCGTGGGAAGAGTTTTCAGCACGGTTTAGAGCGATCCTGGATGAATACGGTCACGCGATTTACGACCTGGACTTTGCCAAGCCCACCCCGGCAGAAGAGCCGACACCGATGATCGAAAGTATAAAGGTGTACCTGGCCGGGAAGAACGATCCCCACGAACGTCAGCGGGCGGCTTTGGAAATGGGTGAAAAGGCGAGCGAACGAATTTGCAAACGGCTAGACCCGCTGCGGCGCAAATATTTCTTGAAGCTGCTCAAGTGGGCGCAGGAAACTGCCCCCATGCGCGAAAACAGCATCGCGGACCTGGGATTGGGGCATCCACAAATACGGCGGATGCTGGGCGAGCTGGGACGCAGATTCACAGCGGGCGGGGCGATTACGCGCGCGGAGGATGTCTACTGGTTGGAAGCAGGGGAAGCTGCTGAATTGGCGGTGCGGATTGATCAAGGCCGGGCGATGGAGAATTTCAGCGGGCGGGTGGAAGAACGCAAAACCAAATGGCAGACGATGCGACGCATCATCCCACCCAACACCCTGCCGAGGGTACGCTGGTTAGCCTGGTTCTTTGCAGACAATGAGCAAAGCGGCAAGCAGATCAAGGGCTTTGGGGCGAGCGCGGGGATCGTGAAAGGAAGAGCCTGTGTGATGTTGGGGCCGGAAGATTTCGGACGATTAGAGGCGGGCGATATCCTGGTGACCGGCATCACTACGCCAGCCTGGACGCCGCTGTTTGCGCGGGCGGCAGGCATTGTGACCGATATCGGCGGACCACTGAGCCATAGTTCGATCGTGGCGCGGGAATACGGCATCCCGGCGGTGCTGGCGACCGGGGTTGCCACGCGGCGTATTAAGAATGGGCAAATGGTGACGGTGGATGGAACGAAGGGGACGGTAACAATCGAATGAGTCAGCGGGCGGAAAAGATCCGCCCGCTGTTTTTTTACCGGATTAAAAGACGGGGGTATCGAGGGAGTTGGGGCCAACGGCGGGGAATTCGAGCATAAAGCGGGTGCCCTGGCCGGGCTGGCTGGCAGCGGTGATATCGCCACCATGGGCGCGGACCAACTGGCGGGCGATGGCCAGGCCCAGGCCGCTGCCCGAGCCGGCGCGGGTGCGAGAGCGATCCCCTTTCCAGAAACGGTCAAAGATGAAGGGCAGGTCGGCAGGGTCAATCCCGGAGCCTGTATCGGTGACTGTGACCTGGATGATGCCTTCCGAAGAAACAGCCTGCAGGCGAATGGACCCGGCGGACGGGGTGTGACGCAGGGCATTGGCGACAAGGTTCGAGAGGACCTGGTCGAGGCGGTCATAATCGGCCAGGATGGTCAGTTCGGGTGGACAATCAGAGGCAAGAGTGACCCCCTGCTCGGCGGCGCGGGGAGAGAAACTGGCGGTCACATCCTCGAGCAAGTCTGAGAGGGGGAAACGGGTGGGGTGCAGGGGCAGTTGACCGCTTTCAGCCAGGGAGAGGGTTTGAAGATCGGCAACCAGGCGGGCAAGCAGGCGGGTTTCATCGAGCATGGAGGAGAGGTTATCGGGGGTGGGTTCGTAGATACCATCCAGCATCCCTTCAAGATTGCCCTGGATGATGTGGAGGGGGTTGCGAAGTTCATGGGCGATATCGGTGGTAAGGTTGCGGCGCTGCTGATCGGCGCGGGCAAGCTCGGAGGTCATGTGATTGAAACGACGGGCCATCTCACGGATGGGGCGCGGACCATGCTCGCTGAGGCGCACGCTGAGATCACCGCGGCTGATGGCATCGGTGGCCGACATGATATCGACAAAGGGACGGGCATAACGGCGGAAGCCAAAGCGACCCATAATACTGGCTGCCATGAGAAAGAAGATGGGGATCAGGCAGACGAGGGGATTAAAATGCCAGCTTTGGGGGCGCTGAAAATCGGTGGGCGGGGTGCCCGTAACCAACCAGAAGACCAGGCCAATGCCGAGCAGGAAAAAAACGGTCAACCCGCCAAAGAGCAGGAGAAAACCCCAAAAGACAAAACGACGGCCGGGATGCTTCATGGGCGGTCCAGTTCCACCAGGCGATAGCCTATGCCATAGACGGTTTCGATGGCGAGGCGGGCATTTTCCAGCTTGCGACGCAGGTTTTTGATGTGCGAATCGATGCTACGGTCGAGGCCGACCGGGCTGGCGCCGTAGGTCTCATCCATCAACATTTCGCGGGTGAGAGTCTGGCCAGGGCGGCGCGCCAGGATGACGAGCAGCTTGAACTCATTGGGGGTCAGGTGAACAGGTGTGTCGCCATGGCGAACGGTGTAAGCGGCTTCATCGATCTCGAGAGCGCCAATGATGTGGCGAGCGGGGGCGGAAACCTGCCCCTGGGCACGCCGCAACATGGCCCGCACACGGGCCACCAGGGCACGCGGAGAGAAGGGCTTGGTGATGTAATCATCAGCACCCAACTCGAGGCCAACCACCTGGTCACTTTCTTCGGTAAGAGCGGTGAGCATAATAATGGGGACGTCACTCTCGCGGCGCAGCACACGGCAAACTTCGCGACCATCCATGCCAGGTAACATGAGGTCGAGGATGATCAGGGCCGGGCGCTCACGGCGGGCCATCAGCAGGGCGGAGGGACCATCGGCGCAAACCATGACGCGGAAGCCATTTTTCTCGAGATAATCGCGTGCCAGGCGGGAAACCTTGGGTTCGTCATCGACGACGAGGATTAGTTCTTGCATATAGAAAGTGTATCCTAAAAAAGGAAAAAGGGGCGGGTTGGACCCGCCCCTGTGGAAAAGATTTACTTGTTTTCGGGCTGTGGATTCTCGGGCTGGGCCGGGGCTTGCGGAGCAGGCTGCTGCGCCCAGGGCGGCATGTGACCATGCTGCCAACCGTGGTGCATCATGCGGCGGAAGAAGATCATGCGCATGGCGCCAAAGAACAAAAAGCCGAAGAACAAGAAGGCGAGAATTCCGCCAAAGGGATTGAAGCCGAAGTGATGCCCATAAGCCATGGGGTAGCCACCGAACATCATGGGGCCGGGGTACGGGCGCAGCAGCGCTGCACCCCAACGGGGGTAAGCGCCGAAAGCGTAGGGAACAGGGAGTGCACCGGCATTCTTCTGCCAGGTTTGCATTTGCTCGGCGATGGCGGGGCTATCGGTGACGCCGCGGGCATAGCCCATGCGGAAGGCACCACCGCCGACAATAGCGAGCAGGGCCAGGACGACCAGTACACGTAAAACGATAAAGATTGGTTTTTTCATTTTTTCTCCAAGAGTGAATGTTTGGGTTTGATGTTGTTAATATAGCAACCAATTGTGGAGGAAATATGGTGATGGACGGCGGGAAATGTGGAGGAAAGCGATGGATCTTCCATCGAGAGGATGAGGTGAAATCCGCCCGGCGGCGGAGGCGGGGAAATGGCTACGAGCCTATACTGAGAGGCATGGAAATAAACCAAGGAGCCTGACCATGATGCTTTTCTTATTTTTCTTGATTGTGATCTTTGTTGCAGCGAGCCTGGCGCCGATGCTGGCAGCGGACACCGAAGCCGAGGTACAGATTCAACTGCCGTGAACTATTAAAAATCTGATACTATTTTATAAAGGAACAGATATGAAAAATTTCTTTTCTCGAATCCAATGGAAACTGACACTCTCGTACGCAATCGTAACAGCGGGAACGGTCATTTTCCTGGCGTTTATTTTGGCAGGGGCGGCGGCGATGGCGGAAAACGCCCCAACGGGGCAGCAACCGGACCTGGGACAGCCTGTACTGGTCGAAGACCGGGTTTCAGGACAATATCCCCTTCCTGGCCAAAGGGGAAAAGGGGCGCTGCAAAGCTGGTTGGAAAAGGTGCGGAAGAATGGGTTTGATTCACGCGACTTTCAATCGTACACGGGCCAACACGCTGATCGGGGATCTGCCAATTTACGTGCTGGACCCAAATCTCAAGATTTTGGCGATGGTACCCGCCGCGCCCAACCAGGTTGGGAAGGTTTTCTCACGTAATGTAAGCGGGGTAAGCCTGGAAAGCATCCTGGCAGCAGCGCAGGTGGGTGACAAAAATTATTAAGCACAAAGCATTCGCTATGCCGACGGCACGTATGTGGCCGCCATGCCGCTGCGAGCCAATGAGGATGCAGCAGTGATCGCGATCGTGGTGTACCAGCGGGTGCAGCATCGCTGCGCTGACTTTCGGAGTATAATTTTTTTAATCCAAGTATGGTTACAACAGGTAGTTAATTGCCCCTAAGCGAGGAATCGATTATGACAGATGCTATCACCATCCGCGAACTTGCCAAGCATTACCGGGTGCCTGAACGTGAAGCCGGGCTAAAGGCGGCGATCGGGAGTTTGTTCAGACGCAAATACCGGGCTGTTAAGGCAGTGGACGGGATTTCCTTTAATATTGAAGCCGGCGAGGTGGTGGGGTTCCTGGGTCCAAATGGAGCGGGGAAGACGACCACGCTGAAGATGCTGAGCGGTCTGCTGCACGCCAGCTCGGGCGAGGTCAATGTGCTGGGCTACAAACCCGCAGAGAGGTCGTATGACTTTCTCAAGCAGGTCACATTGGTGATGGGGAACCGCAACCAGCTTTCGTGGGATCTGCCGGCACTGGATTCGTTTGATTTACAGCGGGCCATCTACGGGGTGCCGCTGGAACAATTCAAGAAGACACGCGATGACTTTATTGAGCTGCTGGACTTGCAAAGCCTGGTGACCAAACCAATCCGCAACCTGTCACTGGGGGAGCGGATGAAGATGGAGATTGTGGGCGCATTGCTGCACCGACCAAAGGTGCTGTTCCTGGATGAGCCGACGATTGGGCTGGACGTGACCATGCAGCGGCGCATTCGCAGCTTTGTTGCCGAGTACAACCAGAGATATGGGGCGACGGTGCTGTTGACGAGCCATTATATGGCGGATGTTGAAGCGCTGTGCAAGCGGGTGGTGGTGATTCACCACGGGCGGCTGTTGTTTGACGGCGACCTGGCGGGACTGGTGGAGAGGTTCTCGGCTTACAAGACGGTGGGGGTGACGGTCCAGGATGGGGATGCTGATCTTTCGCGGTTTGGCGAGGTGGTTGCGCGGGACGGCCTGCGCATTACGCTGCGCGTGCCAAAAGCGGAGGCCTCGCGGGTAACTTCACGGCTGCTTTCAGAGATGCAGGTGGATGACCTGACGGTGGAGGATCCGCCGATTGACGATGTGATCGACCATGTCTTCAGCATGGAGAGCAGCGAAGGCGCGGCGGCATGAAGAAATATTTTGATTTTTACGTTTCAATGGTGAAGATCGCGATCATTGAGCAGTTTCAATACAGTGTGGCGACGGCTTTTTATATGATCGGGATGCTGGTGGAGCCGATTATTTACCTGGTGGTGTGGTCGACGATTGCCCGACAGATGGGCGGAAGCGTAGGCGGCTATACAGCGGGTGCTTTCGCGACGTATTACATCGTGTGGACACTGGTGCGCAACATGAACATCGTGTTTACACCATACGGCTGGGAAGGGCGGATTAAGTACGGGCAGCTCTCGATGATGTTGATGAAGCCGATCCACCCGATTCACAATGATGTGGCCTACCTGGGCGGGATGAAGGTGGTGATGATCGCGATGTGGGTGCCGATTGCGGTGCTGCTGTCGCTGTTCTTCAAGCCGACGCTAGAGGTGACCTGGCTCAAGGTGGTGGTGTTTTTCTTCGCCATCTGGGGCGCATACCTGATCCGCACGATGCTGCTTTCGATCCTGGGGTTGATCACGTTCTGGACGACGCGGGTAAGCGCGGTTTTTGAGCTGTATTTTGGGCTGGAGCTGATCCTTTCGGGGCGGTTGGTGCCAATGTCACTGATGCCGGTGTGGGTGCAGAATGTATCGGTGTACCTGCCGTTTAAATGGACTTTTTTCTTCCCGATCCAGGCGCTGGCGGGGAATATGAGCACGGCCGAGCTGCTGGGTGGGCTGGGTATGCAGGTGGTGTGGATTTTGATTGGGCTGGTTGGGCTAAACCTTTTTTGGAAGATTGCCGTCCGCGAATACTCGGCCGTGGGTGGGTGAGGAAGTATGATGAATCCATTTAAATTATTCTGGATGTACCTGCGGGTGGGTGTCATGAATGAGCTGCAGTACCGGATGAATTTTTTCATTCAACTGCTGCAGACGTTTATCGCAGTGGCAATTGGATTGATCGGGCTGTCGCTGGTTTTTTCTCAGGTGAACACGCTTTCGGGCTGGTCGCGGGCGGAATTATTGGCGGTGATGGGTGTGCACCTGTTGATGGGCGGGGTGATCCGGGCGAGCATACAGCCAAACATGAACCGTTTTATGGGCGATGTGCGCGAGGGAACACTGGATTTTGCGTTAATCAAGCCGGTGGATACCCAGTTTTTGGTAAGCATACGAGAATTTAGCTTCTGGCAGTTGGTGGACGTGTTGGTGGGGCTGGTAGTGATGGGCGTGGCAGTAGCGATGATGGGAACAAGCATCCAGATATGGCAGGCGCTGGGGTTCGTGGCGGCACTGGTGATGGGTGCGTTAATGATTTACTGCGTGTACTTCATGGTCACCTCACTGGCGTTCTGGATCATCCGGGTGGATGAGATCGTAAACCTTTTTGAAGGGATTTATGCGGCGGGACGCTGGCCGGTGAGTATTTACCCGGATTGGTTGAGAACAGGGCTGACTTTCCTGGTGCCGGTGGCTTTTGCGGTGACGGTGCCGGCGGAGGCGCTAACCAACCGGCTTTCGGGGGGGACCTTGCTGGGAGCGCTGGGGCTGACGGTGCTGCTGCTGGCCATGGCGCGCGGGGTGTGGAAGCTGGGGCTGCGCAGCTACGGAGGGGCTTCGGCCTGAGTGATATCCGCTGGTTGAGAGGATAATTCCATGAATACGATTCAGGCAATACGAAACAAACTGGATTGTTAAATAAGCTGCGGGTGCAGCATCGCTGCGCCCCTAATTAGCTGGACGATAGGTGGGGACGGGGTTAGCGGGATGGGCGAGGGCGGTGGGGGGCGGAGCGGGCGTGCCAGCCGCGGGCTAGCAGGTGCTCGAGATAGAGGATGGCCTGGGTGAGGGCGTCGACGGGGTCGTTGATGCGGGCAGCGGGGAAGCTGTAGAGTTGTTCTTCAAAGTCGTGGAGCCATGGGTATTGGTTGGAGGGCTGGGGCAGGATGATGCAGCCACGTTCGCACCAGAGGCTGGCCTGGCGGGCACGGGTGGCTTTGGATTGCTGGCCGGGCGAGAAGGCGCGCAGCAAGGAGGCGACGGCGGGCGGGGCAGACTGGGTGAGGGTCTGGAAGAGGCTGATTCCGCTGGCTTTGTCTTCGATGACGACGCCGTAGAGCAGGCCAGACTGGTTCCAGTGGAGGGTCTCTTCGATGATGAGAGAGGCGAGCTGGGGAAACTGGAGGCGGTAGCTGGCGGCGTGACGGATAAAGAGGCGGTGGTCGGCAAGGAGGTCGCAAACGACGAAGGCGCTGGTGTCGTTGTGGGCCTGGTCTTTGAAGGCGGTATCCCAGGAGAGCCAACGGGCGACGACATCTTCGGTGGGAGGGTCGTCGCGGTTGCGGTTGTTCCACCAATCGACCTGGTAGATGGAGCCGGTTTCGGGGGTGGGGCGCTGGGCATGCTGACCGGCATAGGCACGCGGGCCGAGGTCGGAATGGGCGGCGAGGTTTTCGAGGGGACCAAAACGGGCGGGCCAGAGGAGCTGGCCGGGGGTGGTGCGCGGGTCGGATAGGCCGAGGGAGGAAATGAAACGGCGAGGTTCGTATTCAGTGGGCAGGCAGAGGTGTTCGTAGCGCGCGGCGCCGGTGTGGTCTAGTTTTTCGAGGAGGTGGCCGGTGAGATCTTCGGGATGGAGGCGCTGCATGATGATGACGCGGCGGGCAAGGCGGGTGTCGTTGGCGCGGGTGGTAAGGGCGGTGTCGTAGGTCTCGTTGACGCGGTTGCGGATGGTGGGGTTGGCGGCATCCTGGGCTTTGAGAGGGTCGTCGACGATGAGGATATCGGCGCCTTCACCGGTGACGGCGGCGTTGAATCCAAAGGCGAGGCGGGTGCCGGTGCGGTTATTTTCGTAGCGGTGCTTGGTGTTCTGGTCGGAGGTGAGGGTGAAGATGTGACCGAAGGCGGCACGATACCAGGGATGCTGGAGGATGCGGCGGCTTTTGAGGGTATCACGGATGGCGAGAGGTTCGGCATAGGAGCCGGTGAGCCAATGGAGGGCGGGGTTTTTGATCCAGCTCCAGGTGGGCCAGAAGACGGAAATCAGCAGGCTTTTCATGTGACGGGGCGGGATGTTGATGATGAGATTGTTGATTTGGAAATCCGAAACGGCCTGGAGGTATTCACAGATGAGGCCGATGTGCCAATTATCGACGAAGGGGGTGGCGGGTTCGACGATGGGCCAGGCGGCGCGAACGTAGGAGTGCAGATCGTCACGAAGGGTGACGAAGTGGGTGGCCTGGAGAAGTTTTTGCTGTTGGACGGTGAGCGATGTATTATTATCCATGTTTATGTATGGTTATCCATGGTTTTTTGGGAAAACTCGGCGGGTGGGGTGAGGATTTTCTCCTGAAGACGGAGGAACTGGAGGCGTTCTTCGGGGGTGAGGACGTCGAGAGTGCAACCCTGGGTGTCGATGAGGGGATCGGGTGGAATGGGTTGGCGATTGATGCGGCCCCCGGTTTCGGCGGCGATGTCATCGAGGATGGCGCGAAGTTGGCGGAAGAGTTCGCCGTTGAAGCGACGAAGCTCGACCCGTTCGAACTGGTTCTGGTCGACGCGGACGGTTTTTACGTCGCGGACCCAGACGGCTTCGGGGTCTTCGGCCAGGGCGAGCAGGCGGTTGTAGATGGCGACGAGGTGTTCGATGCGTTCGTGTTCGAGGGCGAGGCCGGTATGGAGGGCGTTTTCGCGGCGGGTGGTGTAGTCGGCGGTGGCTTGCCGGGAGAGGCGGTCATCGTAGGCGGCGGCACGCTGGGTCCAGGCGAATTCGGAGGACCAGGAGCGCAGGGTTTGGATGGAGCGGGTGGGGACGTTGGGGCCCTGATTGAGGAGGTCTGGGAGGGTGCGGCTGGGTCCCAGCTGGATGTACTGGAGAAAGGCCTGGTAGGCGCGGCCTTGTTCGGGCTGGTTGCCGGGGCCGATGGCGGGTTGGGTGGGGTCGTTTGGGTTCCATGTGGTCATGCGGTTATCCTCTCTTTTTTGGATTCACTATCAGTGTATAGAGTTTTTCCGGCATTGTAAAGTCAATGGATTAACTGACAAGTCGTTGGGGGACGGAGGACGGGGGACGGAGGACGGAGGACGGAGGACGAGGGACGGAGGACGGAGG
>CAIVSQ010000363.1 GCA_903908605.1 uncultured Anaerolineae bacterium
AAATCATTAAATTTCGATAAAGTAAAACATTTCACCGATTAGTACGAGGCGGGATGTTTTCTTGCCCCAGTTAAATTCATGTGGGCAGTAACTATTGAAGCTTAAAAAGAAAACAGGCCCAAAGGCCTGCTTCCTCGACCGAAGAAACCGGGATCCATCAACCAACAGAATTATGTCATTTTACAGAATTGCTAAATTCCATCGCGCTAAAACAGTTTTGGTTGTATTGCATGTGGCTCACAAATCACCAAACCGAGTAATTCGCTAAATTTTTCAAAATGTTTCATATCATAAGTATGCAATTCGCTGGCCGCTACCCATTGCGCCGAAGCAAGATGAATAGCATCATTTGTACGCAATTTCCAGCCTCTAATCATCCCCTCGCGCATCGCCTTACGGGCCACAACGGCAATTTCATCGTTAAAGTCTACCATTTCTATAACATCGGGGTTATTCCACATAGCGTCAATACGAGATTCTTCTTCCCGGCTTAGTGCGCGATTGAGTTTCTCATGGGCAACCCATAGGACTTCTACTTTTGAAATAACCGATGTAACAATCCGTTCTTTCTTATTCGAAGATTCAACAGCTTCAAGAATGGCTTCTAGGGTGGGAAATCTATCCGGATCATTGTTCAAATAGGACAAAAACACATTTGCATCCCAATAGATAAACCGCAGTTCAGGCATTGCGCATTCTCCTGATGGCTTCTTCTGGTTTTTCGTCCCCTGGGGCCCACGGCAAAACGCCTCGGGCGCGTTTATAGCTTCCGGGTTCTACATCATCCAGAATATGTATGGATTTGACGTCTCGAATGACGATTGGCCGCCCACTTTCCGCCTGCCGGCCAATTCTGCCCGAAACGACAGCACGTTTACCCCATACACTGCGCATTCGCTCTTCGTCGCCTTCTTTCAAATAACAGTTAACTGGTTTATCGAAGAGCGCATCCCATACCGTAAAGCTCAACTTTTTCCGCATGCTCACAGTTTGAACCATACCCTTGATGGTTCCCAGACTGTATTTCATGGGTAGCGATTTCGCACCCGACAGGGTTTTCCCACTAATAACAAAATCCTTAGCCGGGGTTTCAAAGCGAAGCGAAGTAATTTGCCCATCAAGAATATTGGTAATATTCCAGGCGTTACGGCGAACTGCATCTGAAAAAGGCATTTCGGTGCCGTATGCCAACGCCTCGCCTACCAATTCATAGGCGTCTACAACATTCTCAACAACTTTTACATCTTCAAAAAAACCATGGAAGGTAGCGATTGCACTTCCGGCATATAGTTCTTCCACCATCCAATCGATGGCAGCGTTATTACCCACATCTTTGGAAAGGTTGTTCAGTAGCAAGTTGAATTCACTCAGCATTTTAGCAAAGTTATTAAGCGTCACATCCCCTTCAAGCGCGAAAGTCAGGGTATCTTTGGACACAGTACTCCTCCACAGAACAATAACACTTTGTTCTATAATTATTATACTGTTTTTTTTGCCATGGCCTTCCCTCATCTTTTGTCGAAGACATTCTGTCCATAATCGATTCAACAAAATCCACGACATTAAAAAACGTATTATGCAGAGATGACTGAGTCAAAAGCCGCTGCTGAATAAGCAAGGAAAAATGCGTTTAATTTCCTAACGGGTGCCAGATCTCTAACAAAATTGAAACAAGAAAACCAAGTATCGCGCCGGCAAGTCCATTGAGAAGTATTCCCATAACTGGGGCTTCAACCATCCATTGTGCTACTCCTGGAAGCAGGACAATACCGACCCTAAACCACAGTGTAAGAACGAATCCCACACCAAAGCTCACAGTTATAATACGCCGAACACCGAAACCAACTAACCGAATTGTTGCAGAGCTAAGTGTAACCGCCACGCTGATTGGAAGCGCAGCTACATCTACAGGAAATGAGTTCGTAAATAACCACAACCCAGCTAATAACATCGCACAAATCATCGAAATAAAAGTAGGTTCAATAAATTCTCTGGAGTGTTCAAAAGTAGGCGCAAAATGCGGACGGCTACCGTTGTAAGCAATTTCTTCAAGCCAGCCATTAATTTTATCGAGACCAGATGCAACTGCTGTTAAATCTGCCGATTCGCTTTGTGCCATATCGACAACCTCATCTGGCGTAGCTTCGTCCACCATTGAGCCACGTCGAATAAAGACCGCTTTCTCGCGAATTACAACCTCTTTTCCATTAGCCTGATATTTATAGGATTCCTTTAGTGTGTGAAATTTATAGCGATGGAATATTTGAATCACTCCTACCGAAACACCTTGATAGTCAAAAACGTGGAACTCTAAATCGACAGGTGGGCGGCAATAATTTGAAACAATTTGCTGCAGCTTTTCTTCAGTAATGCCAGTGAAACCAACTTTTTTTTTGGTTTTGTCTTCGACACCTACAATCAAAAAAGATTGATTGACTGGGCTATTTACT
>CAIVSQ010000364.1 GCA_903908605.1 uncultured Anaerolineae bacterium
CTCGTCTTTGGTCGATCATATGGAATATCGTTAATGATCGTAAAACGTGGCCCACAATTTGTACAATTAGTGAATGGGTATCGGTATCGCCTGTCCATGGGATCATTAATTTCTTTTTCACAATCAGAGCAAATGGAGATATCAGGCGAAATGGGTTGAAAATCTACAGAATTCCCCTGCGATGTAATTATTTCAAATTCTCGAAATCCTACAAAGGGTTGTTCAGTGACAAGGAATTTATCTATACTGGCCAAAGGAGGTGGATTCGTTATTAAAGCTTCTGTAAATGCGTTTAAATTTACTTCCGAGCCTTCAACTTCGATGATGACGCCGCTGGATGTATTTTTGATCCAGCCAAAGAAATTATGAATTTTGGCAAGATTGTAAACAAAGGGACGAAACCCTACGCCCTGTACAATACCCGTAATCTCAATATGTAGATTTTTGATCTTGTCCATGTTTTTCAATATTTACCAATACCCAGTCGAGCCATTTGCTCAACCCTTCCCCAGTTTTGCACGATAATTCAAATTGCTCAACACCTGGGTTTAAGGTTTCAATTCCATTTTTAAAGAAATCAGTCCTGAATGAAACATACGGAAGTAGATCCATTTTATTGATTACAACAGCATCGACACCACGATACATCCCTGGGTATTTATATGGTTTGTCATCACCTTCAGGAATCGATGCTACCAATATGTTTTTATGTGTGCCCAGTTTAAATTCGGCCGGACAGACGAGATTACCAACATTTTCAACGATAACCAGATCCAGCTTATCCAATTCCAACTGTTGTAAGGCCGATTGGAGCATGACCGCATCTAAATGGCAATCTCCGCCAGTATTGATTTGAATAGCAATTGCGCCAGCTGCAGATGCGCGATCAGCATCAAAGCTGGTCGCTATGTCGCCATTGATCATGCCAATTCTAATGCGATTACCAAGGGCTTTTATGGTTTGCTCAATGAGAGAGGTTTTTCCAGCTCCGGGCGAAGCCATAATATTTATTGCAAAAACCCCTGCCGCATCAAATTTCAAATTATTTTCTAATGCAAGGCGGTCATTGGCGGATAATATTTTTTCTACTATAGGTATTCGAGTTGTCATATGCTTATTATTTTCCAATTTTGGAAATTTGTGATTCTATTTCGAGTGATTCCAGGAAAATTTCTTCTCCCGTGATAACCTTTATTCTAATACTGCCACATTGCGGACAAATTATTCCTCTTGATGTTGGTCGCTAACCATTCCCACAGTATGTGCATTCTAGTGTAACCGGATCGTGCGTAAATTTTAATCGAGCGCTTTTTGCAATGGTACCGTCGCTAATTAAATCCCAATAAAATTTGATGGAATCATCTAGTGCTAAAGATCACTCACCCATTTCGATCGATAGTTCAAGGATTTGTTTTGCTTCTTGCGCTTTAGCATGCCAAAGCGCTATTTCCAAAATATTTTGCGTGATAGCCAATTCGCGTGTAAATTACCGACATAATAGTATTCCAAAGTTACCCTGTGGTTGAGTGACAAAAGTAATTATTAATGTCACCAAATCAGATAAAAATAATTGACATTTTTTTCAATCAAATTAGTAAGAAAATATTTTGAATTCATAGAAAAAAACAAAGGGCACATGTGCGCCCTTTGTTTTCACTAGCTCTGAGTAACCTGTGATTAGCTAATTTACCAGCTAAAGACCACTGATATAGTTTTCCAGGTGAGAAATCATGTTTTTCTGTTCAGCGATCACTTCTCGTAACACATCCCGAACAGATATCAATCCGACCAAGTTACCGTTTTCGTAAACAGGTAAGTGACGAATACTCTTCGAATTCATCAACTCCATGCATTCTTCAACAGATTGATTGCTTTCTACGTATAAAACTTTCTGGGTCATAACATCGCGAACTTTTGTCTCTTTTGCATTACGGCTATTTGCATCCACCTTGAGGAGAACATCTCGTTCAGTTAATATGCCTTGAACTTTGTCCACAATGGTTTCAACCAAAACTGCACCAACGTTATGATCCGCCATGAGTTTAATGGCTTCCTGCACACTGGCGTCAGGCGAAATTGCTAAAATCTGGGATACACCTTTATTTTTTATTAAATCACGCGCAGTCGCCATGTTTTTCTCCTGTTGAATTGGACAATTTAAATCAGTTTACCCATAATTATGCTCCTTGTCAATAAAGAACTGGAGTTAATCTTCTCAATATTCCTATTTCTTTTCGACCGCAAACGTAGCTTGCACCGTCATTCCCCACTTGAGTCTTGGGTCCGAATCCAGTAACCTGATTTTGACCGTGTACAAAATATCGCCCCCTTGGGTTTTATATGAGGATCCGATATTTTCAATGATTCCCTTGATCAACAAGTCAGGGAGTGAATCTGGGATGATTTCTACTGACTGACCGGGATATACATTTACTACTTCCAATTCTGTTAGATCACTTGTCTCTACAAACCACTGAGATGCGTCCTCCATTTGGAGAGCAAATTTGTCACTGCCGATTAATTCGCTTACAACAACATTTACATCGGTTACCAAGCCATCAAAAGGTGCGGTTAGTTCATAATTTGAAAGTACTGCCTTGGATGATGCTACCTGGGCTTTGGCGAGATCAAGACGGGCAACGAGTAGTACCTGCTGGTCTGGATTCGGTACATTATTTTGGGTTAATTCGTAAACACGCAGGGTTTCTTTTTCATTTGCTACGGCCGTATCCAAGATTGCACGTGGACCATCCTTGCTTCGTTGAAGAGTTTCCACTTCTCTTATTGCGGTATTGTATTCGGCTTCAGCTTTTCGCACATCATCTTCTGCTGTTTTACGGGTAGGATTTTCGGGTTTTAGGTCTAAATATTTGGCCAGATTATCCTTTGCATCATCGAGAAGTTTCTTTTTGTCACGAATTGTGGTTTCGGCTGTATCGATATCATCATTGATTTGGTTGATATCGACAGCTTCCCAAGATAATTGTGCTTTTGCTCTGGCTGTTTGGGCTGCCTGGTAGGCTTCGAAAGCCTGGGCAGAAGATAGGTTTATGACGCGCATAAACTCATC
>CAIVSQ010000365.1 GCA_903908605.1 uncultured Anaerolineae bacterium
ATTATTTTTATTCTATAAAAAAATCAATACCGACACACTACCCGCCAAATTGGGCTCTCTTATCCTTCACCTAATAATCCCTTAATTTAATAGCCACCATATACCAGTCTTTCGGGCCAAGATATCGCATACGTCACTATGGCGCGATGTCATGCCTGTTGACGCGACACCATGCATCTGGTAAAATCATTGTTCCGTGAGCGTTGTACCCTTCGCTCCATTCCATACTGCGCAATGCGCGGTAACTTATACGCCAGAAAGGGCTTAAAGAAAATGAAAGTTTTATTACTGAAAGACGTTTACAAACTCGGTCGCGCAGGCGACGTTAAGAAAGTTGCTGATGGTTACGGTCGCAACTTCCTTCTGCCGCAAGGCATGGCACTCCTCGCCACTCCCGGCGCTATGAAAACAGCCGAGAAAATTCGCGGCGAAGCCACCCGAAAACGCGCCGCGCTGAACAATGAGATGAGCTCGGTTGCTCAAGTAATCAGTGGCATGGCTCTTGCCTTCGGTTCCAAGGCTGGCGAGACCGGCAAACTGTACGGTTCCATCACCGCCCAGGACGTAGTCGTAGCCATCAAAGCCAAGACTGGTATCGAAATCAAACGCCCACAGGTCGATCTTCAGCCCATTCGCACTCTGGGCGAACACAAGGCGCATGTCCGCCTGACCATGGACCTCATCCCCGACATCCGGATTGTTGTTTACCGCGAAGGCGAAACCAACCCGGTTGAAGAAGCTGCAAAAGCTGCCGCCAAGGCTGCCGAAGCCGCCGCCCAAGCTGCTGCCGCAGCTTAGTTTTTCCACTCAGCCAACCACGTCACCGATTTATGCCCATCCGGGGGTGAATCGGTGATGTTTGCTTAACACCATAATTAGAGCACTTCCTACAGGAAGAATCAGTACCAGCCCATGGCAACCATCGGTGAACAACTAAGACAGGCACGCGAAAGTCGGAAATTGACCATCAAACAGGTGACCCAGGCCACCCGTCTTCGCGCTCATTACCTGCAAACCATGGAAGATGATGATTTTTCGGCAATGCCCTCAGCCGCCCAGGCACGGGGCTTTTTACGCCTCTATGCCGATTTTCTAGGCCTTGACATCGATGCACTCACCAACGATTTGAGCACCGAGTTCAAGCCCAGGGTCACTGAAACACCCTCCATCGAACTGCCCCCCTCACCAAGTTTACCCGCCCGCCCTGCCAGCCCTGTCCCTACCCAAATAGTGGAGACATTGCCTGAGAAGGAAATGCAACCGCTGGGGCCTTCAGCCATGATCTTCAAGGAAATCGGCTCCAGCCTGCGCGAGCGACGCGAATTAATCAGCCTGACTCTCGAAGAAGTGGAACGGCATACACGTGTTCGCAAACATAATCTCGAGCTGATTGAAGCTGGCGATTTTGACGAACTACCTTCGCCCGTGCAACTACGCGGAACACTGAGTGCGTATGCCGCCTTCCTGGACCTGGATGCCGATACCCTGCTGCTGCGCTATGCAGACGGGATCCAATCCAAGCGGGTTGAACGACAGCAATTTGGTCACAAAAAGATCCAGAATTCCAAAAGCCGCCTGGCTTTGCCATTCTGGATCAGCCGCTTCATCAGCCCGGACCTGATCTTTGGCGCAAGTATGATCCTGACCTTGCTCGCACTCGGTATTTGGGCCGCAGGGCGGATTTTTTCCAGCGACACAGTCGTCCAAAGCTCGCCCACCCCAGGGCCTTCGATTTCAGACGTATTGCTGGCTTCGCCAGTTGCCAGCCCAACCTCCCAGGGGGGTGGATTACCTTCCAGCCTGGTGGAAGATGGCACCGTTCTGCCGACCCTGGACCCTGCGCTGGCTCCGCCCAATGAGACACCAGTAGCAACTGTCTCATACGCCGTCCAACTCACCATCATCGTCACCCAAAGAACACTGGTGCGGGTGATTGTAGATGGAGAAACAAAGCAGGATGGACGCCTCGCACCGGGAACAGCATTGACTTTTGATGGTGCTTCGCGCATCGAGGTACTGACCGGTTCTGGAGCCGGCGTCCAGATCATTTTCAATGGTGCAAACCTGGGCATTATGGGCAACTTTGGCGAGGTTGTTAACCGGATATTTACCATTAATGGGATCGAAACCCCAACCCCAACTGTCAGCCCCACGCCCACTATCACGCCAAAACCATCGGCGACACCCAGACCGAGCGCCACATTACGTCCGTCCAGCACACCGCGCTCAACCAGCACCACCCGCCCGAGCCCGACTCCTGCACGATAAAATCTGGCAGAACCGCTGACTAGTTTGCCGTGGTGTAACGGGTAACCAAGATAGAATTAAACCCTTTCAAAGGATACTATTGGTATGACAAAAAAAACATTTCACCTGGTTTCACTTGGCTGTGCAAAGAACACTGTCGATTCCGATTCCATGTCGCAGTTACTGATGGATGGCGGATACGAGATGGTCGATTCCCCGCGCAAAGCTGGTGTACTCATCGTAAACACTTGCGGTTTCATCGGCCCGGCCAAGGAGGAGTCAGTTAACACCCTCAAAGACCTGGCAGCACACAAACGTGGCGACCAGCTGCTGATTGCGGCAGGTTGCCTGACCCAAAGGTATGGCGTGGAAGTCGCCCGGCAAGTGCCCGGAATCGATGGAATCCTGGGAACCCGGCGCTGGATGGATATCCTGCAGGTAGTCGATCAGCTGCGCGCCACCCCCCACCCCGAGCCGATCTATCACTTGCCCGAAGCCGCCACAATGGGGACGGATGAAAAAGGCGCCATCCGCGCCAGCGTTGCTGGTGCCAGCGCATACCTGAAGATAGCCGATGGCTGTCGCCGGCCATGTGCTTTTTGCGCCATTCCGCTCATCAAGGGCACCATGGTCAGCCGTCCAGTGGAAACCATTCTGTCAGAGGCACAGGAATTAACCGAAATCGGTGTGCGCGAATTAATCCTGATCGCACAAGACACCACAGATTATGGTCATGACCTCGGGCTGAAAGATGGGCTCGCCAGCTTGCTGGAAAAACTAACCGAACATGTACCCGGTATGGACTGGATCAGGGTCATGTATTCCTACCCTGGCTATGTTACTGATCGCATGATCGAAGTAATGTCCAACCACAAGCAGATATTGCCCTATCTCGATATTCCGCTTCAACATGCACACCCCAGCACCCTGGCACGTATGAAACGTCCAGCCAATATCGATTGGGTCCACAAGACGCTGGCAAAAATGCGCGCCAACATATCCGACCTATCCATCCGGACGACCTTTATCGTGGGCTATCCCGGTGAAACCGAGCAGGAATTCCAGTCCCTGATGGATTTCATACAGGAAATCCGTTTTGATCGGGTGGGGGCCTTCAAATTCTCGTTTGAACCGGGCACCAGCAGTGAACCACTTGGTGACCCCGTCCCGGCTGAAGTGAAACAGGAACGCTGGGAACGGCTTATGTCTACCCAACAAAACATCTCCCTGCAAATCAATCAGTCGTATGTTGGCAAGACCCTGGACGTACTCATTGAAGGACATGACAAAAATCTTTCAATCGGCCGTTCATACCGCGATGCCCCAGAAATTGATGGGTTGGTCTTTGCCGAAGGTCAGGCGGAAATCGGATCCATCGTCCCGGTGAAAATCAGCGGTGCAATGGCTTATGATCTGACCGGAACACTCGCCAGGAAATTGATCACCCTATAGGATTGTCGTTATTCCCCTGGAACAAAGTGGAAGACAGGCAGTAAAAATCCCCGCGAATGGCTCGTGGGGATTTTTATATTTCAGGAAGAAGGAGTGGGGACGATATTCGGATCTGTGAAATCACCAGGCGGCGGTGGCTGGGTAGGTGGGTTACACTCAGTATCGAGCTGTCGATATTTATTTGCATATTCATCGGTCAGAGGCGCGATGTTGCTGGCCTCATTCCATAAATCCAGCGCCCCACAGCGATCTTTCAACTTGGGATTTCCGGATTTCTGATCGCCATACTTAAGCAGCGCCCTGTAAAGGCGTTGATTGGAAGTGACATTTGAAGAATCTCGCAAATTGGGAGCATACTGACTGACCTGGCGGAAGTAGTCCACAGCCTGCGGCCAGTTGACATCCCAAAAAGAAGCGCCAATGATGTACATGCGGGTGAAGTTGCGCAAGCCATCGGCGTAACCATCCAACGGGCCAAATTTTTCTGCGCGGGTCAAATCATAAATGCCACCCTCCATATTGGAGATGGTATAGGCACCAATTCCGAGAATTTGATCCATGCCACGGTTACGTAGGGCAGTGTAATACATGCCATCCACAGTCACCGCGTTGTAGGTCGGGTCTGCCTTGCGCAGTGAATCGAGTGATTCCATCAAGCCGGTCCATTCCTTGGCATCATATTGCTGGCGGGCCTGGGCATAGATGGCCTCCTGGTTTCGGAGGTCTGGGGTTGGCGTCAGGGTGGGCGTTTCAGTGGGCACCGGCGAGGGCGTAATGGCAGAGGCCACCATCACCTGGGCTAGCTTATCTGTGGCACCAGGAAAAGAAGGATCTTGCTTGATGATGTATTCCAATCGCTGGCGGGCAATGCCATAACGACCTGCGTCAATATCTTGCTGAACCAGTGCCAGTTGAGCATCGAGCTGCTTGGTTACCTGGGTGCTCTGGGCATCCATACGTTCAGATACTCCACGTCCATACCCCGCCATGCTGCCTAGACCCAGTGCAACCACAATCACCAGCAGACTTAGCCAAAAACCCCAAAAAGATCGTTTCGGTTTCTTCTGGGGCGCGAGATCTGCGGCAACTTGGGGCTCGGTACTCGACAAGTTATCTGGTTTTGATTTTTTCACCTTGATAGGTTGTGTGTCTATAAGTTTGTTTGGTTGAGGTTCGTTCGTCATACCAGATATTATACCTTATGCTTAAAGTCGGAAAAGCAGGCGGGCTTCTGTCCACACCATTACAATCGCAAGTGCACCGCCTACACCCATGCCAATCAAGGCAGTCAAATACCCAGGTCCCGGGAGATAAACAGCCAGGCCGTAAGCCAGGCATCCGCTGAGTACAGCAGCAACCAGGCCCTTCCCTACCGGTTGCCAGAGCCGTACAGGGGTAGCCAGACGTTGGTTTAACCAGGTCAGCATCAGCACAGCCTCAACCAACAGGGATAACTCAGCGGCAGCAATCAGAGGAGCGCCAAGGGCACGAAAGTAGGTGGTGCCTACTAATCCGATGGAAATGTATATACCCATGCGTATCAAGACACCATAAAGCGGGATAAGTGGTTCCTGGCGGGCATAGAAGGAACGCGCAAGGGTTTCCTGCATGACATATCCCACAAGTGTCAACAGGTATATTCGTGACGTCAAAACCACCAGGTTGGTTCCCGCTTCATCAAAATGAAATGCCACCTGCAACAAGGGCCGCAATCCGGCCGCCATCACTGCCGCGGCCGGAATGGCCAGGGCCAGCATGACCCGCATGGCCTTTTCAAGCGTTCCTGAAAATTTTGACCAATCTTTTTGGGCAGCATACTCAGCCAGCGAGGGCAGCAAGGCTGTAGCGATGGCTGTACCCAGGAGCGTCTCGGGCACCTGCATGATCATCCACCCCAGGGTGAGTGAGGTCACTGCGCCAACCTGATCCAGGCGCGAAGCCAGGTTATCACGAGCAATAAACATCAACTGGATGCCAAACATCGTCAACAGACGCGGGGCGATCAGCTTAAGCGCGGTAAGCAGCCCAGAATCGCGCAAATCCAGGGTTGGCGTCCATCGGAATTGGTACATTACTAACCCGGGAATCTGTACGCACAAATGCAACAATGCGCCAAGGATAACTCCATATACCAACCCATGCACACCCAGGCCCAGCGAAGGCAGGCTAATGGGACCTAACCGATATGGTATAGAGGGCGAGAACACCAACGCACCAATGATCATACCGATGTTATACAACATAGGCGCCATGGCTGGAAATAGAAAATGTTGGTTAGCCTGCAGCCCAGCCATGACCAACCCGCTGATGGAGAAGATCAGGGTGCCAAACAGGTTGAGACGCATCAACTCCACCACCAGTTGCTGCTGTTGTGGACCGAAACCTGGCGCAATACCCACCCTGGCGCGCACAATTTGATCTGCGAAGATCGCGATCAGCACTGCAAAGAGCGCAGTAGCCAGAAATGCAACATTCGCCACCCGTGAAAATAAATCCCAAGCAGCAGCCCGTCCCTTGGTAGTCAGATACGCACTCAGTAGGGGAATAAAGGCCATGGCAATGGCCCCACCCGAAATTAACGCAAAGAGCAGATCAGGCAGGTTGTTAGCGACATTGAATGCATCCAATTCGGGGGAAAGTTGAAACTGGCGGGTGATGATGATTGAACGACCAAAGGCCAGCACTTTGTCCAGCAAAAAAAAGAAACCCAGCAACAGCGATGATCTTGTGAGGTGAGAAAGTTTTTTCATTGAACCTGTTAGGACAGGATGCCTGTTTGGAAATTTAAAAAAGCGGCTGGGCATCTGTACCAATTGGAATGATACCAGATGAAGCCGCTTTTTTCAGAAGCGTGATTTTTGTTAGTTAGTGATCGTGGTTGGCCGGTATAAGGGTTTCTGCCCCTGGGAGTTTCCCAACCAGGTTTTGTGGTTTGTGGATCATCACCGGCAGGCACTGTGGGCAGAGATAATAGGTCTCTCCACGAAAATCAAGGGTCATCAAAGGGGCCTGGTCAGAACTGCGACCACAATTCAAGCATGTTTTTTCAGTCATTTTTTCTCCTGGGTTAGTTTTATTGAACCATATTACCGTGTTTGAATAGGCAAGTCTGTGACAATGGTCACACCTTTGAGCATGCTAAAAAGTTCCTTTTAGCATGCCACCATCCACCGGGAGCATCACCCCGGTTAAATAGGATGCAGCCGGAGAAACGAGGAAAACAGCCGCATTCGCAAATTCCTGCGGCGTGGACATACGCCCAAGTGGGCTTTCGGCCGCCTGCCTGGCCATTTCTTGTTCCATGCTGGTGCCATTCGCCCTGGCACGGGCTGACATCAAATCGGTTACCCTTTCGGTTTCCGTCCAGGCCGGTAAAATGGAGTTGAAACGAATGCCTTCCTTGCCCAATTCCAGGGCCAGCGACTTGGTCAGGCCTACCGTGGCAGCCCGAATAGAGTTCGAGAGCACCAGATTGGGAATCGGCTGCTTGACTGAATAAGAAGTAACCGTCAGCACGCTGGCCGAATCTGATTTGCGCAGGAAAGGCAGGCCAGCCTTGATCAAGCGCACATTACTCATAAAAGAAAGATCGATGGCTTTTTGCCAGGTAGCTTCATCAAAAGACTCGAACGTCCCGGGAGGGGGGCCACCGGCATTGCACACCAGGATATCCAGGCCACCCAGGACTTGCACAGCAGCCTGGAGCAATGCATCCGCGACGGACGCTGAACTAACATCGCCAGCCAGACCATAGACCGGCGAACCAGTTTCACTGGTCAACCTGAGTGCCGCCGCCCTGATGCGTTCCTCATCCCGGCCATTGATCGCCACAATTGCGCCTTCCTGCGAAAGCACCCGGGCAGTAGCATAACCCAGTCCACGCGAAGCTCCGGTTACCAGGACACGTTTATTCTTCAATCCGAGATCCATACACTCTCCTTCTATAATAATTCCAATTAGGTACCTGACTTGTAATGAAGACCCAGGTCAAGGGATTAATTCCATCTTTTGATCAATAACATCTCCATCCGTCCAATGCCCCTCCACCCAACGCATCACAGTTTGCAACGATGCTTCCAGATAGACCCGGTCGTTACCGATCATGGCGCAACCAACCAATGCCTGCTGCCAATGATCCTGGTAACCCATCTCGGCCACCGAAAGGTTATACTCCCGCTGCAAACGCGCCATAAAAGGTTTGATGATCCCACGTTTTTCTTTTAGTGAAGCGCAGCCAGGGATATGAACGTAAATGAGCAAGGTGGCGAGCATGATTGCGAAAAATTGTACATGCCGTGGCGCAGAAAGTCAATAAATGAAGGCGAACAGGCCAGACAAAGCTGACACGCTAAAAATCTGGTCGATAGCAGCTAATAAATCAATTTACGTTTTCGCTTTTTCGATTTACAATGATTAACGATGAAAACAGATATCGCCTACAACCTCGCCTTGGATTATCTCTACAGCTTTGTAGATTACAGCCTAAAACACTCTTCAGAGATGGCCAAGGCTGATTTTAACCTCAATCGTATGCGGGCTTTAATGGCTGAATTGGGAAACCCGCAGGATAGTTACCCGAGCATCCATGTCGCCGGCACAAAAGGCAAAGGCTCCACCTCTGCCCTGTGCGCCTCAGCATTGCAAGCATCCGGGCGCAAGGTGGGTCTCTACTGCTCACCGCACTTGTTGGATTATACTGAACGCATCCAAATCAACGCGATCCCCATATCCCACGCGGAGCTGGTGCACCTGGTGGAATTAATCAAACCGGCCGTGGCCAAAACCCCAAAGCTGACCACGTTTGAAATCACCACTGCACTGGCATTTATGCATTTTGCTCGTCAAAAAGTGGATACCGCGGTGATCGAAGTCGGGCTGGGTGGCCGCCTGGATGCCACCAATATCATCACTCCCAGAGTGTCGGTCATTACATCACTTTCCTATGATCATACTGCCGTACTGGGCAACACTCTGACCCAAATCGCAGGTGAAAAAGCCGGGATTATAAAGACCGGCGTACCAGTGGTATCTTCCATCCAAAAGGACGAGGCATTGAAAGTCCTGGAAGCAATTTCGGCTGAACGTGGTTGCAAATTGACCCTGCTCGGTCGGGATGTACAGTATAGCGCGGGAGAACATACTCTCCAGGGACAGTCGCTCGAAGTAGCCATGGCCGGCGATGCCGCTCCACTCGGGGTGTTTATCCCACTGCTCGGTCAACACCAGGTGGAAAATGCCGCCACGGCTTTCGCCGCACTGGAAGAAGGCAACTTTGGATTAAGTGCAAGTGAAATTGTGCAAGGATTTGCACAAGTCCATTGGCCATGCAGGTTCGAGATTGCCTCACTCCACCCTGTGGTCATTTTCGACTCAGCGCACAACGAGGATGCGTTTATAAGGCTGGCCCAAACCGTTAGAACCTATTTCCCAGGTAAAAAAGTGGTTTTGATCTTGGGCATTTCGGAAGATAAACATCTTAAAGCCATGCTGACCGCCATCCAAGACGTAATTGATACCTTGATTATCACGCGCGCAAATCACCCACGCGCACTTGACCCCGCAAAAATCCATGAGATTGCCTTGGAAGTAGGCTTGGCGTGCGAATCAGTTTCTCCAGTTGAAGACGCTCTTGAGCGCGCGCTGGAAATTGTAAAATATAATGGTAGTATTATTGTTTCCGCAGGAAGCATGTTTGTAACAGCTGAAGTCAAATTGGCATGGCAAAAGAAAGCGATGTAACGCATGACAGAAAAGCGCAATACCCCCCAGGACAACTGGAACGAAGAAGACGAAGAAAATTTTAACATGGCTATTTCGCAGCGGACAGAGGAACTGTACCGCGTGCCAACCCATGAAACGGACGCAAACGGTATTTTTGAAGCGCTGGTGCTGCCCATGCGCGACCTGGTGGTTTTCCCACACATGGTTTCGCCAGTCTTTGTCGATAACGAAGCATCCATCCTGACCCTGCAAACCGCCCACGAGCGGAATCAAACCGTCATCGGGCTAACCCAGAAAGACCCCGAAAAAGAATCACCTCGCGCAATTGATTTTCTCCAAATTGGCGTGGAAATGGCAGTCGGGCGCTTGTTAACCATGCCCGATGGAAACAGCTCCGGCCTGGTTCAGGGACGACGCCGGGTGGAAGTGGTCGAATTCACCCGTTTTACCCCCTACATCAAGGTCAAGGTTAAAGTCATTACCGAAGTGGAAAAGGCCGACAAACAAGCCCAAGCCCTGATGCGTACCGCCTTGAGCCAGTTTGAACACTGCGTGCAGTTGAACCGGTCCATCCCTGAGGAAGCCCACCTGTTCGCACTCAATATCGCCGAACCGGGCTGGTTGGCCGATATGATCGCCACCTCCATCTCAGTTTCGTTTGATGAGCGCCAGAAGCTATTGTTGATGCCAGATCCCAAAGCACGCCTGGAACGCATCAATGAATTACTGGCAGCCGAAGTGGATGTGCTCGAACTCGAAGAAGATATCCACACGCGCGTCCAGAATGAAGTGGACAAAAGCCAGCGTGAGTTTTACCTGCGCGAGCAGATGAAAGCCATCCAGAATGAGCTGGGAGAAGGTGATATCTGGACACGCGACATCAGCGAATTACGCGAAAAGGTGGATAAAGCCAAGCTACCTGAGGAGGCCCGAAAAACCGCCCTCAAAGAAATCGAACGTCTCGGGCAAATGCCACCCATGGCACCCGAGGTGGGTATTATTCGCTCTTACATTGAGTGGATCCTCGACCTGCCCTGGTCAGTGATGACCGACGATAACCTGGATGTACGCCATGCCGCTGAAGTGCTCGATAATGATCACTATGGACTGCAAAAAGCCAAAGATCGCATCCTGGAATTCATCGCCGTGCGCTCGCTGAAACCAAAAAAGGAACGACAGCCCATCCTATGCTTTGTTGGGCCTCCTGGTACGGGCAAGACTTCCCTCGGGCGATCTATCGCCGAAGCACTGGGACGAAAATTTGTAAGAATTTCCCTGGGCGGTGTGCGTGACGAAGCTGAAATTCGCGGTCACCGGCGCACATACATTGGCGCTCTGCCTGGTCGCATCATCCAAACCATGAAACGCGCCGGCAGCGGCAACCCGCTCTTTATGCTGGACGAGATCGACAAGCTGGGCAGCGACTTCCGTGGAGACCCCGCCTCGGCCATGTTGGAAGTACTTGACCCGGAACAAAACAACTCTTTCAGCGATCATTACCTTGAAATTCCCTTTGATCTCTCCAAGGTCATGTTTGTCACTACCGCCAACAACCTGAATACCATCCCAGAAGCCCTGCTCGATCGCCTGGAAGTGATTGAATTTCCCGGCTACATTGAAGAAGAGAAAATGGCGATTGCAGACAGGTTCTTGATTCCACGGCAGATGGATGAAAACGGTATGCACGAAACCAACCTGCGCTTTTCTGAAAACGCCTTGCAACGCATCATTCGCGAATACACCTATGAAGCTGGCGTGCGCAATCTGGAGCGTGAAATTGGACGCGTGATTCGTAAAGCGGCCCGTCTCAAGGCAGAAAAACGCGAATTTCCAACTATCATCACCCCCAACATGGTTGAAAAATTCCTTGGCCCACCGCAGTTTCTGCGAACCGAGGCCGAGCTGCGCGATGAAGTAGGTGTGGCAACCTCGCTGGCCTGGACTGAAAACGGTGGAGAAATTATGGCCATCGAAGTCGCCGTGCTGGAAGGCAAAGGCGGTTTGCAAATGACCGGCCAAATTGGCGATGTCATGCAAGAATCCGGCCAGGCCGCACTGACGTATATAAAATCAAAGGCGGACTTGTTTGGCATTGAGCCTGATATTTTTGAGCGTATGGACATCCATGTTCACATGCCCGAAGGCGCTGTTCCGAAGGATGGTCCAAGCGCTGGCATTACCCTGGCCACGGCCATCATTTCGGCCCTTACCGGTCGCCCGGTCTACCGTGAAGTAGGCATGACCGGTGAAATCACCTTGCGCGGGCGCATCCTGCCAATCGGTGGCGTGCGCGAAAAACTGCTGGCGGCTCACCGTACCGGGCTAAAAGTGGTCATGCTGCCCCAAAAGAATATGAAAGATCTGGTGGATGTCCCCAAGCGAGTCCGCACCGATTTGAAAATTATCCCGGTTGAGCACATGGACCAGGTATTACAGGTTGCCCTATACCCCGAACCGGTTGTTCAACCACCTCGTCCCCGAAAGCGCCCCGAGGAAAGCCAACAGCAGTACGGCGAAGAAGATTAATTCTAGCCAACCCCGGGAGTCACAATGACCATCAACCTGAAAGACAAGGTCGTGTTGATCACCGGCGCATCCTCTGGCTTTGGAGGAGATGCAGCGCGCCTGTTCGCTGCCCAGGGTGCGCATGTCATCCTGGTCGCCAGACGATTGGAAAGACTGCAAGATGCTGTCGAACGCATCCAGGCAGCCGGTGGCAACGCCATGGCTGTACCGGTGGACGTGAACAATCGTGCAGACATCCAAAACATGGTGCAGAAAGTTATTGAAATTTACGGGCACATCGACATCCTGTTCAATAATGCCGGATTCGGACGATTAAACTGGTTCGACGAATTGGAACCCGTCCACGACATCCAGACCCAGGTCAATGTAAATCTGACCGGTCTGATGCAAGTCACTCATGCTGTTCTGCCAGGCATGATTGCGCGGCGTAGAGGGCATATCATCAATATCTCCTCTGTGGCCGGGTGGATTGCTGTTCCAATGTATACAGTCTACGCTGCCACCAAGTATGGGGTACGCGGCTTCACCGACGCGCTGAGACGGGAGGTAAGTACCCTGGGCATCCATGTCTCTGGTATCTACCCCGGCCCTGCCCACACTGAATTCGGCCAAAACAGTCGCCCCAGTTCTTCCACAAGCAATTTTAAATTGCCTGAATGGTCCTTCCTTACTTCTGAATACGTGGCCAGCAAAGTCGTGCAGGTCGCCCTCCGACCCCGCCGGAATTTGATCCTGCCGTGGTGGTTCCGCTCTGTGCTATGGGCTGACGCGCTCCTGCCAGGTGGCGTGGATTGGTTCGTTAAACATTATTTTGTTCAAAAATACCGTCGCAATTCATCGTAAGAACATACCACTTCTTGATTTCAACATATATTTTCGTGGACCAAAGCCATCTATCCCAAATACCAGGAGAAAACCATGATCAAAGCAAGACTTGAGAAATTGTATAAGGCCATGTCAGCCTCCCACCTGGATGCCGTCGCCATCAACCCTGGCCCAACCCTGGCTTATCTGACCGGTTTAAGTTTTCACCTGATGGAACGCCCAGTGGTGATGTTTTTTGCCCCGGGCCAGGACCCGGCCTTTATCCTCCCAGAATTGGAAACCCCCAAGCTGGAACATCTGCCTTATAAAGTACAGGCATTCCCATATCCCGAGCTACCCGGGGAATGGGTAAAAGCCTTTTCAAAGGGTGTCCAGGCTCTCGGTCTGGCAGGCAAAGCCATCGGCGTCGAGCCGCGCGCCCTGCGCATCCTGGAATACCGTTTCATCGAAGCCGCCGCGCCTGGGTCTGTATTCCCAGATGCATCCACAGCACTCACCGCTCTGCGTATTACCAAGGACGCCGATGAAATTGCCAAAATGCAACGCGCAGTTGTGATTGCTCAGGATGCCCTCAAGGCCTGCCTGCCCCTGGTAAAAATTGGTATGAGTGAAAGGGAGCTGGCGGCCGAACTGACCATTCAGCTGCTGCGCAACGGCTCCTCTCCCGAAATTCCCTTCTCGCCCATTGTGTCCAGCGGACCCAACAGCGCCAATCCCCATGCATCACCTTCTGCACGCAAACTTCAAGCCGGCGACCTGTTGGTGGTAGATTGGGGTGCCGCGTATGATGGCTACATCTCCGACCTGACCCGCACCTTTGCAATTGGCCAGGTGGATGCGGAATACCAAAAAATCCACAAAATTGTCCAGGAATCCAACGCAGCCGGACGCGCGGCTGGCAAACCAGGCGCCCCCTGTGCCCATGTAGACAAAGCTGCCCGTGACGTGATTGAGAATGCGGGCTACGGCGTTTATTTCACCCACCGCACCGGTCACGGGATCGGCATGGAAGGTCACGAAGACCCCTACATGCGTGGTGATAACATGCAAATTCTGGAACCAGGCATGTGTTACACCGTCGAACCCGGTATTTACCTGCCTGGCCGGAATGGGGTTCGCATTGAAGATAACATGGTGATCACCGCTCAGGGTGTTGAAAGTCTTAGCGACATGGAACGGGAAATCCGGGTTCTTGGCTAGTCTTTACCAATGCGAATGGAACGAACATGCCCTCTTACTGTGAATATTGCCTTAACCACCCAGAAGACATCCTCAATCGCGGCTATCACGATTCACAATATGGTTTTCCAATTAGCGATGACAACGGGCTGTTCGAGCGCCTGATCCTGGAAATCAACCAGGCCGGGCTTTCATGGATCACCATTCTTAAAAAAGCAGATCATTTTCACCGAGCATATGATGGTTTTGATATTCAGACAGTGGCCGGGTACGGCGAGGCTGAGACCGCCCGTTTATTGGCAGATGCCGGTATCATACGCAACCGCTTGAAAGTCAATGCGGCTATTCACAACGCAAAAATAATTGAAACACTGCAAGCCGAGTTTGGATCATTCAAGAACTGGCTGGATGCAAACGCCCATCTTGATCACGCCGGATGGACAAAACTCTTTAAGAAAACCTTTGTCTTCACTGGTGGCGAAATCGTGAACGAGTTTCTAATGTCCACCGGTTACCTTCCCGGCGCTCACGATCAGGACTGTCCTGTATTTCTGGAAGTTGAAAAGCAACAACCCGCATGGATGAGTAAAGGCAAACAACGATGAAACATATCATTCCAACCGCCGAACCTTTTTTCTTTCCCGGATCACGCACCGGCATCTTAATGGTGCATGGCTTTACCGGAACGCCCAAAGAAATGCGATTGATGGGCGAATACCTGCACAGGGAGCACAATTTTTCCGTCCTGGGAGTGCGTCTATCTGGTCACGCCACCAAGCCAGAAGATATGATTCGCTCCAGTTACACAGATTGGCTGGCATCCGTCGAGGATGGGTTTGCGATGCTCTCAGGGGCCACAGACTCGATCATCCTGATGGGGCACTCGATGGGCGGTGTTCTTTCGCTGACCAGTGCGGCCTCTCTGCCCGTAATTGGCGTTGTAGCAATGTCCACCCCGTACAAATTACCAGATGATCCGCGCCTCAGGCATATCGGCTGGATCAGTAAAATCACAACCTACATGCCCAAGACCAATGACGCTCCCGATGCCAGTTGGTTTGACAAGCAAGCCTTTAAAGACCACATCTCCTACCCACAGAACCCAGTGCATGCGATTGGCGAATTGAATAAATTGATCGACGAGATGCACCTCGCCCTGCCGCAAATCAAGGTTCCAGTGCTGCTGATCCACTCTCACGATGATGATTATGTGATTAAAGACAGTATGCCGCGCATCCACGCCGACCTGACCACCAGCGATAAGTCGATGGTTTGGATTGAAGAATCCGGTCATGTCATCACCCGGGATGCTCAACGCATGACCGTCTTCAAAACAGCCGCGGATTTTGCCAAAAGAATTTCTGCATGAACCCTTCCCTGATCTGGATCGCCGCAGCCCTTTTTACCTGGGGTATCGGGGAGGGCATGTTTTACATGTTCCAACCTTTCTACCTGACCGAGCTGGGGGCTAACCCGGTCACAATTGGGTATATCCTCGGGGGTGCAGGTTTGGCCATGATGATCGCGCACGTGCCAGCGGGTTATCTATCTGACCGGATTGGTCGCCGGCCTATGCTAATCACCGCCTGGATATTCGGCGTCACTTCCACCTGGATCATGGCACTGGCGCCCAGTCTGCCGTTTTTTGTGGCTGGTCTTTTACTTTACGGGGTGACTGCCTTCGTTTCATCGCCGCTGAACAGTTACATCACCACGGCTCGTGGCTCTTGGAGCGTTGGACGAGCGCTTACGCTCAGTTCGGCGACCTTCAACCTGGGCATGGTGTTAGGCCCATTTACCGGCGGCTGGATTGGCCAGCATTACGGTCTACGCAGCGTTTATTTTGTTGCCGGTGTATTGTTCCTGTTCTCCAGTGGTTTTGTATTTCTGATCGCCCCGCAAGCCCGGGAACGTCACGACCCAACCGCTCCCGGAACTGGACTGCTGAATAACCGTCGTTATCTTGGCTTTCTTGCGCTGGGCTGGGTTGTTGTGCTGGCCATGTATTTACCGCAACCCTTCACTCCCAAATTTCTCCAGGATGTACGCGGTCTTTCACTGGAGCAAATTGGATTATTGGGCGCAATCGGCGGATTGGGTAATACGGTCATCACCTTCCTGATTGGCTTTTTCGACGCCCGGCTGGGTTTCATCTTAAGCCAGGTTTCAGTTGGTTTATACAGCGGAATTATCTGGAAGATGAATGGATACGGATGGTTCGCGAGCGCCTACTTCCTGCTCGGTGGATACCGGGCGGCGCGTTCCTTGTTTATGGCCCAAATACGCCCATTGGTAAAACAATCCCAAATGGGCCTCGCCTATGGGATTGCCGAAAGTGTTCTGGGGTTCACCAGTATCATCGCCCCGGTCATAGCAGGTTTTCTTTACCAACAGGATAAGGGCTCCATCTTTCCATTGGCATTTTTTAGTATCCTGACGGTTATTATGATCAGTTTTTTCTTTGCCCCGCGCAGCATACATGAAGAACTACCCCTCAGACCCGAAACCATGGAGTAAACCATCATGCCCCTGGAAATTGTCAGATTTATCCTTGGTCCCGTTCAAACCAACGCCTACCTGATCGCCGACAGCAGCAGCGGCGACGCAGCTGTCATTGACCCGGCCTGGGATGGCCAGGTTATCCTTGCCGAAGCCCAAAAACGCAATTGGCGCATCGCGCACCTTTGGTATACGCACGCCCATTTTGACCACATTGGCGGCGCTGGGGCCATAGCCGACGCGCTTAACCCCCTACCGATTGTGGCACTGCACCCTGCCGACCACACCTTGTGGAAAACAGGCGGGGGCGGAGCCAAGTTCGGTTTCAATATTGACCCTGGTCCTGAGCCTACGGTTGATTTCAGCCAGGGCCAAATCTTGCACCTGGGCCAGAATGTGCTGGAGGTACGCCACACGCCCGGGCATACCCCTGGTCACGTGGTTATTTACTGCCAGGCTGACAAGGTATGTTTCTGCGGTGATCTAATTTTCTCCGGTTCTGTTGGGCGCACTGACTTGCCTGGCAGCAGTTCAGAGGCGTTGATAACCAGCATTCGCCAACAAATCTTTAGCATGCCCGATGACGTTGTCTTGTTCTCCGGTCACGGGGTAGAAACTACAGTTGGTGAAGAAAAATTTTTCAACCCGTTCGTAAGCCCATAATGGAATAATCGTTCAGTTACCGTTCCAAACCGCCTTCATTCAAGACCACCTTACAAGACTGTAAGCGCTGCCGGTACCACGGTCCTATTCCCAAGGGACATCCCGGTTGTATAATACAGTGGCATCCGTACGAAGCTTAATAATTTATCCGAAAAAGGCAAACCTGGTGAAAGCCGGGGACGCAAAACTATGGGTCTACAGCAGCTTAGCTGCCATGACTGCCAAGTCGCCGAAGTAATAAACTTCATAGCGAAACGACTTGGACTAATCCTCAAGTCGTTTTTTTATTGACGGAGTGTCCAAAATGAACAAGGCAATTTACCGGTTTATCAGTATCTTCTTCGTAATTTCAATCATCCTCGGGGGCTATACCAACGCATCCGCCAGCAACAGCGCTGCCACTGCAGTTGTAACTTATTTTGACGACCAGGAAAGCGGCTGGAAATATACCGGCACCTGGACCACAACAGTCAGCACCCTGGCATACAAGGGTATGACCCACACCTCCAACAAAATCGGCAACTACGCCACCTTCCAAATTACCGGATCTTCCTTTACTGTCTTATACACCAAAGCCCTCAACAAGGGAAAAATTGATGTATTCGTCGATAACACCAAGTTTGCCACCTTAGACCAGAATTATATTTCGACCAATTTCAAGAGCGTTTGGAATAGCCCAGCCATCCCAAGTGGTACGCACGTCATCAAGGTCGTTCATACCGCTGGCAAACTGGTCGATCTCGATGCCCTCAAGGTAACCCGCACGGTAGCCAATTTTTCCGTGGATGCCAACCTTGGTTCAGACGCCAACCCCGGCACCCTTGCAAAACCTTGGAAGACCATTCAGAAAGCTGCTAACACCATGCTGAGCAGCGATACCGTCACCGTGCAGCCTGGTGATTACCCCGAACTTGTTTATGTCAAGCGCTCTGGCAACACCTTCACCGCCAATGGCATGGTAACCATGCGTGGCTTCTATGTCCTCGGCAGCACCAACGTGGTCCGCGGCTTCACCATCAGCAACCAGGCCAGTGACTTCGGCATCCGTGTGGAAGGCAACAATAACCTGATCGACAAGAACGACATCTCCAACACCATGCAAGATGGCATTTGGTTCTTCGGGTCAGGCAACAAGTTCACCCGCAACTATATCCATGACATCGTTGATCGCAATGTTTTTGTCGATGACCCGCACGCGGACTGCTTCCAAACCTGGGGCCCGGCTGAAAACATCACCTTCGAAAAGAATTTCTGCAACCACACCAGCACCAGCGGCAGCAACCAGATCACCCAGATCTCCGCAGTCAAAAACCCGGTTCGCAACATCACCTTCAAAAACAATTTGTTCATCATGAACGACCCTGGTTATTCACCGATGAACTTCAACCGCCATGTCGGCGAATACGAAATCAGCAACATGGTTGTCATCAACAACACCTTTATTCACAAGAGCACCGGCAGCTCCGCCATCCGCTTCACCAATATCACCGGCGCCACCGCCATCAACAACCTGTTCGTCAACTTCGGATACGGCGATCAACCCTACATACTGACCGAAAGTGGTACCACTGGCACCAACTTCATCAACAACGCAGTTTCCAAGTCAGACAAAATCGCCCCTAAGACGGGCATCCTGCCTGGTGATATGTGGCAAGCCGACCCCAGCTTTGTCGATGCCAATGCCAACAACTTCCACCTGACCCCTGCTTCAGCTCTAATCAACCACGGTATGAATGTGAATACCCAGGTTGCAGATGATTACGATGGTACCCTGCGTCCCCAGGGCGGCGCTCACGACATCGGCGCTTTTGAATTCAAACCCTAGTTCCTAAGCCTGAAACGCCAAATCATAACAACAAAAAATCCCCGTGATCAACAGCGGGGATTTTTCATGCTTTTATTTATGACTTTATTTAGGCTTCAATTGTAGTTTCAAATCCAACCTGGTTAAATCACCAGTTGGCCATCCTGCAGCGCAGCAGTCGCCAGCGATTGCTGGTATTCAGCCCCCGCCCGGTATTTCCACCATGTGGCAACATCCCCTGGTAGAGCATGCCAGTAATCAGCACTTTTCTTCATTTCAGCCAGGAAATCGGCATATACCTTGTAGGTGATAGGTGATTTTAGATAATCCGGGTGGCTGTTTAGCAAGGCCATGCCCCGATACTTCCGTAGGAAATCCACTTTTTCCATCCAGATTAGCGGAGTGGTTTCCCCAAGGATATTGGTCAACGAAAAATCCTGCACCAGGGTATAGGGCAATTCCACAAACCGCCCCAGGAAGTATGGCCAAATGCTCATGGCACCGCCTGGGATCGGTTCAAACGGATCGGTATCAAAAAAGGATTCGTCGTAATCAATTTCAAGGGATTGCATCCAAACAGGGTTGCGATGTGTCAGCGGTGCGCGGAAACCACGCATCTGATATTGCTTTGTTTTTTGATTGATAATCGCCGCCCGACGGGAAAATTCCTCCTGGGAGCTGAAAAGTTTGCCATCATGTTTAACCCCATGGCAACCAACCTCAAAACCACGCTCACGCAATTCCTCCATTAAAGAAAAATCCAGGGCATAACGTTCCAATACAAAATTATATGCAGAGCGAAAACCCAGGCCTTCCTCCAAATCGGCAATTTCGCGAACATACGCCTGCCCGGCGGCCGTTTCTATATCATGTGTGAGTACAAACGAAAAACGCCTTCCTTCTGGCCAAAGTTGGCGGTATTGTACTGCCTGCCCGCCAGACAACGAGAGCAACTGCCTCAGTACTTCCATCCGAAAAAGGACAAACCGGTCATCGATCGGCCAGTTCGGTGTATGAACCTGTTTAACATCACCGCTATAAAGCTGGCGCAGAACCTGGATCAGCTTGCGCGGAATGAAGGGTTTCAGTGTGTAATATACTCGTTTTGGCAGGCTCAGTTGCCAGTGGTCATCACCAAAGCGGGCTTCTCCCAGGGTATTCAGCAACACATCAAATTCAGTCTGCGCTCCACTTTCAAAGCCCAGGCTTGGCAGGGCAAGCTGGACCGCACGCGTCATAAGCTGTGCGTCGGGCTTACGCTCAAATTGCCAAAACTTTTCAGAGACATTTTCCCGGTAAAGATCAATCATGTTCTCGTTCCAATCAGAAACTTGTGAAATAAATTATTGACGGTAGGCACGCATTACTTCCGCAATGGGGTCCAGTAACAGGTAATTAAGACCAACTTCCTTGATGGCAACGTCTTTAAGCTCGGCCTTTCCCAATAACGTGTGCAAGATATGCTTAATGCCTGTTTTTGGATGAAAATAACGAACTGGATGATAAGCGGACAGCGGGAAAGGGATATCCAACGCTGCCAAGCAGGCAAGGTAAGGAAAATTCACGCCTGCCACCATCGAACCACGCAGGCTGCCCCAAAAACGGGCATTGATATCAATGATATTTAGCTGTTGGTCTTGGTCGCAAAGGGTATCCACATTGGCATAACCGTCAAAATTAAGCCGGGCGACCAACTCGCGCAACGCAAGCTCAAAACGTTCATTCTGAATGAATTTGATCGCGCCTGCCGCCGAATAACGCTTGGAATTTGGGATAACTGCCTGCTGGATGGTAAAAGCCAACAGTTCGCCTGCGCGGGCAAGAACATTCAACCCGATGACTGGTCCATCGATCAGTTCCTGCACAAGAAACCGGCCGGCAATACTCGCCATTTCCAGACTGCCCAGGTGGCGTTCAAGATCAGCAAGCCGGTCAAAGCGCTCAATACCGTCACCATCACGCGATGTAACTGGCTTTAACATGACCGGGAATTTCATTTCCTGTAATGCTTGCCAAAACCCAGGATCTGCAGACACCAGTAACGTGTTAGGTCCTGGCAAACCTTGCGTCCGCAAGAACTGCGCGGTTAGCCATTTATTGTTGGCAATATCAAATTGTTCCGGGCCAGGCAGAGGCGGGAGTGCGACCACCCCCTTGAGAGCATTCCGGTTTGAATTTACAAAAGCGATCGCATCTGAATCTGTCGGCAGGAAAACATCGATTTTTTTCTGTCGGATAATATCGGTAACACAATCCAGGTAAGCCGGATCATCAAAACGTCCTGGGCGATAGCTAAAACTGCTGGCATATCGAGAAAAACGCAATGCTGGCCAGGCTTCCTGCCCTAGCACGTGCACGCGTACATTTGGACGGTCAGCAAGGCAGTGCAGCGTAAACAAAGCAAAACTGCTGGCGGCGTCTGGAATTAATACCGATACTACTTCTTCCATGAAAAAATTATTTCCTCTTATTCAACTCAATTGGGTCGGTTGTATCACCAAGTTTCCGCAGGAGGGGAGGTAAATGATCAGTCCACTTATTACCGCCCTCCCACATGGTGGCAGTACAGTGTACCATCCAACAGTTTAAGATAGAAATAACTTTCAAAATTGTTTGTGATCATCATGACGATTTCCGCTTTATAACCAGCGACGCAAGACCTGGTACCCTATCTTCGATAAAAACAAAACCGCAGGTTTGTGAACAAAGACATTGCGGCCATAAGAAACAAGCCTGCCACCAAATTTCGCTTTGAAATCGCGCACACCATATTTTTCATCCGGTTTCCCGGCCCCGCCAAAATCATAATAACGGTAACCCTGCTTCGAGATCCATTCAAGTACATTCCACATGATCAATTCATTTGGAGTGTAACTACTGAATTCACGATCCACGCCGCCGTACCAGCCATAGACAACGTCCTTATATAACAACTCCACCGAAGTAGCGACATTCGCATCACCCACACGCGCACGAGCAAAACGAATCATGCCTTTCTCCAACAGAACATCAAAAGCAGCCTCAAATAAGGACCGATCTGCAAGGGGAACCTGGGCGTTTTGATAGGTCATTTGCAACAACCCATAACAATCATCCAATTCTTCCCGGCGGGTTATCTCATCAATGAGCACTTCGCCTTTATTCAAACCATGCCTGATATTCTTTCGGGTCCGCGAGCCAATGTTCTTCAACACCGCCTCCGGACCTTCGTAAAGATCAATTATATAATTCAAGTGAGCTTCGTATACAAAATGCCGTTTTTGTAAAACAGGCAGCGCCTCGGGCATCTCCCAGATGTTACGCAGTTCGGTGAAAATAGGTGCGTTTTTTTGGTTTCTAGCATACTCAGCCAACAGGAAGTCCAATGCGGCGAGACCATGCTCCCCGGGCTCCCATAACACGCTGCCGTATACCACTGCACGGGTGGTAAAATGGCGCATTACCCCAGACATTAAGGGGATTTGGACCGGCAGCAACAACGCCAGGGGCTTCCCAGTAAGATCATTCACCGCTGCCCATAACTGCGGGACAAACCCCCTTGCTTGTTCAAAAACCTGGAACATTTCGGGGGAATGAAAGATATTTCCATTTGGATTTTCCAAAACAAAACGCCGCCATTCGGCCTGGTCGAGCGTATTGACAATTTTTAATTCACTCATAAAAAACACAACTCCTATTTATAACTTAAGATAATCGTATGCCTGGTAAAGCAACTTGCAATTATTGCTCAGCTTGGAAAACTGTTTTTATAAAAAAATATCACAGTCGACCAGGGGCCAGTTCTTCAAGGAGATCCCAATATTTCTGTAGTTCACTCCCCCCGGAATGACGCTGGTTGTAAGTCTGTTCTGCCAGGTCAGCAATTTCAGCACGCATAGCCGGGTTTTCATATAATCTGACAACACAATCAGCAAATTCTTTTTCATTACCGGGCTCAAAAAACAACAGGGAACCATCATCAAACATTTCCTCCACAATCCTCAATCGAGAAGAAATGAACGGCAGTCCCATTGCGGCGAATTCCAACAACTTGCCAGGGATGGCAATGGTCATGTGAGAATCTGGCATGGCTGGGTAAATCCCCAAATCCGCCTGGGCTAATTGGGCTGGAATTTGATCATTAGGCATCGGCGGTTTGAATTCGACCATCCCGGCAACATTCAACTCATGCACAAGCGGCAGCAAAACCGACTTGTAATATTCATTCTGGGGTCCGATAATTATCAACTTAAGAGATTTAACCCTGTCTTGCAGCAGCGGCAAGGCACGGATGGCAACATCCAATCCATAACGAGCAGCCAGGGTACCCGGAAAAATGAGGGTAAACTGCTCGTGTACTGCACCACTCGTCCCACGCCTTATGTTGGAATTAAATAGATCCGGGTCAGGAAAATTTTTTACCACCACAAATTTGGCTGGATTCACCCCCCGGTTTTGCATATTGGCTCGAAAATGAACATTGGCAGTAATCACCGCATCCGAAAACATGACCGATATTTTTTCCTCAAGCCGGACCAATGCGAGCAGGATGGCGTACTTTTTACCCGGGAATTTTGAAATAAAAACTTCCGGCATGGCATCGTGGATATCCAAGATGATTTTCGCACCCGTCAACCTGGCAAACAAGGCCGAAAAAACCAGGAAATCAGGCATATTGTGAAAATGAATCACATCATAGCGATTCTGAAAATTCTTTTTTGTCAGTTGGGAAAACAGCTTAATGAGAGCCAAGCCATACTCAAAAAAATAGGCCAGTGAACTGCCCCGGTTACCCGAGACTCGCAATGAAAAAATCCGGACACCATTTTTCTCAGCAACCCGAATTCCCTCCGATGAACGCACCTCAAGAACATCCACCTGGGAACCTTTTTTGACCAGTGCTTCGGCATAGGCCTTGACCCGGGCATCATTCAAATAATCAAATACGCCAACCATGCAAACTTTCATCACAAATCCTCAAATCAATCGCGAATCTCACCTGAATGATAATGAAAAAATAATTTTACCAATGGAAATAAAAAGGGGTACCAATGGCTAATTCGAATAGGACCTGCGATTCAACCAGCGATTCGAACACGACCAATTGAATACGATATAATAATTTCAGCTACCAGCCTTAACTCACAGCCAACAAAAGCAAAATCAGGGAAAGGCTCAAACGAAAAGGAACTGGTGAATATCCCGTATTACAGGTGCATGGAATGTCATTCTCTCTTACTTCCCGCTTTCTTAAACATCTCGCGCTATTCCTGGTACTGACCACAAGCTTGCTTTCTTGCAGTGGCCCGATAAAACAAGCCTATTATTACATCGATGCCCAAAAAGGCTCTGACTCTAACCCCGGCAGCCAAGACAAGCCGTGGAAATCCATTCAAAAAGCCGCGGATAGGTTACCTGCTGGTGCCACAGCATTTGTTCAAGCTGGCACCTACCCTGAGCTCGTCCTGCTCACAAAATCCAAGCTAAGCTTTATTGCAGTTGGGCAAGTTTACATGAATGGTTTTTTTGTCGAGGGCGATAACAACCTTGTGCGTGGATTTATCATTTCCAATCCGGATAGCGATTTCGGTCTTCGTGTTAGCGGGGATAACAATGTCTTCGAAAAAAACGAAATTTCCAATACAAAACAGGATGGCGTCTGGTTTTTTGGCGCAGGCAACCGCTTTACCAGTAACTACATCCACGATATTTTAGACCGGTCGCTCATTACAGACGATCCGCATGTGGATTGCTTCCAGACCTGGGGCCCTGCAGAAAATATCACTATCGAGAAAAACCTGTGCGATCACACCAGTACCACCGGTAGCAACCAGATCGTCCAAATTTCCAACGAAAATTCACCGGTCAGGAATATCGTTTTCAAGAACAATGTTTTCATCATGCACAGCCCGGGTTATTCGCCAATGAATTTCCATCGGCAGGACGGCCAGGATGTTATCTCTGAAATGTATGTTATCAATAACACCATCGTGCACGCCAACGGCGGGGGGAAATCTGGCATCCGTTTTAGCAATATCACCGGCGCTTACGCCTTCAACAACCTGTTTGTTGATTATGGGTATGGTGAGGCAGATATTCCATATATACTGATTGAGGGACAGACGGGTTACCAGCTTTCCAATAATGCCCTGTACAAATCTGACCATATCAGGCCAAACTCCGGGATGTATGCTCAGGATACCTGGTTGGATGAACTGCGCGTTACAGATTTACCCGGGCATGACTTTCACCCGCAGAGTGTCTCACCCATCATTAACGCCGGGATGGATGCATCCCAATGGATTTTGGATGATTTTGATGGCATCAAACGGCCACAGGGCAACGCCTTTGATATTGGCGCGTTTGAATTTGTCGGGAAATAAAATCCGGTAAAATCTTTAAAAACACCACCCGCGACCCTCTGCAGGTGGTGTTTTATTATTCCTGCTTTTTCGCGCCCAGGTACCAGGCCAGCGAATATGCGAGAAGTGAGCTAAACACACCCGCCAATACAGCCAGCGAAGCGCCCCAAATACCATAACGTGGGATCAAGCTGATCCCCAGGCTCGCCCCAACCGCCAGTGCAACAAAACGTCCGATGGTTTCGGTACCCGGGCGATTCTTGCCAACCAGCACAGAGACCATAATGGAGTTCAATCCCGAAATAATGCTGGCGAGAGCCATCACCAGGGCCACCTTGTTTTCCACCTGGTAATCGATACCGAAGAAATACCTGATGAACGGTCCCAATAAAAGTAAATAACCTACAATGATCACCAGGTTGGTTAAAAGGGCAATCCCAATTGCACGCCACAACATCTTGGAATGCTGATCCTTGTGGGCGGCTGCCACTTCAGGCAACAGGATCGACGATATGCCCTGCGGCAAAAAGGTAAAAACTGTCGCAATCGTTACATTCAAACGATACACTCCCACTGCGGAGCTATCAACAAAATGCTCCAGCAATAGAATATCCATAGCGCTGAATAACACATACCCAAACTGGGAGAGCCAGATGGGCATGGAAAATTTAAAAACTTCCTGCATAATTTCTTTTTTCAGCAAAGACAGGCGCATCCCAAGCGGGGCCAATGGCTTGTAATAATGCAGCAAAATCAACGGCAGAAAATAGGATGTACCGTAAATAATGAGCGCTAATTGGGTCGATTGGATACGCAAAACCTGGACCAGGAAAATCACCATCAGGATTTGGACCAGATTGCTACCCAGGTAAGCTATGGCAAGCCGTCCTGATGCAAGAAAACCTCGCGCCAATCCCCAGTAACTATAGAAAACGGTCTGCCCAATGAAAATTACCAGCACCCCGAGGGTCAATTCAGGCGCTTTCAACCAAATAAAAGGAGCAGCAACCAAACCCGATACAACCGTAACCGCAACCTGCAGAAAAGTCAGGTTGGTAAGTGTTTGATCAAGCAATTCAGGCTGATTTTTTTGCCTGGCAACATACTGGGCGATGACATGCATCCCAAAGGGTGTTGTGCCAATTGAAACCAGGGTGGCAAGCGTGATGGCGTATTGAACTGAACCAAAATCACTTGGGGAAAACACGCGCGCAAGCACCAACGAATAGGCTAACCCTAACACCCGCGCAATCGCAATCGCACCCGATAGCAGGGTGGAGCCCTTGATAAATCGCCAATCCAGATTTTGTAGCCTGGACTTGATGCCTGCGATGGAGAAATGTTCAGGCAAGGATTTTTTCCCCGATCAAATCCTGCAGGCGTTTAAATTCTGACTCCCAGCGAACACGTTTTTCCACTGCCAGTTCGGTGACTTCCTGGCTCAAGACAGGTCCATTGGCAATCGCTTTTTGAACACCCTCGATAATACTCTCCGGAGTATGTTCAATAAAAACCGTCCCCTTGGTGAAATAATCTACCAGGGCGGGCTGATTGGATAAAATCAGCGGTTTACCCAGGGCCATGCCATCCTGCCCACCTGCCAACAATGAATATGGATGGGTAGTGAGGACCATAACCGCGTCAGAAGAATACAAACGATTCCAGTAATCTTCGTTGAACAGGAACCCGGTAAAAGTTACATTGGCAGGTGCCGATTTAAGCAAGCTTTTTTTCGCTAGACCAGTATCGCCCAAAATATAAAACGAAACATCTGGAAGCTGCCTGGCAGCCTCCAGGATGGGAAGTACAGGTTCATCATCATTGAACGTATTGACAACCGTCACGCTATGTTTCAGGGGGTCTTTAATGACTTTTAGATTTTCAATAGCGACATTAATCGGGACTCGTTCCAGCACCAGGGTTTTAGCACCCCAGGACGTAAACAGGTTGGTCCGAATTTGTTGGTCAACAATATTCATAATCGCACGACGTGCCAAAAAATGGTGCAGTGGAATACTCCATTTCCACTTCCAGCCACTCATGGAATTGCCATGCACATCCATAACGAAATTCGCGCCCGAAAAAATGCAATAAATATATACACTCAATGCAGAAAAAATTGGCGAAACCGCTACGTAAATCACCTTTGGGCGCTGGCGGGCAAGCACTGACCAGGTCTTGAAAAACTGGAGTACATATTTAAAGGGCGCCAGCCAGGGGCGCTTAGATTTTAGATAATGAACCTGGTAAAACGTAGCCTGCAACCGCTTTGAGTACTGGTTTGTTCGTGAGCAGTGCGGAGACCAGGCAACTGCTGCAATAGGGTTGGTACTGTTCACGCGCGCGCCTCCACCACCCGCTGGGTGGAGAGTGCCAGCAGAATCCACATATATTCAGCCGTACCAGAATAAGCGAAAACCGCATTGGTAAAACCAGCCATGAACATGACCACCATCACCGCAATGGATATAACGATCGCAATCGTCGTGGGATTAATATCCTTGGATTTTAGATATTCGTGCACATGTCTTCGATACAACCAGTAAAGAGTCACAAACACCCACAACACGAAGCCGATAAAACCTATCAAGCCAAAACCAAACAACAGTGAAATATACTGACTTTCAGTATATTTCCATGAGAAAGTGTTTGGGATGGTTAAGTCCACGCCCCATAGAATGTGTCCCTTGAGGGATGGCAGGTAAATATCCTGCCAAATACGAAAGCGATCCAACAGTGTTGCGGGAATCATACCGCCATAACCAAACTGGGTCTGCAAACGTTTATCGATCAGCGCTCCAAAGATCAGGAAGGTAACCACGGTTACAATCGCCATACCCACCAATAAAATGACCGTCCTGCGATTTAACCCACGTAATAAAACCGTGATGATTAAGATGCCAACCACAGTGGAAAACATACCAGCAAAGGAACCACTAAGCACGAGCGCCGCTGTGCAGATCACCATCGCCAAAGCAATAAAACCATTGCCCAATTCATTCGAGCGGGAAACACCAAACGCCCAGGCAATAAACATGTTCACCATCAGGAAAATACCAAGACCATTCCACGCAGACATCAGCGAAGTGATGCGGCCAATTCTTACCGCCTGTGCTTCGTGGGAGGACGAATACCAATTGTGCAGCAGGCTGGTGATTGGACCTACTTTCAACGCCTGCAGCAAGCCGATCCCTGCCACGACTACACCACAAAACAGCATCAGTTTGAGAATATTAGTGCGCTCTGCCTTGTTATCAGGCAGATAGGTAAAAAGCCAGAATACAACGAAATATTGCAAAGGGGCAAACAGGACGATCAGGTCATCGACGGTAAATTTCAAACCGCGCAACAGGTATGAGATACCCGGAATTAAGATTGTGCCCAAAGTCAGCGACACAATGGCAGCCAACAACCCGCCCATATCTGTACTCTGACGACGTTTCGCTACCACCAGTACGACCAGTGCAATTGCTACTGCCAAGACCAGCACTGCTTCGTTAGGAATCAGAAACGGAATCAGCTTTCCACGCGTCATACCAGAGGTAAAGGCTGTTGACAGAATAACCAGATAACAAATAAAGACTGGTTTTGCCAGGCTGATTAATACAACCATCACCAGGGCAGTTACACCCACGGCAACCAGTGGAGACACAAAAACCAGCAAGCCAATGAATAGTCCGACAATGCAGGGTAAGATAATTTCCAGAAAATGAATGCCAGAATAACCAAAAAATTTATCAGAACGATCAACAGAAGGTTGTACCATAATACCGTCCTATTGGGACCAACACCCGGTGTTACATAAACTAATCGCTGGTAAAGCTATAAATAACAAAAAAGAAACAATCAAGGGCAACCAACCCACCCGCGGCCTGCAACCTGCTTACGCAGGCCGCGGGTGGGTATTGGAATAAAATTAGTACGGACAGGTCAGGATTTATTCCCAGCCTGGAATTCAGCCACCATTTCTACAACGTACTTAACTTGTTCTTCCTCGAGGTCTGCGTACATCGGCAGGGAAAGGATGTCAGAAGTGACCTCTTCCGTGACAGGGAAGTCACCCTTCTTATAACCAAGATACGCCATTGAATTCTGCAAATGCAGCGGAATGGGGTAATGGATACCGGTGAAAACGCCCTTGCTCTTCAAGAAATTCTGGAGTTCGTCACGGTTTTCTGTACGAATGACATACAGATGGTAGACATGGCTATTCTCAGATTTCTCGAATGGGGTCGTCACCTTCAAACCACTCAAAAGCTGGTTATATTGCTTTGCATGCGCGCGGCGAAGAACATTCCATTCTGGCAGGTGCTTAAGCTTCACCCGTAACACAACAGCCTGCAATTCATCCAAGCGACCATTAAAACCGAGCATATCGTGGTGATAGCGAACACCTGAGCCATGATCACGGATCATGCGAATCTTTTTCGCCAGATCTTCGTTGTTAGTGGAAATAAAACCACCTTCACCATAAGCGCCCAGGTTCTTGGAAAAATAGAAGCTGAAACCCGCCGCATCGCCAAGGCTGCCCGCCTTGCGTCCCTTGTATTCAGCGCCATGGGCCTGGCAGGCATCTTCCACAACCCACAATTTGTGACGCTTGGCAATATCCATCAAGGGATCCATATCAACGGTCTGCCCATACAAATGCACCGGCAGGATAGCCTTGGTATTGCTGGTAATTTTTCCTTCCACCTGCGAAACATCCATCAGCCAGGTATTCGGATCAATATCCACGAAAACTGGTTTAGCGCCAGTCAACATAATCGCTTCTGCACTGGCAATGAAGGTGTGCGCAACCGTGATCACTTCATCCCCGGGGCCAACACCCATCGCGCGCAGGATGATCTGCAGCGCGGCGGTACCATCGCTGACACCGATACCATATGCGGCACCAGAGTATTGGGCGAAATCCTTCTCCAGGGTCTGGACATTCTCCCCAAGGAAAAGCTGCATGCTATCCAATACTTTCTCAAAACCAGCAAAGATCTCTTGTTTGAGAGGGGCGTATTGTTTTTTCAAATCAACGAAAGGGACGTTCATACTTTCTCCTAATATGGATTAACTTTTTCGAATGGGACGAGCAGGATTGCCAGCTACAACTGCACCAGCAGGAACATCGCGGGTCACCACGCTACCCGCACCAACAATGGCCTTCTCGCCGACGGTAACGCCGCACAATATTGTGGCGTTGCTGCCGATGGAAGCACCATGCTTAATCAAAGTTGGGGTGCAGACCCAGTCCTGTTCGGTCTGAAGCTGACCTTCTTCGGTTGTCGCACGTGGATATTTGTCATTGATAAACATGACACCATGTCCAATGAAAACTTCATCCTCAATCGTAACGCCTTCACAGATGAAGGTATGGCTGGAAACTTTGACGCGAGAGCCAATGCGCGATCCCTTTTGGATTTCTACGAAGGTGCCAACCTTGGTATCATCGCCAATTTCACAACCGTACAGGTTGACAAATGCATAAATTTTTACATTTTGTCCCAGCTTTACATCCGGGGAAATGCGGGAAAATTCGGCATTTACCATTCGATCACCTCATGGGAAGACCCGTTCTCAATCGAACGCAGGGCAGCTTCAATGATCTTGATTACGTTCAAACCCACCCGCCCAGAACTACGTGGTTCGGTATGGTTAATAATGCTTTCGATAAAGTGTTCACATTCCTGGCGCAGCGGTTCCTGGTAGCGAATGACCGGGATGGAAATATCGCCAGAACGATAGTTGTATTGAAATTCGCCAAAGCCATTGGTGTAACCAGGTGCATCCACGCCCTTGTCGTATATCTTGATTTTGGCTTCTGCTTCCATGTCATTATAGACAGCCATTTTCTGGCTACCCACCACAGTGACACGCCGAACCTTGCACGGATCCAGCCAACTGACATGTACGTAAGCCGTCAGATTGTTGGGAAATAGCAGGCTCAGGTAAGCAACATCATAAACGCCATTCAACACGCAGGGCACCGCCTGTGCGCTGACAGAAATTGGTTTTTTCTCAAGCAAAAAGAGCAGGATGGAGATATCGTGAGTGGCAAGATCCCACAACACATTCGATTTGCGTGAGTAGAGACCCAGGTTTAGCCGGGCAGTGTCAAGGTAATAAATATCACCGAGATCCTTGTTGTTAATATATTGCTTGAGAGCAAGGACAGCAGTGTTGTACTCAAAGGTGTGGCCAACCATCAGGATAAGCCCACCTGCATCGGCCAATTCGATCAATTCCTTGGCGTCAGCGCTACTATCGGTCATCGGCTTTTCAATCAATACGTGCAAGCCATTCTGCAAGCATTCCTTGGCAATCTTGAAATGTGTGCTGGGTGGAGTGGAGATGACCACAGCATCCAGACCGAGAGTAAATAACTCGTGATAATCTTTCACCACGGCAATATGCGGATACTTGGCCTTGGCTCGCGCCAACTGGTCATCTTTTAAATCGGCAATACCAATCAGGACAGAATCCGGAATTTCAAAAAAATTCCTGGTTAGATTAGGTCCCCAGTACCCAAAGCCAATGATCCCTACTCGAATTTCACTCATGTTTTTGTTCCTTATTGAATGGATTTTTATTCTGCTCCCCTTGCAGATAAAATGACAAACGGAGTTTTTAAAATAATTGTGGTGTCTAGCCAAAATGATTGACGCTCAACATAATCGATATCGAGCCGCACCTGCTGATCAAAATCAGCGGTGGAACGAGCTGTCACCTGTTGCAGACCGGTAATCCCAGGTTGGGCTTCGAGCCTGCGTAAATGCCAGGGTTTATACATATCCACTTCATACGGGATGGCCGGTCGGGGACCAACCACACTCATTTCGCCAATCAAGACATTGATAAATTGTGGCAGTTCATCCAGGCTGAGTTTTCGCAGGATCTTACCTGGAGCGGTTACCCGCGAGTCTTTCACCAGCTTGCGGACTTCAGTTTTCTCACCTTGAAGTTCGGCCATTTTGTCGTGATCATTTTCGATCAGCGCTCGAACATAGGCTTCGTGTATTGCGGTATCCGCGTTCACCGTCATGGTTCGGAATTTATAGCACTTGAATGTCTCACGTTTCCAAACCAACTGACCAGCCCTCTTCACCCGTCGGGCACCAACTCTTTCTTGCAAGAAAAAAACCGGGCCTGGAGAATAAAGAGCTATCACCAAACCAATCAATAAAAACAAAGGAGAAAGAACAATCAACACAACCAACGAAAAAACAATATCAACCAATCGTTTTAAAAAATAAAATAGCGCACGGTCCCGCGCGAGACCAATATAGGTGTGATCGTTGATATCGTTCGTCTCGTTACTGTTTTCTTCTTGCACAGAAGTCATGCTCCACAATTCCCAAGTAAATATTATTAGTACTGTCTGGTCTAAGCTGTTTTTTTAACTGTTTGCCTGGGTGCATACTCTCCTGGTTAATACAGGGAATATGCACCCAGGGTAATAATATTAGCTGTTATTTTCTCTTCATGCGAGTGCGGTTTCGGGCCCAGCCGCTAATAATCACGATCAGCAGCACCACGACAATCAAAACAATCGATGCCAGCAGTGCGGGTAGCAGCCAGTTAGGTTTGGCGGCAACCGGAGCTGAGACCGGAACATTCGTATTGCCAGCCGGCAAAACATTTGCCTGGCCTGCGCCCTGACCGACAGCAGCGGTGGGACCCGCGCTTACATTCAGCAGGGTTGTATCGGTGGTCAATATCTGGCGTTCACTGACAGAAGCGAAGTTACCCGCCAGACGCCAGCTCAAGGTGGAATCTACCAGCGAGGAAGTCGCCCAATTGACGCCTTCGGTTGAATTACCGAAGACACCGACAACAATATTAGCAGGGTTCCAACTGGATTGCATAATCTGAACAAAACCCATCTGCGATTCGGGCGAAACTCGGTAGAGAACCCGGTAATTACTGATCACGGGGGTGTCACTACCATCCGGGAATGGGGCAGGAAGTCCGGCATTCAATTCTTTGACAAAAGGCAGCTCGCTTGGGCGGCCGACCACCATGAAGTTGAATTTTGCCTTCTGATCTTCGGGAACAGCATTACCAAAGAATACCGTCAGGTCAACCAGCGGACTATTGACCTGGTCACCCAGGTAAGCAGCCACACGTGAGGCGGCACGCCAGGCTTCCACGTTGTTCTCGGGCACGACCAGGGCCGTATCGGAAAGAGTCGGGTTATACAGGAAGACAGGCAGGTAAGAAGTCAGGTTTTTCTGGATGGAGGCCGGGGTAATGCTGGATTCAACGATCGGTAAATGTAGAACCGATTCAGGCCAGATATTGACCCACAAACCCTGGTTTGCATTGGGCGGGGTGCAGTCGTCTGTTGGCCAGAGTGTTGTGGCTACCTGCAAAATATTACGCCCAGGCACAATCGCAGCAGAGGGTATCTGGATACGAGCCTTGTTGGTGGCCGCAGCCGATGAAGCCTCGCCCATGCGTACACTGCCAATCGGGCGATTGTTCAGAAGCACCACAATACCAGACCGTTCAAAATTCAACATGGCTGAATTGCCATAGATCAAATCGAAATATGCATCTGAAGCAGTAGTATAGCCAGCCGGAACATTGAAGATATAACGGGTAAAGTTGACACCACGGCTCTGAACGATCGTGTTACGGTAACCCATTTCTGCCAGTGTGCGGTCAACAGCCTGGCCACCAGTCGCAACCGAAGGCTGAACCTTATCAATTACAGCCACATTAGGAGCCTGGTTGGCCTGCAGGACACCAGTGCTGACGGCCTGGGCGGCCTTTACAGCCGCAGAATCGGTAGCACCAGAGACAACCAACACAACGTGCGAGGGGCTCCAGGGCGAATTGACCATCTGAACCACGCCATCATCATCATTGCCACCAACAGGGGAGAATTTTCCATTCACGGCGGGCATGGCAAGTGTAAGTTCAGAAAGGGTTGGCAGGGAAGCAGCCTTACCCACGAAGACTATGTGATTAGCCTTTTGCTGTTCAGGGGTCAGGGAGCTGACCGTTACGAGATCAAGAGCCAGGTTGTTTCCGCTCAAATTGCTCAAACCAGCCGAAACAGTGAAGGCAGCTTTCAACTCAGCCGCGCTGGGTTTATCAGGCACCACGATGACAGCCGTATCGGTGATCACCAAGTTTTGAAAAATTGGGCGCGGGAAATTCACCAGGCTGGTATCGGGCATCACCGTGTCATGGGGGAACACAAACCGGGTGGAGGGGTGAATAAACACATTTGTGGATTGGGCTACATTACAAGCATTACCACTGTTCAGCACAAAACTGATCGTCATGGTTTGATCGATGGACTGCGGAATAAGCTGATCCGCAGGCAACGGGACCACAATTTTCTGTTCTCCAACTGTTTCTAGCGGGAGGACATATACAGCCTGGTTGTCAATCAAAACGGTGAGGGTACCACCACCGGTGAAGACATCATTTTTGGCGTTTTGGACGAGAGTGTTGAAAGTAACACCCATGTAAATTTCCAGTTGAGCGCCATCGGTAATTTTCCAATCTGCTGGAATGGAGAAATAAAAACCGGCGGAGTCATAAGAACCAGACAACTGAATTTCTGAGCGCCGAAGCATTTCGAATGTGATCGTGTTCGGATCGGTCACCGGTATTGTTAGCGCACGGGAGCCTGAAGGGGTGGGGGTTGGCACAAGGGCCTGCGCACTGGTAGCAACCTGACCCAGGAATACACTAATTGTCAAAATCAAAACGAATAATATTTTTACAAGTCGCTTAAACATTTGTTTCTCCTTATCTACGCCTAGGCGTTGGCTTTATTGGCGGATACGAATGAAGCCTTCATTTCCATAACATACACGGGAACTTCACTCTTCTGCCTGGCTTGATCCAACGCATTGGTCGCCCTCTCAAACAACTCCGGCGCAGTAATTCGGCTGCCATATTCTGCACCACCGATATGGGCATCGAGATTTAATACCAGGTCAAATTGGCCAAGATCCACTGGCTGGGAGAGCGATTGGAAAATCCGCTCAAAAATACGGTTGGCAGCAATACCAGGGGTATTGGGCAGCATAACCACAAAACTGATGTCATCCCAACGGCCGATCACATCGTTGCCGCGCAGTTCTTTGTGCAGGGTATCGGTGACATTTTTGAAAACATTCTGAAGTGTAGCGACCGGCAAGGTGTCAATCAAATCGCTGATACCGGCCAGTTCAATGATGCCAATACTCATTACCGTATCGGGCTTTTCCGCCAGAACATCTTCTACACGGCGAACAAGGAAACGCTTGTTGAAGACACCGGTCATATTATCGATGTTAAAGCGCTGCCTAAAGGCCTCGAGCGGCAGACGAATTTGTTCACTCAGGACAGCCAGTGCCATGCCAATGATCAAACCCAACAGCAGAGCAATCGCAGAGTAAAGCAATGGCTGAGGGCTGACAGGCTCAACGGGTGGGGTAGCAATATCCAAAAAGTCAACAGTGTAAACCTGGTTCAACTTGCTGACGAATTTGATCGATTCGCTGCTGATGGTATTTGCCATTTCCGACGCCAGCTTCGGATCAGGACCAACCACACTGACCTCAAGAACACTGGAACTGGAAACGACCGAGGCGTTGTAGGTATATGCCACGATGTCAGCAGGTTGCAATTTCAAACTAGCCAGGGTTTCGGTGAGAATGCGCTCGCTGTTCATCACCTCATTAATCGTCAACACAACAGACTGTTTGTCCAACGTACTGAGTGTGTTTACCACATCAGATCTATTGACAAGATCCGCGCTTGGGCTAACAATCAGGCGTGAAATTGCTTCATACTGGGGAACCGCAATAAATGAAGCCCCCAAAGCACCGACCAGGGCGAAGAGCATGGTCAATAATATAATCCACCAGCCGCGCCTGAGCATCTGAAAGTAAAGTCTTAATTCCATAATTCTATTCTCCTCTTGAAACAACAAGAAAGGTGTCTTAATTCCTTCAAACAAAAATTAATCGCATTGCCACAACAGGCAAAACGCGACAAAATCAACGAAAAATTAGGATTCAAAAAGTATTCAGCAATATTAAAAAAATGAAAGAAGCA
>CAIVSQ010000366.1 GCA_903908605.1 uncultured Anaerolineae bacterium
ACCAGGTAAAGACCTGGCGGTGAGACATATATATGAAAGAGGAGGTGACCAGCACGAGTGGTTACCTCCTCTTTTGTTTAAAGTTGTTGGATGTAACTTGTTGCGAGTGTTGTGGGGTTGGTTCGAGACGACAATTCCAAGCTTGTGCTTTTTAAATTCTCTAGTCAGGAGGGGTTGGTCTTCTTGACCGGGACCGTCTTGAGATCTTGGGTGTTCGCTCTGACAGGCTGAGTTTTTTGGGCAAGCATGGCGGCCTGGACGCGGTTTTGAACGTTTAATTTTTGGAAGATGTAGGTGATGTAATGCTTGACCGTTTTTTCGGTTAAAAACAGACGCTGACCGATTTCCTGGTTGCTCAATCCATCCGAGATCAGCGCCAGGATTTGGGCTTCCCGTTCGGAGAGTTCTTCGAGGCCATTTTTCTCGGCAGCAGCGGGCAGGGGTGCTGGTTCGCTGGGTGGGTTTTTGCTCATCTCGCGCAGCAACCCGGCGGCCAGCACAGGGGAGACGTAGCTCTGGCCACCATGGACCAGGTGGAGCACATCGATTAGCTCGCGGGCCATGACGCCTTTCAACAGGTAGGCATGTGCGCCAGCTTTGAGCGTATCCATGACATATTCTTCATCATCCGCGCCGGTTAAGATGACCAGCTTGATTTCCGGAGAAGCCTGCTTGATGCTTTGGGCGGCATGAACACCACCGCCGGGCATGTTGATATCCAGCAGGATGATGTCGGGTTTGTGAAGGGCCGCGAGCTGAATAGCCTGGTCTGCGCTGGCGCCCTGCCCAACGATTTCAATATCGGCTTCGGCGGCAAGAATGGCTGCTACGCCTTCGCGAAAAAGGGGATGGTCATCCACAATGGCTAGTCTAATTTTGTTCATATCTGCTTCCCTCGTTTAAATCAACTTATCTTCATGGTAGTTTGGCACCAGGCGGGCGGTGACGGTTGTGCCTTGACCGATCTGGCTTGTGATTTGAAAGATACCGCCGAGACTTTCAACGCGATCACGCATGCCAGATAAGCCCAGGTGGTCACCCCATTCGATCGATTGACTGGGGTCAAAGCCAGGTCCCTGGTCGGAAACGGCAATTTCAATGAAACCGTCGTCCGTGGTGTGTACCTGAACTTTCTGCCCAATACCCTGAGCGTGGCGGGCACCATTGTTTAGAGCTTCCTGGATAAACCGATAGGCTGTGATCTTAAATGATAGGCCAACTTTATCTGGCAGGTCCTCGTATTCAAGCGCTACATTCTTGCCGGTACGCTTTGTGTGAGCATGGGCTACACGCTTGAGGATTTCAGGCAGGGTCATTTCTTCCAATTGGGGTAGGCCAAATCCCCTGGAGATATTACGAATTTCCTGGATGGATCGTTCGAGGGATTCTTGGATTTCGGGCAGTTGCTCGAGCCAGGCTTGTTGGGAATGGGTGGGCTGCCCGGTATCGGCGGGAGAGGTAAAACGGTCGAGACGCAATAAAGCCAGGGCGAGATCCTGAACGGGGCCGTCATGGAGTTCCGCGCTGATGCGGCGTAAGAATTTTTCATTGAGTTCGGTGGCATGGGCGATGGCGCGCTTGACCCGCTCATTCAAAACATCATTATGGTTGAGTAACTCGGTTAATTGAGTCACTTGCCTGGAAAGCGCTAATTCCTGACGCGTGATTTTTTTGTCGGCCCATTGGACAAAGCTGATATAAGAGAAATAGAGCAACATCATAACCAGGCCAACAATCACCCAGCTCTGTTGTTGAGATTTTGCAATATCTGCCTCGAGTAAATTGACTGTTTGATAAAACTCGGCGACCGCGATTATGCGGTCGCTGCCATCCTGGCGGATGGGGCTGTAGACCTGCAACAAGTTATCGTAGTTTGGATTTTCTTTTTGCTGTTCTTCTTCATCAAGGTTGGTGATGGTCGCATTTATTTTGCCTGTAAACGCAATGGCCTGTTCTTCATCCGAAGGAAAAGATAGGCCGATCAATTCGGGCTTGTCGCTGAAGAGGATGCGGCCATTACCATCCCAAACTTTAAAGGCGACGATGTGCCGGCCAAATTTGGTGGCCTTGAATAATTTATCCAGATCCTGGATGTGAGCGGGGCTGAGCTGGTCGGATGTGGCCAGTTCCTGCAAATATGGTGCTACAAAACTTTCCATGTAAAAAGCGGTGTCTGCGGCGGTTTCATTGATGACAGCCGTCTTAATTTTTTCGTTCACAAACAAGCCAACCACAATCATGCCAGCCAACACAATAGCAAAGCTGATGAGTGAAAAGCGTTGAAAGAGAGTCAATTTTTTATAGAGGAGCAATATCGATTTGATCATAGGTATCTCTATATTGTCATCAAATCCTCATATTTTGATGATGCCAGACCTTGCCTGGCGTGGTTATTGATGACAGGCAATGTTGGGTGCCTTCATATTCAGTAGGCTGATTCTTTGGTTGCTATCAGCCTGGTTTTATTGGAGAGAGCTAGCCAAAAAATGGTGAATAAATAGAAATATTTATGCCAGACTGTTTCCTGACTTTCTTCCGACCTTAGACCAAGTAACTTGACTACTAAAGTCCATAATGTCTAAATTCATTCAACATTATTATATAGCGGTCGGTTGATTTAAAACTGCCATAGGACTTATGGGTGTAACTTACCCGAGAAATACGATCGCTATCATAACCCCCTTGAAATACTGAAAGAAAATTAGGTTTCCAACCCATTTATGAGGACGCGATGAATAAAGTAATTTTATCACCGGCTATAAAAAAAATACGTAGGCAAGCAAAGCACGCCTTTTACTTTTTTTTCCCGGCAAGGCAGGTACTGGTGGTTGGCAATGGATCGCTGTTTGATGAAGGCATTGTCAATTTATTGGACGGGACTGCTGGTTTGGATGTCTTGCACCACTCGTATAGTGACCACATTGCCATGCTGAGCGAAGTTGAAAAATATCAGCCCGGGATTGTTGTATTGATCTCATCCAAGGCTTTGAATATTGAGCTGGTCTTGCATCGCTACTTGCATGAACTCACGGCGTTGACATCGAGGTTGGTGGTCGTCAATCAGGATGATTGCCAGGTGAAAATCTATGAAACGGAACGAGCGACCCGGCAGTTGAAATCAAGCCAATTTACATTAAACACCTCACAGGATTTTTTCCTGGCAATGCAGTAAGTACAGACATTATCAAAGGGATTTTCCCTCAATCATTATTGTTTTTTGGACTGGCAAAGAAATTATCACTTTGCCCTCAAGTCCGCTAAAGGAGAAGAAATGCAAAAGTCAATTTTGTTTATTGTTTCACAATTATTTTCTTTTATTCAGGTTCACCTCGTTGAAATGCTTGCTTACACTGTCACCATCACCTTCGGGGGTATGGCGTGGATGGTGTATTTGCATGACTTGGAAGGTATCCACGAACATGCAGAGCTGTCTTTTCCGCTGCATTTACTGCGAGATGGTTCCCTGGCCCTGCCGCTGGTCTTTGTGGCTGTTTGCCTTGGGTTCGGGCTGATGGCTCGCCTGGGTGGGCGTCTTTCACCCAAGGCGCGAGGCGTTGTGTTGGCGCTGGTATTGGGGCTAACCACAGCGGTTGCTTTTGCGGCAGGAGTCCCGCTCCACAATACGCTGTTTCCGGCAAGTGGTGCGGATGTGATCGTAACGCACGCCCATGAAGTACAGGCAAGCGTGCAGCCGGTGGCTCAGGCTGAAGGTGGGCTGCTGGACATTTTACAGGATGGCAAGCTGGCTTTTCCAGTGAATACTGGCCTGGCGTTGCTGGTCAGCCTGGTTTTTCTGCTCAAGGGAGTTCTCTCCGAAAAGTTTCAGGGTGTTTTTTCACCAGTTTCCCAATGGCTTAACCAGCCTGCTATTGCTTTAAACGTGTTGGCTGAAGAAAAGAATTCGAAGAGCCGCTCACGCAAGAACCTGGTGCGCAGTATTTTTTCTATCAGCGTATTGGCAGCTATCCTGATTGCGCCAATTCAGGGTTTGTTTACCTCTCAGGCTGAAGCAGCCAGCTCGAATGCAGCTAATATTTCATGCCGACGCATTTTTGCCAATGTAGTCGCGCTTGATCAGACCATTGTATATAACCGGTATGGCGTGCTTGATCCTGAAGGGATGATGTATGCCTTACGGGAAGATGTGGTTGAACGTGGTACTGGTTTACTCGAATCGCAGGGCGGAAAGCTGCTTGCGGGCAAAGTTCAGCTGCGTTCTGATAAGCGCCCCCGCCCCTTAACCTTGCGTATGAATGTGGGGGACTGCCTGTCGATCAATTTCCAGAACCTGCTTCGAACAGCCCCCGGCACAACCCAACCCGCCACGCGTAGCGCGGGTATATCTGTTTTGGGTATGCAGCTGCGCAATAGCATCCTGGATGATGGCTCAAATGTCGGTAAAAATGCCGAGAATATGGGCTCACCACTTGGCGGCCTGGTCAACCCGGGTGATTCAACCACCTATACTTTTTATGCCGAGCACGAAGGTGCTTTTGAGCTTTACAGCCCGACCGATACGGTCAGCACCGAAGCACTGGGTGTGTTGTCTCATGGTCTGTTCGGTGTTGTCAACGTGGAACCGACTGGTGCGGAATGGTACCGCAGCCAGGTATCACGCGATGACATGGACCTGGCCACCCCGGCCGAATCCTTTGTGGATACAAACCAAAATAAAACCTGGGATAAGTTATCCCTGGCGGAAAGTTTTACAGATGTAAATAGCAATGGCGTATGGGATCGCGCTATTCCGGCTGAGTTGTTTACGGATGCCAACAAGAATGGCACCCGCGATGCTGCTACTTCGGCTGAAGTTTTTGTGGATGCCAATGCAAACGGGAAATGGGATGCACTCGTCCCCGCGGAAGTGTTCACAGATGGTAACAGCAATGGTTCCTGGGATGCGCATGAATCGTTTGTGGATGCCAACGGCAATGCCAGCTATGATCCGGCAGCTGCGGCAGAGGCCTTTGTGGATGCCAATGCAAATAGCAAGTGGGATGCGGGAGTTCCTGGTGAGACCTTTACAGATGCCAATGCAAATGGCACATGGGATGATGCCACTGCGGCCGAATCCTTTGTAGATGCCAACGGGAATGAGAAATGGGATGATGCCGTTGCTGCGGAAGATTTCCAGGACCTGGATGGCAGTGGTGATTGGAATACCGGCGAACCATTTACGGATGCCAATGGCAACAGCCAGTGGGATGCCGCTGCGCCCGCAGAAACGTATACGGATGCCAATGGCAACAACCAGTGGGATGCCGCTGTAGCTGCGGAAACATATACCGATGCCAACGCGAATGGCAAGTGGGATGCGCCCGCTCCAGCGGAAATATTCACAGATGACAATCATAATAACCAGTGGGATGCTGCCACCCTGGCTGAAGTTTATACGGATGCCAATAATAATGGCAAATGGGATGCTGACGAGACCTACACGGATGCCAATGCAAACGGCAAGTTCGATGCTGCTGTTCCGGCCGAATTGTTTACCGATGCCAATGGCAACAGCCTTTGGGATGATGCTGTTGCAGCTGAAGATTTTGTTGATGTCAATCATAATGGACAGTGGGATGTTGCCATCCCGGCCGAAGCGCTGGTGGATACAAATAAGAATGGCAGCTGGGATGGAGTGGTACCAGCTGAAATTTTCACCGATTCGAACGGCAATGGCAAGTGGGACGCTCATGTCACCACCGCCGATGGGCACCCGATTATTAATTACGATGCGATTTACCCGGATGGACATCACATGGCCGGCCGGCCGATCTTCCGAATGCTGACCGGTAATAACCAGATTATCCACACCGACCTGACCGCGATCATCACCGGGCCGAGCCGTGGGCGTTTTGTTGGCTCCCAGCCGGATGGCGGCTGGTTCCCACCCAACCCCACCAGCCCCGACCGCAACAGGCCTTTCCGCGAATTTACGATTATTTTCCATGATGAAATTGCGCTGCAGCAGGCATTCCCGCTGTTTGACGATCCTGAGCTCAAGTTCACGCTGCACGGTGTGCGCGATGGCAAGGGTATTAACTACGGCACCGGTGGTATCGCCGCTGAAGTGATTGCCAACCGTCTCGGTGTGGGTCCCGCCTGGGACTGCCCGGAATGCAAGCTGGAAGAATTCTTCCTGACCTCGTGGGCGCTGGGTGATCCCTCCATGATCGTGGATATCCCTGCCAATACGTTGGGTGCCGAGCCGTTTGTAGATACCAATAAAAATGGTACCCTGGATGGACCGCTGCCGGCTGAGGCTTTTGTTGACGCCAATAACAACGGTGCCTGGGATAAATCCATCCCCGCCGAAGTATTTGTGGATACCAATAACAACAATGTTTGGGATGCTGCCCAACCGGCCGAAACTTACACCGATGCCAACACTAATGGCAAGTGGGATGCCAGCACCCCGGCTGAAACCTTTACCGATACCAATGGCAATGGCATTGCTGATCCTGCTGCTTTGCCTGAAGCTTTTGTGGATGTCAATTCCAATGGTTTATGGGATGACGCCAGCCCGGATGAAATCTTCGATGATGTCAATTTGAATGGTTCCTGGGATGCCGACGAGCCCTTTACCGATGCAAATGGTAATGGCGTATATGACCATGCCACCCCCGCAGAAAGCTATACGGATGCCAATGCAAATGGCAAATGGGATAATTATCAAAAAGCAGAAGTTTATATAGATGCCAATGCCAATGGCAAGTGGGATGCAACCATCCCGGCTGAATCTTATGTTGATACGAATAAGAATGCCCGCTGGGATGATGCGACTGCCGCTGAGCAGTATACCGATGTCAACAAGAATGGCGCGTACGACGTGGTTACCCCGGCTGAGAATTTCACCGATGTTAATGGCAACGGTAGTTGGGACCCGGATATGCCGGCCGAAACCTATACCGACAGCAATCATAACGGTAGCTGGGATTCTCAAGGCGTGTTGATGACCGGGCCGAAAGCCACCAAGGCATTTTACCCGGATGATCCTTCCAATGTTTACCACACCTATATCAACGATCACACCGTATTCCGCAATATCCATGTTGGTGTAGAGCATCACATCTTCCACCTGCATTCACACCAGTGGCTGCAGACCCCGAATGATGATAACTCCACCTACCTGGACAGCATGGCGATTGGCCCGGGCGCTTCATATACCTATGAGATCGCCTATGGTGGCTCAGGTAACCGCAACAAGACCCCTGGTGATGCCATCTTCCACTGTCACTTCTACCCGCACTTTGCCCAGGGTATGTGGGCCATGTGGCGCAGTCACGATGTCTTTGAATGGGGCACCGAACTGGATGCCAATGGTATTCCCTTGCCTGGTTCACGAGCCCTGCCGGATGGTGAGATCGCCGCTGGTACTGCCATCCCGGGTATTGTCCCGATCCCTGGTCAGGCCATGGCGCCGATGCCTGGTGATACGCAGATTATCAATGGACAGGTGGATGCCGATAGTAACGGGATCGCCGACTTCAGCGAAAAATTCGCAGTCGCACCTTCCGCCAACCCTGGTTATCCCTTCTACATCCCTGGTGTTGCCGGGCATCGCCCACCAACCCCTCCGTTGGATATGACTGACCCCGAAACTGGAAAGGTCATGGATGGCGGTTTGCCCAGGCACGTCATTACCGGCGGTCATGCGGTTGCACAGACCACCCCGCTCGATATGACCAAGGTGTTGGAGTCTGCTTCGGCCATCTTCCCGGCTGAAGCGGGTACGCCGGCCGAACAGCTGGCAATGCAGTTCCATGCCACCCTGCGACACGACACGTTTACCCCCGAAGGGCTGCAGGTCACCGGTAACAAGGGCTTTGAAACCAATGGTTTGGCCGCTGCCCCAGGGGCGCCGTTCGCTGAGCCCTGCCGAAATGATGACGGCACCTACAATTCAGCTGCTCCCTCGCGTACCTACCGTGGTGCTGATATTCAATTGGATATGAAGCTAAACAAGCTTGGCTGGCACTTCCCGCAGGCGCGTATGCTGGCACTCTGGCAAGATGTTGGTGCTTTCTTGAGTGGTGCCAAAGCTCCAGAGCCGTTCGTGATGCGAGCCAACTCGAATGACTGTATCAACTATTACCATACCAACCTGATCCCGGGCGTTTATGAACAGGATGCCTACCAGGTGCGCACCCCGACCGATATCATTGGTCAGCACATTCACCTGGTCAAGTTCGATGTGACTGCTTCGGATGGCTCCGCCAATGGTTACAATTACGAAGATGGCACATTGAGCCCCGACGAAGTGCGCGAGCGCATCGCCGCCATCCGCGCCCACAATAACTGCTCCATTGGGGCTGGTGGACCGCATGACACCACCTGTCCAATCGCCGAGGCCCATCCTTACTTTGGCCCTGGTCCAAATGGGGCATGGATAGGCGCACGCACGACCATGCAGCGTTGGTGGGCTGACCCGGTGCTTAACAACCAGGGACAGGACCGCACCCTCGGTAATGTGTACACCCATGATCATTACGGCCCGTCCACTCACCAGCAAACTGGTTTGTATGCCACGCTGATCATTGAACCTACATCTTCGCTTTGGCGCGACTCTGAAACCGGTATCTGCTTTGGCAACACCGGGTTGGTCAACCGTGGTATTCCCGCAGGTGTAGTAAATGGTGGCTGTGCCCCGGTCTCTCGTATGGACGGTGGCCCAACTTCCTGGCGGGCGGATATCCTGACCGCGGATAACGCCGGCATCAAGACCAAAAATATGGATGTCGAAAGCTTCCGCGAATTCTATTTTGAGTTCTCCGACTTCCAACATGCCTATGCTGCCGGTCGAGGGGCTACCTTCAACACCGCGAAAGTTAATATCGGTGGACAAAGCTACTCGATGCAGATCCCGACCATCATACCGGAGCCTTTGTATGCCATCAACCCGGCTGGTGCCATTGAAAACAACCAGGTGACAAAAGCCTCCCCCTGGCTGAAGGTCAAGCCCAGCCTTGAAAACCAGGCGGATGAATGCCCAACCAGCCTGACCATGTCATTTGTGGCCACCGGTTGTCCCGAATCGATCTCGACTGCGGATGTGGGTACGTTCTCGATGAATTACCGCAACGAACCCGTTGCAGCGCGCTTGCTCAACCCGCTCAACCTCTCGCAGGTAACTGGCGATGCGGGTGATATGTCGCTGGTGCTCTCATCCACCATCCTGCGTACCGACAAGCGTTTGAACACTCAGCCAACCTATTACCCGGCCCTGACGGCGGATGTGGCCCCAGGCGATCCCTACACGCCCCTTATGCGTGTGTACGAAGCCGACAAGGTGCGTGTAAAGGTCCAGGTGGGTGCCACCGAGGAAGGCCACAATGCGAGTCTGTGGGGCACCAAATGGTTGCAAGAATTTGCCAGTCCCAATTCTGGGTGGCGCAATTCACAGATGATGGGTATTTCGGAGCAGTTCAACTGGGATACCATCACCGGTGTTGACCCTGCTCAAAAAGGCAATGTTTCTGATTACCTGTTCTCGCCCGATAATTCCGCGGACGGTATTTGGAACGGCGTCTGGAGCATCATGCGTTCGTACTCAAAATATCGAACCAAAACAACGGGCCTGGGAACCGACCTACTGCCCCTGCCCAACAACCGCATGGATCTGAAGACTGGCCAGACCAACACGATTGCCAACCAGGCTGAATTTGACAAGAATACCAAGTATCTTTGCCCGCTGGTTGCACCGAAGGTTACCTTCAACATAACTGCCGTGCTGGCGCGGGATGCCCTGCCTAATGGTACGCTGGTGTACAACAGCCGCAAGAATAACAATGGTCCGCTGCACGACCCGACCGCCATCTTGTATGTGCGTTCCAGTGACCTGACTGCTGCGGGTAAACTCAAGGCTGGTGTACCGATCGAGCCACTGGTTCTGCGCGCCCGCGCGGGTGACTGCATCAAGGTCACCCTGACCAATAAGCTGCCCGCCACCATGCCCGACCTGCCCGGCTACAACATGCTGCCGCCCATTATCGATCGCTATACGATTAACCCGGCCGGTACCAAGGATTCGTTCAACTTCAACGATTTGCGCACCTCCAACCGCGTTGGCCTGCGCCCGCAATTGATCGCCTATGAAACCACCCGTGGCGCAGGCAACATGATCGGCAAGAACTCCAACAACACCGCAGCGCCTGGTGCTACACAGAGTTACTGGTGGTATGCTGGTGACCTGCGCTACAACAGCGCGACCAGCAAGATCGTTGCCACCCCGATTGAATTCGGCGCGACCAACCTGATTTCTTCTGACCCGGTCAAGCACAGCAGCAAGGGTCTGCTGGGTGGGTTGATTATTGAACCGCAAAATTCGGCCTGGGTTGAAGATGCCAGTAACCGTGCATCGGCAACCGTCTACCGGGATGCCAACAATAACGGCAAGGTTGATACCGGCGAAGTTAAGCTCTTCCGCGATTTTGCCCTGATCTTCCAGGATGATATCAACATGCGCTTTGGCCTGAATGGCACCCTGGCGGATGGGGGCGCGGTTCCCTTTATCGCAGGTGAAGACGATGCCGAAGATACCGGTATGAAGGCGCTCAACTTCCGCACTGAGCCGCTCTGGTACCGCCTGGGCATCGATCCGACAGCTGTGGAAGGTACCATCAGCAGCTATGATTTCAGCAAGGTGCTCTCCAACCGCCAGATTAACGCTGACCCGCAAACGCCGATCTTCCAGGCTAAAGCCGGTGAAAGCATACGCTTGCGCGTGCTGCAGCCGGGTGGTCACCCACGTAACCATGTCTTTGCCCTGCATGGACACATCTGGCCGCGCAATCCGTACGCCAGTGGTTGTATCATCACCTTCAATTGCATCGGTTCCACTCAGATTGGTGACAATCTGTTGACAACCTGGATCGGCAGCCAGGAAGGTCTTGGACCTGGCAATCATTGGGACTTCATCCCGGCACACGGTGCGGGTGGTGCCTTCGCCATCCCTGGTGACTACCTGTTCCGCGACATGGCCCCAAAGAGTTTCTACAATGGGTCCTGGGGTATCCTGCGAGTTAACCCCTAAAGAAGCACGAACGCGATAAAATTAACACCCTGGGAGGTGATCCAACCTCCCGGGGGTATGCGAAGCAAAAAAGCAAGCCTATTTGCGCAAACGCGTAAATAGGCTTGTGATTACCCAACCTGGAGATGTTTGTGAAACAACCTCAGCAGAAAATAACCATCACACGTGGTCAAATGGTCGTAGTGCTCCTGTCGGTAGGGCTGGTAGCTTTGCTGGTTTTTGTGCTGCCAGACTTGTTTAAACCGGGTGAAGTGACCCCGCCCCTGGTGGTGGAACGGCAAGAAGGTGCCATCGTCCAACCGGTTGCCGACAAGTTGTCGGTCAATGGGCTGGATATTTCTTATGAGGTGGGTCCGAACACTCGTCAAACCGACATGACCCGCCTGAGCATGACCTTTAAGGATCAGGTCAGCGGCCAGCCGACCGTTTTAGTGGATACCCCCAAGGTTTGGATCAATTCGGCGCAACAAACCAGGTCGGTGCAGAGCAATAATGTGTTGAGCTGTGATGACAAGATTCGTCTGTACCTGCAAGGCTCCTTCGATTTTCGCCCGGAACTGGACCTGACCTCCTATTACATCCTGGCACTTAACCCGGATAGCACCATCTCGGTGATTGACCCGGATGGCGGTGTCAATGGTATCTCGCAGCTATATTCGATGATTTTCCTGGATGGTAATGGTGAAGACTGGGTGCTGGATAACGCTGAAAAACTGCTGTATGTCAGCATGCCGGACGTAGGGAAAATTGCCGTGGTGGATGTGAACAGCTTTAAAGTGCTAGCCAATATTTCGGCAGGCAGCCACCCAACTCAGCTTAAGCTGCAACCGGGTGGGGGCTATTTATGGGTTGCCAATACGCCAGAGGGTATGTTTGCCAATGGCGGCGTGACCGTGATTGATACATATAATTTCAAGGTGGCGGCTCATTTCAGACTTGGAGAAGGTGCGCATACGATTGCATTTGGTACTGCGGCCGATGAAGGCCATGCGCACACTGGGCAGGTAGAAACCAACAGCAGCTTTAATGTTTTTGTTACCGATGTAAAGAAGAATTTGCTGACGGTGATTGATGCGCAGAGTTTGCGCGAAGTAAAAAACTTTCCACTGGGTATGCGCCCGGCTGGTCTGGCATATTCCGAAGCAAGTGATTCGATGTATATAACAGGCGCAAGCACAGGCCAGGTGGTCGTGTTGAACGCAACGACCCTGGCCGACCCACAAAAAATTGAAACTGGGCTGGTGATGCAGACCCTGCGGTTCTCACGTGATGGCCGCTGGGGCTTTGCACTCAGCCCGGCAAATAACCAGGTACTGGTAATTGATGCACAGACCAACCAGGTACGTCATGCCTTTACTGTTGATAATAAACCCACCCGGGTGACGTTTTCTGAGGCGTATGCCTATGTACAGCCAAGCAGTGAGGCAGCGATGGTGCTCTTTGACCTGGCCCAGTTGGGGCAAACTGAAATACCTTCGCCAGTGAAAATTATCGGTGGTCAGACCCCGGCGGACAAGGCGGCTTTCCCACTGGCACAGGCAGACGCAGTTGTACCGGTGCATGGTGGCACGCATGTATTGATTGCCAATTCAGGTGACCAGACGATTTATTCTTATATGGAAGGTATGAACGCCCCGATGGGTTCATACCAGAACTATGGACGCGCGCCGCTCTCGGTGTTGGTGGTGGACCGTGGTTTGGTCTCTTTTGAACCCGGGGTTTTTAGCACAGAAGTTAAACTACCTCATCCCGGTGAGTATGAAGTTGCTTTTCTGACCGGTGAACCGCATGTGGCCCACTGTTTTAACATCACGGCAAACAGCGCAACCCCTGACATCGAGCCACCTGCTGGGCTGGAGCTGAACGTGCTGACAAAAGAACGTAAAGTGCAGGTTGGCAGCAGACTGGCGTTGGAAGTGGAGCTGATCGATACAAAGACCAGGCAGGTGGTGGCCGATTTGCCGGATGTGATTGTTTTGGCGACGCTTGTCTCGGGGCAGGAGAGCGCTCAATCACAGGCGCCTTACGTCTGTTCGCAGTTGAGCAAGGGATTGTATGGGGCCAACCTGCTTTTTAGCACACCCGGTCTGTATAACATTTATTTTAAGATTCCTTCGCGCAACCTGGAAATTTCTAATTTTCAGTACATCACCGTGGAGGTGACGGCAGCGCCCTGATCCACTTTGCAGTGGGTTCTGATAGATGTTAAGTAATCTGGATAAATTGGACCAAAGTCGGAGAATAACCGACCTTGGTCCAATTATTTTGAATACCTTGTGCCATGGGTTTTATGGCGATAAATCGGTATTATCTACTTACTAAATTTAATTTCTGGTTACCAGAGCGTTTTGGTATCGTGTAAATATTTGAAACAACTATTATTCAATTGAAGGGAAGAAAAAATGATAACCAATATTCGTCAAGTTCTTTTATCTGTATTTCAACGGAATTCGTCTCAAGCAATCCGTGTGTTGGTTGTGTTACTGACGGTGGTGGCACTGCTGGCGAGCACCTTTAACGTGTTCGCGGTGCCCACGCCTGGTGGCAGCCACCCGGTGGCGGTTGGCCCAATTTCTGCCGAGACGGGTTTCCCAACCTGGTACAAAGATTCCACTGGCACGCGGATGGAATTGTGCCTGGATGGCGGGCTCAACCCCCTGTGCGGTTACCTGCCAGGTGAAATCCCCAACCCGGATGCACCGATCACCGTGCCGGATAACTTCCCCACCACGGGTGAATCTTTTTACATGCTGAGCAATGCGCTGATGAATACGGATGCCGCTGGTGGCAAGGCCATTATTGTGTTGGCGCTCGAAGCAGCGTTTGCTACACCGGAAATCACCGCAGGTGACCAGGTGACTTTTGGCCGCGTCCGTATCTGGATTGACAACCTGATCCCAAGTGCAACCTATAAAGTCACCCATCCATACGGCTATGATTTATTGACTGCAGATGCGGGTGGCGGACGCCGCAGCATTCGCTGGGTGGAAGATATCGGTATCGGCGCAAAAGGTGATTTCACCGGTGCATTAAGCAGCCGAATTGGACCATTCCTCAAGTGGGATCCGGCTGTTGCTCCTGCCGCCCCGACCGGGTATATTGGTGACCCGAATGTATTGCACACTGTCGTTGGCAGCCCGTTTAATACTAACTTCTTCCGTGTAGAAGGCCCGGCGGGCAGCTTCACTGGCAGCACGAACCTGTGTGCCGACCCGGCACTGGGGAATGACCCGGTAGCTTTGGATGACTGTATTCAGATTAACCAGTTTTCGTTGGTCGGTAAGTATGCAACCAATGCCGGGGTCAATATTACCCAGGCGACTTACAGCCAGTCTGCGGCCGATGGCGGCAAGTTGGATGTCTTTGCAAGCTCGGATGCCAACCAGTCCATCCAGATTGCCAAGGGCAATGGTTATAGTACAACGTTGCTGGGTGCCGATGGCCTGGGTCATTACTTTGCGCGGATCGATTTTGCAGGTGTGGCTCCCGCCCAGGTGCAGGTGGTCAATGCCAGCGATGTGCCTGTGGCCAGCAAGACTATTCCTGTAGTGGATAAGGTGACGGTTAAAAAGGCTGAATTCAATGCCGAATTGGGCACCCTGACAGTTGAGGCGGTCTCCAGCGATACGTTCAATGCACCGGTACTGACTGTGGGTGATTATGGCCCGATGGATGTTAATGGCAGCCTGGTTGTCAATGGCGTTGGGATTGTGCCCGAGAAAATTACGGTTACATCCAGCCGCGGTGGCAGCGACAGCGAAGCGGTTGAGGTAACTGGCAATATCAGCTATCAACCGATGCCGATCACTGCTGGGATCACTGTGCCCGGTGGGGACGTCATTCCTCCCGTCGCTCCGGATACAACCCTGGCTTTCAATGTTCAGCAAAATCATGTAATTACCCTGGATGGGACTTCCTCCAGCGGCGATATTGATGGCTACAGCTGGGTGCAGCTCTCTGGATCTCCGGTGGTGATCAACGGCGCGAATTCGGCCACCGCCACATTTACATCCCCGGCTTTTGTGGATACGATGGAATTCCAGCTGACCGTGACCCGTAACAACCCGGGTTCGACTGACAGCAAGAACGTGACCATCCATACCCTGGATGTTCAGCCTCCGCTGGCCAATGCCGGCCCTGACCAGGCAGGTGTGTTTGTGGGCAGCAAGATTACCCTGGATGGTTCTGCTTCGCAGCAGGTCGGTACGTATGTCTGGACCCAGGTGTTGAACGCTGGCAACCCGGTCGTCACTTTGACAGGCGCTAACACTGCCAAGCCGATCTTTACCTTCCCGAACTATGCCGGTCCGCTGACTTTCCAGTTGACGGTCAACAACGCAGGTGGTTCCTCGACTGATACGGTGCTGGTCAGCGCGACCCTGGATGTCTTGACACAAATTCGGGCTGATTTTATCCGCAGCAAGAATACCTGGCGCATCACTGGTGTTGCTTCGATCCTGGGCATTCCTGTTGGTCCTGGCAACGAAGTTCGCGCCTACCTGGGTGTCTTCGCGACCGAAGCGCAGGCGATTGCCGCCAATAAGCTCATTGGTGTTAGCCAGGTCGATGCGACCGGTGCATGGGCGATACGACCCGCCAATGTGGCCGCCAATATCCGGGCGGTTGCTGGAAATCAGATCACACTGTTCACCATCCGGGGTGGGTATGCCACGTCACCGGTGGCCATCAAGTAAGCGAATTGAGAGTGTAAAATAATTCCCAGGCGGCGGAACTTAACGGTTCCGCCGCCTGTTTTGTGTATGAGTTATTTTTGGGGGAGGATTTTGAGTAGAAATATTATCGACAAATCTATAGAAATCGCGTAAAATGAATTTACCGTTGCTCAGAGTGCCCCCTCACTTTGAGCGGCGGTATTTATTTTTAATCTACTGATACCTGCCAGCACAAAGGGAAATGGAAGCGAGGTGGAAGTTTGAATATTAATTTGACCCTCTGTGTTTTTCCGGTGCGCCAGGCCAAGCCTGATTGTTCTAGCAAACTGAAAGGAGTTTGTCGTGTGAAAAGCCTCAAAAAGCACGTAGTCCAATGAGCGCAGGATGGAGTAATCCATCTCGGCGAAG
>CAIVSQ010000367.1 GCA_903908605.1 uncultured Anaerolineae bacterium
ATTTTTGGCAGTTCTTCATCCCATTTCTAAAACTGGGTTGGTTGGAACCAACCTTGTTCATTGTTCATCTTGCAACCATCTACCTGACATACTGGGCAGTATGGGATTTAAGCTACACGCTATTTGGTAACCCTTTGAGCAGCATGTTTTCGGTAGCTGCAATGATCATTCCGCACTTTGGGTTTGTGGGCTTCCCGGTTGTTGAATTTGCCCCGCTCAGCCGCACCTTTGTGCTACCCTTCCTTCTCATCGCCATCAACCAGTTTATGCGTGGACGAGTGGTCCCGGCGTTTTTCATCGCAGGAGTGATGTACAACGTCCATGTGGTTTCGGTCAATTTCATCCTGGCGATGTTTGGCCTGGCTTGCATACTGGAATTTTCACGCATTGGGTTTGGGAAAATTTTATCCGGGCTGGCTGTTTTCATTGTGGCAGCTCTACCTGTCTTGCTCTGGAAAGTGGGTGGCGATCCGGTTGACTTATCTTTACGGCCCGGATGGGTGGATTTACTGAACAGAACCCTCTTCAGGCACATCTTTGCCATGATTGGGCCTTACCCCGCCACCTGGTTGATTGTGCTGAGTGGTATCAGTATTTGGGTCATGTTCTTCATTGCTACCCGTTACTCATCATCCAAAGAAATGACCAATACTGCCCGAAATTTTGTTTACGCCGGCATTATTGTGATCGTCGTTAATGTCATCACGGCCAACTGGTTGCCAATTACCATCATCATCCAATCGCAAATCGCGCGCATGGGCTTATGGACGCTGATCATCGGCTATCTATTTTTTGCCAACATGCTCGCCCACCTTTATACCGAGAAAAGCCTGCCGCCATTTTCATTTGGGTTATTGGCTACCACCTTCTTTTTCTCACCCCTACCGCTCATTCCAGTGCTAACCTGGTTCCTGGTTCGCAATGTGAAGAACATGAAAATCATCAAAGCCACCGCCATTACACTGGGCATCGCCGTACTCGCCAGCATCATTACTTTTCTGGCACTCGACTTCTGGCACCCGGGAATCTATGTCTATGGCGAGAAGACCCCCTGGATTGATGTTCAGAACTGGGCACGTGAGAACACCCCCATCAACGCCCGCTTTATCACCCCACCGCAAAATTGGGGTGTGCAGGAACCGGACTGGCGCGTACATAGTGAGCGACCAACAGTCGCAACCCTCTCAGAACTGCTGGTCGCAGCATTCCAGCCTGGTTATGAGGATGAATGGAAACCTCGCTTTGAAACGCTTGCCCCAGGTGCTTTGGCCCAATTTAATGGGGATTACTTTACGAATGTCGAACTCACTCGCCAGGCCTACGATAGCCTGACAAATGCGCAGCTTTACAGGGCAGCCTGTCGCTACAATGCTCAATTTGTGGTGGTAGAGAAACCTTTTACACATGATTTCCCGGTTATTTACGAAAACAGCCAATTTATTGTCTACGATCTGACAAGCGCAGCCTGCAGCCAGTAAAATTACTGGCTGTAGCGCAGCTGGTTTGGCTGGACGGTCAATCACCGGAAATTAATTAACTTTTTTCGTTTCCCCATCACTGGTTGGGTTTGCTGGTGTATCGCCTGTCTGCCTGGTGATGCGCGCCTTCCAACAGGAATTGCACAGGTATAACTTGCCAAGGCTGGTATCTTCCACCACATAAGCGACGTGGTATTTGCCGCAAATATCACAACGACGCAGGATCTTTGGGGGCATTACTTTGCTACTTGATGGCGCCAAATGCAGCGAAGACGCTGTTTTTATGCAGGACATCCACCTGCCTGAAGCCAACGGCTCGCAGCATATCCAGTTGAAAGATCAATGGGCGCGGCGTATCTTCCTGTTCGATATAAGCAAAAACTTGCTCACGATAAGCCTCCCCCTTCAAACCGCACAAATACTCGCCATAACGCATTTTCATAAAGGCACCGACAGCCGGGCTGGCATGTTCGATCAGGTCTGAGATCCAGATCGAACCACCCGGCCGCAGGGCGTCATAACACTTGGTAAACACGGCGTGCCACTCCTCTTCGCTGCGCAAATGATGAAAGACCGCCGCCGCAGTGATGATATCAAATTGCTGCAGCCCCAGCGCAAGCTCGCGGATATCCGCCTGGTGGGTAACCAAAGAACCCTGCCGCACGGGTGCCAGGCGTTCGGCGGCACGATCCAGCATGGGTTGGCTTAAATCCACCAGGGCGATATTGAGTTGAGGCAGATGTTGTAACAACTTCAGGGTGTAATTGCCAGCTCCACAACCAATATCCAGCAGGCTGGTGGCCTCTGGATTGACGGCTGCAGCTGCCGCGCTGATCAAATCAAGTACCAGGGGTGCGTCAATAGTCGCGCTCTGGCCAGTCTCAAGATTGGAAAAACGCTCAACGTCTTTGTCAAAACGCGCGCGTATCTGCTCAACGCTGGATTTCATCATTTATGGCACTCCCTGTGAATCATTTCTGCCAGCCTGGTTATAGTTCATACCAGTAGGTATTGGTATCCCATTTCTTGAACCCCATTTTTTGATATAACCGGTTGGCCGCTACGCGCCGCGGATTACAGGTCAGCGATACGCCCGGCAGACCCATCTCACGTGCAATTTGCAACAAACTCTCCACCAGTTCCTGGCCAATCCCCTGACCCCGCAGAGATGAATCAACGACAATATCCTCAACATGAGCATGCAAACCACTCGGTGTCCTAAAAACACCCAAGGTCCCCGCCGCCACAATCGGTCCCAGCGCCCCAGGGTAACGAGCCACCACCAGGGTACTTTCGGAATCCAGGATTTTCTGCAATTCATCCAAACCAGGAATGGCCGCGTTGGTTAACTGTGGCATGAGACGATTAAATGCTTCCACCAGCTCAGCTGTGGCGACGTTTACCCGTGAAATAAATAAGTTATCCATCGAAAACGACACAAAAACGGGATTATTCCCTGGTACGCAAGTATTTCTCGCGCATGGCAGACATGATTTCGTCGGGCAGGTGGTTGACCTTGCCAAGTAAATGCGCGGTGAGAACAGTGCGAGCGGTATTCTCCAGTTGCTCCAACCGGTTTAGGGCTTCTTCCAGGTCAGTACCATAGGCTACGGCGCCGTGATTGCGAATCAAGATGGCACTATGGTCCTTGACATATTCACTGATGGCTGCGGCCGTATCATGCGCATCAGGCAACGTAAAACGCGTGGTTGGAACCGGCCCCAGGCCAGCGAGCACATCTGGCAGCACATCCACCGGGAAGGGAATGCCAGCCACAGTCAGGGCAGTAGCATGTACCGGGTGGGCATGCATCACAGCGCGCACATCCGGGCGACGCCGGTATATTTCCAGATGCAATGGCGCTTCAGATGAAAAGGTGTGCCTGCGCAGTTTATCTGACTTCAGGATGACCCCATCCAGGTCAATCACCAGTAAATCCTCTGGTTCCAACCGGCCTTTACATACTCCGGAAGGAGTGATCACGATCCGATCGTTGCCCATGCGCACTGAAATATTACCGGTATTGGCGTGCATCAGTCCGCTGGCATAACAAATCCGCCCGGCCTCAATAATCGCAAGGCGGAAATCACGCTCCGTGGAAAACGAAGATAAATGTAAATGGTTCACTTTTTATCCTTTGAAGGCAGGCAAGGGTTTGCTCCTCGGCCACAGGCTGAGGACAATATAATAACCCACGTAAATAAACGAAGCCCAAACAACCCAGCGGGGGACATCGGGATACTGCACGACACCCCAAATACCGATAATGCCATAAAGATAAGACATGATCAGGGTCACTTTTTTCATGCGCGTATCACGGCTTGGGTACACATATTTAATTGGTACAAATACCAGGATGTTGAACACAATTAGAAACGCCAGGTTAATCCAGGGATTGAGTTTCATCACCAGCATATACAGGGCGACTACATTCCAGTAAGACGGAAAACCTTTGAAGAAGTAATCGTTGCTTTCGTCGGTCTTGGCATCCACCTGGGTAAATTGGTAGGCCGAAGTTAAAAGTATCAGGAATACAGTGACCAATTTGAAACCGGCAGGCAGCAGGTCTGTTTTTACCAGCAGGATGGCCGGCACAACCACGTAATTGAAATAATCGAGGATATTATCCAGCAGCGCACCATCAACCCCGGCGGCATATTTTTTGACATTCGCCCAGCGGGCCAACATGCCATCGAAACCATCGACAAACATGGCCAGCACCATCCACAGGACAACCCGCCTCCATTTGTCCGCATCATTGCTAAATATATCCAATACCGCCAGGAAACCCCAAATTGCTCCGGTGGCAGTGAAGAGGTGAACACCATAAGCGTAAATCTGGCGGTGAAGGGGTAGCTTCTCTGATGTGGTCATGATATTTAATTCTCCAGGATCTCGAATTTTGGCTTACGAAAAGCCGGTGAACAAATTATACACGTTCACACAATGAATCAAACATCCCGAGAGCATTGGATCTGCCCACGGGAGAGTTCGACCAGTGAAAAGCTCGATATTCCAGCATAAACAAAGAGTCACCCCCCCGCCATGGCACCCACAATCATGAAAATCTCTGTCCCTTCGGCGATGCCAGCAGGCAATAGGTCATCGGGAGAATCAAGCGAGACATCCTGCCCACAGGCAAAGAAGCGGATGAATGGTCGCCTTTTCTGGCTGAGTTGGTCGCGGATGGTTCCACGCAGGGGCGGATAACTGGCTTCCAGCGCATCCAGTATCGTCCGTTGGGTAACTTCTCCGGCCACTTGCAGGCGAACCTCGCGGCCCGTTCCCGCCAGGCGCTGCAGGTGGGTGGGCAGGATGACGCGTATCATGGCAGAGTTTGAACAGAAACAGACAGCACGGCGGGCAAATCGCGGACAATCGCATCCCAGGTGTCGCCAGAATTTGCTGAAGCGTACACTTGTCCACCAGTGGTACCAAAATAAATACCACAGGAATCAAGCCGGTCAATTGACATGGCGCTGCGCAGCACATTCACGTAGCAATCTTGCTGTGGCAGGCCATTCACCAATGCTTCCCAATCATTGCCACCGCTGCGACTACGGTACACACGCAGTTTGCCATCGGGAGGGAAATGTTCGGAATCACTTTTGATCGGCACAACATAAATGGTTTCAGGTTCATGAGCATGTACAACAATGGGGAAACCAAAATCACTCGGCAGATTGCCGCTGATCTCATGCCAGACATCCCCGGCATTGTCGCTGCGCATCACGTCCCAATGTTTTTGCATAAACAGTACCCCCGGCCGGCTTGGGTGCATAGCCAGGTTGTGAACACAATGCCCAACCTCAGCCGAGGAATCGGGTAGCTCAAAGGGGGAATTCAGTCCGCGGTTAATCGGGAGCCAGGTCTGACCACCATCGTCTGTCCGAAAAGCTCCCGCTGCAGAAATCGCCACGAAAATGCGCTTCGGGTTTTCCGGGTCGAGCAAAATGGTATGCAGGCACATCCCACCTGCGCCTGGTTGCCACAAATTTCCTTTGGCAGCGCGTAAACCCGCCAGTTCCTGCCAGTTGTGACCGCCATCTGTGGATTTAAACAGGGCGGCATCCTCCACCCCGGCAAAGACAGTATCAGGATCGGTGAGAGAAGGTTCCAAGCGCCAAACGCGCTTAAACTCCCAGGGACGCTGGGAACCATCAAACCATTGGTGTGTTCCCGGGTTGCCATCGTAGGCAAACTGGTTTCCAACCGGGTTCCAGCTTCGGCCGCCATCATCCGAACGCTGAATTACCTGGCCAAACCAACCGGATGATTGCGAGGCATACAACCGGTCTGGATCGGCCGGCGAGCCATTGATATGATAAATTTCCCAGCCGGGAAAATGCGGGCCGCTTATCTCCCACCGGGATCTTTTCCCATCGGAAGTGAGGATAAATGCCCCTTTGCGGGTACCCACCAAAACACGTACACCAGTCATTGTCTGCTACTCCTCTCGTGAATAAAACAAACACACCAATAAATAAATTCTACTCTTGTGAACACCACTGTTTTTCAGCTACTGCCAGTTTTGTGAAATCATCAGCCTGAACCGGAAGGGCTCCTTGCTGAAATAAATTCTCACAAAATGACGTTTGCCTAAGTGCCAGTTGAATGATTACACAAAGATTATAGAACAACTATTCCATATTTTCAAGATGCTTTTTGTCCGATTTACGCATCTCCCCCAGCCAACCAATTGAGTACCAGGTAAAAAAGAGGGCGCGCCGGATTGGGCACGCCCTCTTTGATCAGATTAAACCTTTAGTAAGGCGATGGTCACCGTTTCACCATCAAAACTGTCGGAAATCACTTTTGCAGCCTCTGGTTTGGCACCAAAACTCAACTCAACCGCCAGGGTCTCACCCGTAATGTATTCATGATGTTTGAGGATGGCATTCTTGAGCAGCGGTGAGGCTTCCAAGTAAACACGAATACGGTCGGCCACATCCAGTCCGCTTTCCTTGCGGAAATCCTGCAAGCGGCGCACAAACTCGCGTGCCATGCCTTCAGCCACCAGGTCGGGGGTCAGGTCTGTCACCAGGGCGGCAACATAAGAACCTTCCTCGGCCACCGCGAAACCTTCGCGAGCGAGTGATTTAACTTCCACCTCGTTGGGCAGGATCTCGTAGGCCTCTCCATCGACCACCACATTCACTTTGCCTTCCGTCATCAGGGCATGTGCTACAGTCTCGCTATCCAGGGAAAGAATCATCTTCTGAATGGCAGGGAACTTGTTGCCATATTTCTGCCCCAGTTGCTTGGGCAGTGGCTTGACGGTGTGATGGAGCGCTTCGGTACTGGCATCCAACATGCGCACATGTTTGACGTTGAGTTCATCCATCAACAGGTCGTCATACTGTCGAACCACACCATGCTCGGCGAAGTTGGGCGTAGAGAAAGCCACTTCGGCCAAGGGTTGACGTACCTTGCGGTTCGCTTTTGAGCGGGCGGCATGGCCGAGCGAAGCCAGGCGCATGACAAGTTCCATGTCCTTATTGAGCTGTTCGTCGATCAGGTAGTCATCCACATCTGGCCAGGTGGCCAGGTGCACCGATTCGGGTTCGTCCGGGTAATACGATCGCACCAGGTTCTGATAAAGCTCATCCGCCAGGAAAGGCATGGCAGGTGCAATCAGTTTACTGAGTGTCACAAGTGCAGTGTACAGCGTGGTATAAGCGGCCTGCTTATCAGTATCCGATTCCGATTTCCAGAAGCGGCGACGTGAGCGACGCAAATACCAGCTGGAAAGAACCTCGACAAATTTTTCAAGCGGGCGGGTGGCGTTGGTAGGATCATAGCCTTCGTAGGCAGCGGTCACACCACGCACCAGTGTATTCAACTCAGAGAGCAACCACTTATCCAGGTCACTGAAAGCCAGTTTGCCACGCGCAGTTGCAGAAGCGGGCGTCCAGCCATCCAGGTTGGCATAGGTAACAAAGAACGAATACACATTCCAGAGCGGAATGGTGAAGGTACGCAACGCCTCGCCAACCAGGTCAATCGAGAAACGGCGTTCATTACCCGGCGGGGTGGCGGTGTAGAGATACCAGCGCAATGCATCTGCGCCATGAATGTTCAAAACATCCCATGGTTGGACAATATTTCCTAGGGATTTTGACATTTTCCGGCCTTCGGCATCCTGGATATGGCCCGGGCTCAAAACGTTCTTAAATGCCACGTTTTCGAAGAGCATGGTACTGATCGCATGCAACGAATAGAACCAACCACGCGTCTGATCGACAGCTTCACAGATGTAATCCGCCGGATATTGGTTGGCAAACATTTCCTTGTTCTCAAAGGGATAATGCCATTGGGCGTAAGGCATCGCGCCTGAATCGAACCAGACATCGATCAGCTCAGGAACGCGGGTCATCTTTCCACCGCACTCCTGGCAGGCAAAATGAACGTGATCCACATGCGGACGATGCATATCAAGATTGGTCAGATCCTTGCCAGAAAGCTGGCTGAGTTCCTCCACCGATCCGATGCAGTACTGGTGTCGGCAATCCCCGCACTCCCAAACAGGCAGGGGGGTGCCCCAGTAGCGTTCACGCGAGAGTGCCCAGTCGATGTTGTTGGACAGCCAGTTGCCAAAACGCCCATCACGCAGGTGCTCGGGAACCCAGTTGATGCCCTGGTTAAGTTCAACCAGTTTGTCACGGAACTGGCTGGTTCGCACATACCATGCCTCGCGCGCGTAGTACAGCAACGGAGTCTTGCAACGCCAGCAGAACGGGTAAGTGTGTGTATAGGCTTCAGCCCGGTACAATAAACCGCGGTTGTGCAGGTCGGTCTTGATGGATTCATCAGCATCCTTGACGAAGACGCCCCGCCAAGGTGTAACCTCGGGGATGAAGGTTCCATCCGGGGCAACCGTCATGATCACCGGCAAATCGTTTTCCATCGAAGCCTTCATATCATCCGCGCCAAAAGCAGGGGCGATATGAACCAGACCGGTACCGTCTTCAGTGGTCACAAAATCAGCCAGGATGACATAGTGAGCCGGTTTGTCAGTCGGCATGAAGGTGAATAATGGTTTGTATTTGGTACCTTTCAACTTCTTGCCCTTAAAGGTATCCAGCACGCGGTATTCCTCGCCGCGAAACACTTTTTCAAGCAGTGCCTGGGCGAGGATCAATTTCTCCATGCCGCCCTCGGGCAGGGCGTGTTCCACCTTGACATAATCCACTTCGGCGCCGGCTGCCACCGCCACATTGGCAGGCAGAGTCCAGGGAGTGGTTGTCCAAACCAGCAGGGATGTACCTTCTTCATCCATCAAAGGCATGCGCACGAATACAGACGGATCGACCGCCTCATCGTAACCAAGCGCAACCTCATGGTCCGAGAGTGGCGTTCCGCAGCGTGGGCAGTAAGGCACAACCTTGAAACCCTGGTAAAGCAAATCCTTATCCCAGAACTGGCGCAGAATCCACCAGACCGACTCGATGTACTCATTGTGATAAGTTACATAGGCGGTTTTCAGGTCGACCCAAAAAGCGATTCGATCGGTCAGACGTTCCCAATCCTGGATGTAATCGAAAGCGGATTTTCGACATTCCTCGTTAAACTTGGCAATGCCATATTCTTCAATTTGCTGTTTATTGGTAAAGCCATGCCGTTTTTCGATCTCAATCTCAACCGGCAGGCCATGGGTATCCCAACCACCCCGGCGCGAGACATGATAACCACGCATGATCTTGTAGCGAGGGAACATATCTTTAAAGGCGCGAGCCAGCACATGATGCACACCCGGTTTGCCATTGGCAGTCGGCGGCCCCTCGTAAAAGACATATTCAGGCCCATTCTCCCGGGTCGAGAGGGACTTCTCGAAGATTTTTTCTTTTTTCCAAAACTTCAGCACGGCCTCTTCCATAGCCGGCACATCAAGTTTGGGTGTGACAGGTTTAAACGACATTCTGACCTCCAAAATTAAACAAAAAACCCACGTCCACTCAGGGACGAGGGAAAAAATAACCCACGCGGTACCACCCAGTTTCCTGCCAAGCAGGCACTTTGTCGAGGACTTGTTTCCGCAGCCTCTCGTATCATTAACGGGTACGACGCCGTCTTTCTTACTCGCTCGCGCTTTCGGATCGAAGCTCCGGAAGGATTTTCAACCTGGTTTTCTGATCCGGCTCACACCAATCCCGGATTCGCTGACAGACCCACAGGCCTACTCGTTTCCATCATCGCTACTAACACACACAATTATAACCAGTTCGGCCTGACTGGACAAGACATCTGTTGATTTAATCGCCATGCTGCGGGAGAATAACCCATGCGTGGCCCCGCTTTTCCGCGGTCGGGTATAAAATGGAGCCCGTATCAACTCATTAACGAGGAAAACATGACCAACCTTCAATTTGGCACCGCTCAATTCCCCTGCAACTGTGAAACATTTCAGCGTATGGACAACGGCTACCTGCTGGAGAGTACAAACATCTCCGTCCAACTTCCGGCAGGAACCAAAGCATACTACACGCATGGCTGGCAATCCTGGTCGCTGGCAGGGTGGACGGGTTTGCAGGCTTTGCCGGTATCCAAACCAGCATTGCTGCATCCATTGCAGGTCGACCCCGTTTACGCCCGGCACCCGCATCCCAACGGATCCTGGGTTGGCGCAGTGGAGTTGGCCGATGGCAATATCCTGCTTCTCGGCGCTCTGGGATTGGACAGCCACGTTCAGCTGCGTGAAAGGCAACTGCAGGGCTGGTATGAAAACGCCGCCAGCGATAGTGAATTACAGCAATGGTTCATTGCACATGGACCGGAGAACGAGGTTTTCCAGGCCTATGCCCATTTCCTGGGCGAAAGGCTTGGCAAACGACCCGCCCAGGCCACCCAACAGGTATGGTGCTCCTGGTACAGCTTTTATACCGCCATCGACGAACAGGTACTGCATGCCACCTTCGCCGGGTTGGCGGATGTACCCTTTGACGTGCTGCAAGTCGATGATGGCTGGCAATTAGCGATTGGAGATTGGGAACCCAATGCAAAATTCCCATCGGGCATGGAGGGGCTCACCACGACCATCCGCGCAACCGGACGTAAAGCAGGCTTATGGCTGGCTCCACTACTGGTGGTACCCTCTTCAAAACTGTACAACAGCCATCCGGATTGGGTCTTACAGGATGAAAATGGCAAACCCATTTCTGCCGGGTTTAATTGGGGCGAGCCGCTTTATGCGCTTGATACCACCCACCCACTGGTGCTGGGCTGGCTCGCAAACTTGATGAAACAGGTGCGCAGCTGGGGATTTGATTACGTGAAGTTGGATTTTCTCTACGCTGGCGCGCTACCGGGTAAACGTTACCAAAGCAAACCACGCGAAGCCGCGTACCGCGATGGACTTACAGCAATCCGCGCAGGCCTCGGAGCGGATGCCTACCTGCTCACCTGTGGGGCGCCTATCCTGCCCTCCCTTGGGCTGAGTGATGCACTGCGCATCGGTCCGGATGTCGCCGCGCTCTGGGAGAGCCAGCGTGATGCTGTTTTTCTCTACAACCCGGCTACTCCATCAGCCAAAAATGCCATTCGTACAAGCATCAACCGCATGTGGCTGGCTCCATTGGTCCACACCGACCCAGATGTGGCTTATTTTTGCACACGGGGAAATTCACTCGAACCAGGTCAGATGCAATTACTGCAAGACCTGGCTGCTGTTTGTCGCTTTAAAGCTACTTCTGATCTGCCGCAATTCCTGACCAAAACCGAACGCGAAGCCCTGGTCTCATTTCTTCAACACGAGGCCACCATCCAGCGGGTTGGGAGGAATACCTTCCTAATCGATGGACGCAAGGTCGATTTCAGCCAGGCAATGACCCTGCCCAGCCACCCCACGGGAATCACCGCCTTACTGGGAGAAATAGCTGGCTGGCTAGGGAGCCAGCCATTTGTTCTCAGGCTTTTAGGCAGGCTCGATCAAGCCAGGCTAAAGAAACTTGTTAAAGAAATAAATAATCAAAAATAGCACTCCCCTACAGATGGAACTCAAGCAGTGTGCTTGGTTTGGATGCTGCCGAGCAAGGCTGTAAAAGCCTGTTCAAAAGCACGCACGCCTTCCTGTTCCAATTCAGAAGTAACCGCATCAATAGAGATACCCTGTTCCTCTAGCAAGGAGAACAGCTGGCGACCATCTTCGAGACCATCCATGATCGTCATGGCAGCGCGACCATGCTGCCGGAAGGCCTCCAACGTAGCGGGTGGCAGTGTATTGACTGTCGCCGGTCCAATCAGATTATCGACGTACATTGTGTCAGAATAGGCCGGGTTTTTCGTCCCGGTGGAAGCCCATAGCGGACGCTGGTAATTGGCTTTTGCCAACTGTAGTTTTCCAAAACGCGGGGCGGAAAATCCGTTACGGAATTCCTCATAAGCCAACCTGGCATTAGCGAGGGCCGCCTTGCCACGCAGGGGTGAATCAGCAGGCAATTTCGGATCAATTTCCGAATCGACCCGCGAGATGAAAAAAGAAGCCACTGAATGGATATTTTCAATATCGCCGCCACTCAGCAAGCAGTCCTCCAACCCTCCCAGGTATGCCTCGATCACCTCGCGGTATCGTTCAAGTGAAAAGATCAGGGTGACGTTGACATTAATCCCCGCAGCAATCACCTGGCGCAGCGCTTGCACACCGGCATGGGTGGCAGGGATTTTAATCATTAAATTGGGGCGATCCACCTTGCGCCACAGCCAACCAGCCTGGGCCACTGTCCCGGCACTATCATGCGCCAGGGCTGGGTTGACCTCGAGACTGACATATCCATCGCCGCCGGATGTATCGGCATAGACAGGCTGGAACAAATCACACGCCGTACGAATATCCTCAACCGCCAACTCCCAAAATATATCCTCTGCGCTCATGCCTGAACCCGCAAGTGAGTGGATGGCGGCATCATAATCGTTTGAATTGGCAATGGCATTATGGAATATGGTGGGATTGGAGGTTACCCCGCGGATTTCGCCGCGCTCAATCAACAGCCCCAATTGACTGGGACCACCAGAAGCGGGAGAAGCCAACAGGCTGCGCTGAACATTGTCATACCAAAGCGACTGACCGAGTTGGAGTAAATCCTGGATGGGTGTATTCATAAATTTTGGCAGACCATCAGGATTCTTGTTCCAGCTTGCGCACCTTGGCCACGCGTCGTTTGTGGCGTTCTTGCCCGGGGTCATTGCCCACAAAACGCGCGCCCAGGTAAGCCTGAACAATTTCTCGTGCGGGCTCCGGCCCAATGACACGCGAGCCAATACAGAGGACGTTCATATCATCATGTTCAACAGCCTGGTGAGCAGAGTAAGTATCGTGGCATACCCCGGCATAGATACCGTGCATTTTGTTGGCCGCGATCGACGCGCCAACCCCGGAACCGCACAATAATATTCCACGATCAACCTGCCCAGACAGCAGCGCGCGGCCTATTTTTTCGGCAAAATCTGGATAATCCACCGTCTCAGCACTATCGGTACCCAAATCAGTCACTTCATGGCCCAACAAACACGCCATTTCAATCACAGTTGATTTCAGCGGGAAACCGGCATGGTCACAAGCAACAGCAATTTTCATGGTTCAACCACCTTTTGGGAATTTTTTAACAGTCAGGCCATCTGTTGAAAACTGCGAGTTCTTTTGCAACTGGCCTTGTGAAAGTATTTTATCATGCGCTGTTTTCGTTTATACTCATCCTACATTTCATTACTGCTCATTCCTTGGAGGTCTCATGACAACACCCTCACCCACCGAACAACTTGCCAGCGATATTAGCGCCCTCCAAACCAGGGTTGGATGGATGCAAGACAATGTACGCCTTAAGAACGTCCAAAACGCCATCGAGGACCTGCAAACCACATTGAACAATATGCCCCAACGCCTGGTAAAACTGCGCGCCGATGGCTACGTGTTTGAAAAATACCTGGAAGGCCAGGCAGCGGCGTTCCCACAGCAGTGGAAAGGGATCCACCTGCCGTTACTTAACCAGATCAACCAGCAAACTGCCTCACTGCAAAGTTCAATGCGCACCATTGAGATGAAAATGACCCAGCTTAATGGTTCTCGGGGCAATATTGCCGTCGCAAGATCACAGATGTCTGTCATTGAAAACGAAATGAGTATGCTGGAAGACAAAGTGCGCTCAGCGGAAACAACCCTCAATGGCATGTTTGACTCATTCAGCAGCGAGGTCAATTCACTGAATAGCCATTTGAATTCCATTGATTACATGCTCACCCAGTTGGCCGAAGCTAAATTTACTCTTCTGCCCACCGAGGCCGGCCTACATGCGGTCAAGGCTGTCTGGGCAAAGGATGTCAAGGAACGCAAGGAAGACCCGGACGGGATCCTGTACCTAACCGACCAGCGGCTGATCTTTGAACAAAAAGAGGAAATTGCCACCAAGAAATTCCTCTTCATCACCACGGAAACCCAAAAAGTACAGGAACTAAAATGGGAAATCCCGGTGGCACTGGTGGACCAGGTAACTACATCCAAGCTGGGTATGCTAAAAAACGAGGACCATCTCGATATTCGCTTCAAAGAAGGTTCGCCCATTGAAACCGTGCACCTGCACATCTGGGAGGAATGCACTGAGTGGTTGAAACTGATTAACCGAGCCAAAATCCGCGATTTCGACAAGGATCGCACGGTACCGATCGACCAGGCCGTTGCAGATAAAGTCAAGGCGATTCCCTCGCAGTGCCCATCCTGCGGCGCCAATATGGGCCAGGTTGTTTTACGCGGGCAAGACTCTGTAAAATGCGATTACTGCGGTTTCGTCATCCGCATCTGAATATTAAATCAAAAAGCGGCAG